>NZ_CP076562.1:1945809-2266619 GCF_022174665.1 Eubacterium sp. MSJ-33
TTCATAATATCTTCCGGTGTTGCCAGAAGTTTCAGGATCGCAGGAATCAAAAGCAAGATTAACACGGTAAGCACAACTGCACCAGCCAGCGTCAATAACACAGTACCGGCCACCATGCGCCGCATACGTTTATAATCCTTTCCTCCGAAACTATTTGCAATCGGAATCGCAAATCCAAGTGTCAGGGAATTCAAAAATCCGATTAAAGTGTTCGATACAACACTTGTGGCACCAACGGCTGCAAATGCTTCGGTGCCAACAAATGTACTTACTATCTTACTGTCTGCTATATTATATAATTGTTGGAATATGCTGCCAAATATCATCGGTATGGCAAATAAAATAATCACCTTTGCCGGGTAGCCTTTTGTCAGATCTTTCATCCTATTTTTTCATTCCTTACAATATAAAAATTCTTTAGTATAAGCACAACACCCCATTCTGCACAAAAGCATGAATGGGGGTTGTATATCTTACATTAATTACTCAACTGTAACGGATTTTGCCAGATTTCTCGGTTTATCCACATCCAATCCCTTTGCTTCGGATGTATAATATGCAACCAACTGCAATACAACCGCCGTTGCAAAGGATGTAAATTCGCTATCCATCTTCGGAAGTCGGATATGCTGGTCACAGATACTTGGATCATTCACTTCCTCATCCATGCTGACAAGCACAACATACGCACCTCTAGCCTTTACCTCACGGATATTGGAAATGACTTTCGCGTAGACATCCTCCTGCGTTGCCAGTGCAATAACCGGAACATTTTCAGAAATTAACGCAATTGTTCCATGTTTGAGTTCTCCTGCCGCATATGCTTCTGCATGCACGTAAGAGATTTCCTTTAACTTCAGTGCCGCTTCTAAGCTCATCGTGTAGTCCAGACCTCTTCCGATATAGAACGTGTCTGTTGCAAACTTGATATGATCCGCCACGCGCTTGATATCATCGGCGCATTTCAAAGTTTCCTCTACGATATTTGATGCATTTGTAAGCTTTGTCATGAAACGTTTTGCATCATGCTCTGTGATAAGTTCCTTCACCAGTCCGATCCGGCATGCAATCAGATACATCGCTGCCACCTGTACCGTATATGCCTTCGTCGATGCAACTGCAATCTCCGGACCTGCATGTGTATATAAAACATAATCGCTCTCTCTTGCAATCGTGCTTCCCTTTACATTGACGATAGAAAGCACCTTGGAGCCACGATTTTTCGCAAGCTTCAACGCCTCTAATGTATCGATCGTCTCCCCCGACTGGGAAAGTACGATTGTCAAAGTCTCCTCATCGATAATCGGATCTTTATACCGGAACTCGGAAGCACAATCTACATGCACCGGAATCCTGAGTTTCTTCTCAATCAGATGCTTTCCAACCATACCTGCATGCATTGCTGTACCACAGGCCACAATAGAAATACGCTTGCAATTCTTAAATATCGCATCATCAATTCCGTCTTCCGTAAAATCAGGAAGCTCTTCGTTGATACGTGGTGCAATCGTGTTGCGGATTGCGTCCGGCTGCTCATAGATCTCCTTGAGCATGAAAAATGGGTACCCGCCCTTCTGCGCACTTGTGATATCCCAGTTTACAGTCAGCATCTGCGGCGTTACTTTATTCCCTTTCAAATCCTGAATCTCGATACCATCCTTCTTCAGTGTCAAAATGTGATACTCCGGTACTACGAAATATTCCTTTGAAAACTCGATTAATGCGGTCAGATCGGAAGCAATGACCGAACCTCTCTCACAGGACGTAGCAACCATCGGACTGACGTTCCGGATCGCATAAATCGTATCCGGGATATCCTGGAACATAATACAAAGTGCAAACGCACCGGACAGTACCTTCACCGTCTTCTTGATTGCCTTGACCGGATCACCCTCGTAGAACTTGTTCATAAGTGCTGCAACAACCTCAGAATCTGTCTCTGATACGAGCTGGTCTGCAAGTCCGTACTCTGTCACGATCTGACGGTAATTCTCGATAATACCATTGTGTATAAGTACAACCTTTCCGACACGGTGTGGGTGTGCATTCACGTCCGTTACCCCACCATGAGTTGCCCATCTTGTATGACCGATTCCGCAGGTAGCAGGCATTTTCTCTGCTGCACAGAGCTTCCGTAACTCCTCTACCTTTCCGGTACGCTTGCGCACCTGAATCTGATCGTTCGACAATAGTGCTAATCCTGCGCTGTCATATCCCCGGTACTCTAACCGTTCCAAGCCGCCGATGATAATATCCTTCGCTGGTTCATTCCCCGTAAAACCAATAATTCCACACATAATATCTACCTCTATTCTATTTTTAATTTTCTATGATTCCATCACTGATTACAGAACTTTGTTTTGCAGTTACCCGCATATTTTTTTCTGTATACGCACTCAGTCGGTGCGGAAACGCATCCGCCGAATCTTTCGATCACGTTTCTCCTCGTCATCCCAAGTTTATTCCGTCCACCCGGGACCAGGCGCTAAGGTTCTTACCTTTCGAGTTCTGTGTCCTCCTTTTCTACACAGTTGCCTTATTCTATCATACAGATTTTTAAAATGCAAACAAAAAGACAGGGCACATTGATATGATATGATGCCCTGTCCTTACTGTATCTTACACTACTTTGTTATCTCTTTCATCAGAAGGGTCCGTGCACTTGCAGGCTCCTTTACCTGATGTGCATGCCATACAGATGCACTGTTCACTGTCTTCTTTGCAGTGTTGTAACCGATCTTTGCGATAAGCTTCTCAATCTTCTTCATACCTTGTTCCTACCTTTCTTTTTCCTAAGATTGCCAACACTGCTACAAATGTAACGGTTCCGATATACACAGTGCCAGCAAACACACATGATCTCCCAAGAAATGCGAACAATGAGCATATACCTAACAATAAGAATCCTTTTTTCTTATTACGTCTTTTCTGCTGTACGGTCAAAGGTTTATTTGCATGTGCAACCGGTCCAAGCATTGCAAATACACACGCATCCAAAACCAACACCCCCCAGAGTATCACCGGAATCTCAGTCCATGCACTTACATTCTTCGTAAGCACCATCACCAGCATCCATCCACCATAACTGATAAGCAGACATAACAGGGATGTGTCGGCATGATACCCTCCAAAGCAGCTTCGAAACAAATGAAAGAATAATAAAAACAGTGTCGTCTCCATAATTGTTCCGGATACAACAGCTAATAATAAAAATCCAAGCACCTGAACAAACTGTTCAAGAATAACCGCATATCCGTATACATAAATCTCTGACTCTTCTTTTTTTATTACTCCCCGCCGCAATAAAAAATCCGTTATTGCATATGCAAGACGCTCCATGGAATTCCTCCTTGTTCTCATCTCTTGACCTAACAATAACGGATTTATGAATTTTTTCAAGACATTTGGCATACTTGGTCATTTAAACGGCACACTTTTTCATTATACGACAATATTTGATATAAAAAAGCCATTTTTTTCTTCTTCGTAGAAAGTTCCTTCCATATCTCGAATCAGTTTTTTCACGCTCTTTCTCCCAAGTCCATGGATGCTTGCATCCGCTTTTTTCGTACGAAGTTCCGGATTTTCCTCCATAACAGAATGACTGATCCGGTTTCGAACTGTAACCAACAGCAAGCCGACCTTCTCATATATCTGAAGCTCAATCAGTTTTTCTTCTTCCTGTTCTTCAGCTTCAATTGCATTTTCCAGAAGATTCAGCAATGCGATGGCAAATTCCATCTGTCCCTCCGGCAGATGTGCACTCACCTCCACATGAAACGGAATATTTTTCTGTCTGCAAATGCTGTCACAATGATTAAGCACAGCATCTAAAATCTCATCACCGGTCATATAGACGCCCTCTGCCTTAAGCTTCGTATTCAACACTTCTTCTACATATCTCCGAGCATCTTCTGTCTTCCCGGAAGCAAGCAATTCCTGAAACAATGTAAAATAATGTCTCAAATTATGCCGAAGGATCTTATTTTTCTCCTGGAGCTGCAGCATCCGTTCCATGCTCTCCTTCTGTTCCTCCTGTGACATCCGAAGCAATTGGTTTTCCATCAACAATTTCTGATTCTTACTGATCTGAAACGTTGCGATATATACAAATATATTGATCATCACAATTCCGAGCATAGCAATCCCAATAGCTGCTTTTCCGCTCTTATCAAGATAATTATAATCCAACATCAGATCCAGAATGAATCCAATCACAATACTAATGACAAAAACGACAACATTCATTATAAGCATGGACGAATTAAGCTGTACTTTCTTCAGTACAAACACCACAATTGCAGAAAGCAGCAAAACCAGAAGCTTAATTCCTATCAGATAATGTATCTTCTGTTCCTGACTCATCTGCCAGATATCCTGGCTGCTGTTCTGATTAAACATCCGGTATAGCGTTGCATATCCAATCTCGCAGAACATAAATAATACATTCCATATTGCGACCGTCAATATTTTCTGGGACAACTTTCCGTTTAAACAGATTAACGCATATACGAATCCCAACCCGATATAGATACAGATATTTGCGGGGCTATCCAAAAATATCGTTTGCAGCAGACAATTCGCTATGCATAGCACAAATCCGATTCCCAAATTTCCCCATACCGGCAGTTTCTTTTTTTTCCCCAGCATAATGGTTAAAAAGACGCCCGCCAAAAAAGCATCCACTATATTTGCACTATTTTCCACCACATCAAACTGACTGCCCATACCAAATTCGCTCCAATAAAATCTTATAGTTTTTCATTAACTCCTCTTTGTAACTGCTTCCAATTGGTATGCATGTACCATTTTCCATATACAATTCTTTTTTGTCTATTCTCTTTATAAACCGTATATTTACCAAATGTGCCACATGTACCCGTAAAAAACCGTACTCCCACAACTCTCTTGTACATTTTGACATGCTGCCCCTTGTCTCAATATCCTCATTTATCATATGAAAGATAAGCTGATGTTTTACGACCTCTATAAACATGATTTCTTCAACCGAAACTTTCATGGTCTCATTTTTTCCTTTTTCAATCAAGAACTGACCATCTATCATCATCTGCTGCATAAGGTCCATCATCGCAGCATTAATCTTCTCCGGATCTTTTTTCGGTATAAATCGAAATGGTTTATATTTCAACATATCATATATCCGTTCATCCCGGTTCGAATAAAATATAATCTTAATCGACGGATACCGATCACTTAATTCCCTTGCTATCGCTTCCCCAGAAATATATGGCATATCAATATCCAAAAAAACGACATCCAAATCATGCTTGTCTGCTACTGTCATAACCTCCTGCGATGTCTTTACGTTGCAAAGCATATATATATTCAGCTCTACATATTGTTCTTTTCCAAACTGTTCTATCCTGCGCTTTGCATTCTGCAAATCCCGCTTATTGTCATCACATACCAGTATATTCATTCTATTTCTCCTTGCTTATTTTTTTCTTCCCCATTATAGTTTTTGACTTTTTGATTATTTTCTTTTTTGATGTATTCCCCGAATATGAAGTCCTGCATCCTGATAGGAACAAAGTTTTTCGACTATCTCCACGGTAAAAATCTCCCCTGTATTTACGATATAGCTTCCGGGTGGATATACATAAACCGGTTCCTTCGCCCGCGTTCCTATCAATCTGACCAACGCTGTATGCCTGTCATACAATGCCTCATACGGACTCACTTCCCCATTTGAAATACCGCTGAGTTTCTGTATCGTATCATATAATTTTTCAAAATCTTCTTTTGTATCCTGCACCGTTGATATCAGCACTACATGTCTTCTGCCCGCCATCTCGCAAACGATGTTTCCCTGCTCAGACAGCATCTCAAGAAGTTCCGGACCCGGTACCGAAGCATAAAATACAAGTCTCGTTTCATCATAACCATATGCCCCGGCAGCCAGCACTTCCTTTTTCTTCAATATATGGATGCTCGATTGCGTCTCAATTGTTTCACAGTTATCTATAAAATTGTGCAGGTTATTCTCATAGTCTGTAAATGCGTGATCTGCCATATAACAGATTGCTGATTCCATATTCAGCATGAAAATATAAGATGGTGATGAACTTAAGAACACCTCTAACGCCTGTTCTACCGGTTTTACCAGTTCTTCTGTACAGACATGAATCACTGCCGTCTGTGTCATCGCCGGAAGCGTCTTATGCAGACTTTGTACAACGACATCCGCTCCCATACGGATTGCCGAATATTCCGGTTTTAAAAATGGCAGATGTGCACCATGCGCTTCATCCACGATCACCCGTACATGATGTGCGTGCGCGGCACGTGCGATACCTGCAATATCCGATATGACACCTTCGTATGTCGGTGATGTCACTACGACTGCTGTAATCTCCGGATGTAGCTCGCAGATTCTCTCGATATCATCCGCATCAATCCAGCCATCTATAAATTCTGTAAATGCACAGTCAGACGCTTCCTTTTTTTTCCATACCGGCTCCACATATATCGTCTGTCTCTGCATCACTGCTGCCGCATTATAGACAGATTTATGACAATTTTTTGCGATCAGGATTGTATCTCCCGGCTTCGTGCATGCCGCAATCGCAGAAAACATTCCACCGGTCGCGCCATTTACCACATAATATGTGCCACAGGTCCGATAGATTTCTTTTAACATGTCAAGTGACTGTCTGATAAATTCTTCCGGCAGATATAGATCATCCGTTCCGGGTACTTCCGTTACATCCCACGCAAGAAACAAGTCCTGAAAATCTCCATAACACGCCTTTCGCTTATGCCCGGGCATATGCCATATAGCATGATTTTCCTGCAGATATTCACTTAGTCCGTCTTTAATCCATTGCTTATGCATGTTATTCCAATTTTTCTGACTGCACATCTGCAAGTGTGAGCTTCGTCAGATCTTCCTCTTTAAAATTATTCTCTGCAATCAACCGATTTGCCTGATTGTGAATCACACGATCCAGATAATTACGAACAGAACGTGCATTACCGAAATTCTCCGGCGGACATGCCAGTATCCGCGTAAATGTATCCTGAACATATTGCACCGCATCATCTGTCAATGTATAATCCAGTGATTTTGCCCGATTGCTCATAATCTCCACCAGCTCAGCCGCATCATAATTCGGGAATTCGATTGTCCGGTTAAAACGGGAACGAAGTCCTGGGTTCGCATCTAAGAAATCCTGCATTTCATCATGGTAACCAGCGGCAATGACAATAAGATCTTCACGATTGTCCTCCATTGCCTTATTCAGGATGTCGATTGCTTCCTGTCCAAAATCACCCTGCTGTCCATTTGCAAGGGCATACGCCTCATCAATAAATAAGATACCACCCTTCGCTTTTTCGATAACTTCCGTTACCTTCTCGCTTGTCTGGCCCATATATCCCGCAACAAGCCCGGACCGGTCCACTTCCACCAGATGTCCTTTGGAAAGAACTCCCAGGCCATGATAGATCTTTGCAAGAATTCTTGCCACTGTTGTCTTACCGGTACCGGGGTTGCCAAGAAATACCATATGATTCGTAACCGGAGGCGTCTGCAGGCCATTTTCCTCACGGATCTTACAGATCTTCAACAGATTGATCATGTTATTGATTTCTGTTTTAACGCTCTGCATGCCCGTCAGATCATTCAACTGTTTTAAAAGTGTCTGTATATCTATCTCTGTGTTAAACTCTTTTTTTCGTTCCTTCTGATCAGACAGTGTCTGTGCAGCCGGCTGTTCCGTCCGCATGCGGAATGATTTTCCTGCCTCTGCGGCATCCTGTGTTCGAAAAGTCTCTTCCGTTTCTGTAGCTGTACGTCTATCTTCTCTTTCCATCGATGTATCTTCCGCAGGATGCTCCGGTGTGGAAATCTTCGTTCGTCGTGTCTCAAATGTATCGGACCAATACGAATAATCTGGTCGTTCTTCCTGCTTGACTTTACTTCCCGGTTTAAATGCGATCGTCGGTTTATATTCCTCCATATCGTCACGCACACGCTCAATCTCCTGCGTAATCAGTTCAATATAGGAAGAAAGTGCCTGTATTTCAGATGCTGCTACCTCTTCGTTACATGCAATCAGGTCATTTCCAATATAATTAAATGTTGTGACATATAACTGCACCAGATCATAATATCCATCCGAAATCTCACCGGTCTCTGCACCGATATTGGAACGGACAAAAGAATTCAATGACCGGGGTGCATGATCCCGTATACTCTCTGTACGCAATCCCCAGCGATCAGCATAATCCCGTATCATCCTCTCATCAAACTGTGTGCCAAATAACAGATTGATATATTTAACTTCTTCTTTATTTATCGAACCATCTGAATATGCCAGATAAATCAGAAAATGAAGCAGATCTGTACGAAATGTATGTGCCAAATCCATGCGTCCATCCGTACGGACATAATCCGCACGCCCAATACTCTGTGCACGACGCATGCATAAATCAAACATACGACGACTATTATCTTTTACTTTTACGGTGTGAAAACCCCACATATGTATATCCTGCTTTCCCTGTAAATTTCGCTGTTCCTATAGTTATTATACGCGCCAAGACATTTCTCTGCAAGAAAAAAGAGCCTGCCCGGCAGACTCTTTTCGTAACCTCCATGGATGATATTCCCTTATGCAACACCCTCTCTTTTGTCACACAAGGAAATACCACTGCTACACGTAACAAGACCTTCACATAACTTCGAGCTCTGATGCTCACGTGTATATAACAACATCACACTTCGTATCCCTTCCCCCTGTACAAAGCTATGACGCTGTATTGCGAAAATCAAGCAACAACCCAACTTGTTGCTACATGTATTAGTGTAGCACTTTTAAATATTTTTTCAATGGCAAAACAAACAATATTTTTAGCTTTTTTTAGTCACAATGACTATATTTTTGTCTATTTTTTCTATTTTTATCTATTATCAATCTTTTTTCATCATAAATTTATTGTAAGATTTGATAATTTCTCGTTCAAAACATGATAAATTTTTGACAAAGGTAATCCAACCACGTTCAGATAATCCCCTTCGATTCCCTGAATATATTTTGCAGCACCACTCTGGATACCATAAGCACCAGCCTTATCCATACAGTCTCCGGTTGCTGCATATTGTTTGATTTCCTGTTCTGTCATCGGATAGAAGGTCACTTTTGTTTGACAATGAAATATATTGCCCTGTATCTGCTGCGATGTTTTCGGATTGGTCCATAAAATACACACACCGGTAAATACATCATGCGTACGCCCTGACAATAATTCCAACATCTGCTGCGCGTCCTCTTCTGTCCTTGGTTTTCCAAGCACACGTCCATCCACTGCAACTACGGTATCAGCACCAATCACGGTAATTTCATCCACAAAATCTGCTATCTGCTCATCATTGATGCCTGATTGCTCCATATCCTGATTATAAATTCTACAGTACACATCCTCTGCCTTCACACGTGCCAGTCTTTCGACCAGTTCCTGCGGTTTCAGATTCTCTAATTCCGCTGGTGGAATCTGCTCCTCCGCCGAAGAAACACACACCTCATATTCATATCCTCCCAGCGACAGAATTTCCTGTCTGCGCGGAGACTGTGATGCCAAAATGATTCTTTCCATCGTTTCTCCCCTTAAATTTATAGTCAGCATGGTGTACAACAATTGCACAGCAAATTTAACAGACACATATCCATACACCAGTTATCGGATCGCACATCCGGCATTCCGTACCCCATGCCTCGCTGCACATACCAGTTGCTGCCACCCTGCATCCGCTGTTTCATCTGTTTATATTCCATATTATTCGGCTCCATCGCGATTGCACGATCGATATGCTCCATCGCCGTTGCCTGATTTCCGGCACCTAAATTTGCAACTGCACTTAGATAATACCACCTGCCTGTGCGGTCGTCTATATCCTCCAATGTGCGAAGTGCCTCTGTAAACATCCGGTTCATAATGAAATTCTGTGCCGCAGCAAGATGCGATTCATCCTGACTCATACCACCGCCTTCATTTCTGGCACGACGAAATGCATCCGAACCGAATCCTCCGAATCCATCAAACCCACCATAACTGCTGCCACCATACGAAGAACCTGTATTTCCATCCATGATGCTCTTGTATGCTGCCTGCACTTCCTTAAACTTCTCTTCTGCCTGTGCGGCATTTGGATTATTAATATTGGCATCCGGATGGTATTTGCGGCTTAGATTTCGATATGCTTTTTTCACTTCTTCCTCTGTGGCACCATGCGGAAGTCCCAGAACTTCATACGGATCTTTCATACTAATTCCTTTCTCAATCAGTAACTGTGAAACATATATACATCTGTGGTACAGTTTACACATGAAACATATTCAACGCAGACATGCTCTCGCTCGGTTCATCACGCAATGGTACTAAATTCATGACAAACAAGTTTGCCATTCATTAAGTACCAGCGTGCTTCAACGGTCTGCTTTAGAATTATGTTTCATGTGCAAACTATACCCACTTCTATGAATTGTTTCACAAATTACTTCTTTCCCATATCATTTTGTTTCGTCATGAACCTTACCCAGATTCCGGAATAGATAATATTGCGGAGGAGGGCTGTCTCTTCGACGATTGGCAGGCATTCATAGATTTTCGCCATATCAGTAGCAATCATCATGAGGATTTCCTTCACATAACTGTCGAACTGCTCTTTCGACAGCTCATGATATAACTCCTTTAATGGATTAAACCGGTTCTTCTCGATATCCTCCTGTACGTCATCATATGCGTCGAGAATATAGATGAATTTGCCGAGCTGGTATCCGAGTCTCCGCAACTCCTCCGACCAGTCAATTCCGCGTGTCGATTTATATGCCAGGATCTCTGCCATGATATCACCAAAGGTTCCGGCAAGCAAATCCAGATTCGTCACATTCTTTCTCTCACAGGCAGATAATGTCCGCAGAGACTCCCGGATTTTCGCCAACTTCTCCGGATAGACCTGACCGATCTTGCGCACACGTTTCCGTATAAAACTGCTATAACAAAGTCTGGTGAATTTTCGGTCATCCGCCCAGTCATCGAGACATTTGTAGTAGGTTAGAATGAGATTCATATCTGCAATATACTGTATAACCTCATTCTCCAGATATTTTTTCTTTCCAACCGGATGCACCATGCACGTTGCTTCTTTCATCTGCGTATCCGGCTCATATAAAGCGGTCAGAAGAACCGCGGCAAACGTCGAATCATACGTAAGTGACATCTGTCCCATCGCACCATCCGTATTTCGGAGTGCATGACAGACACCACAATAATACATGCGATACCGTTCATAATCTTTGACTTTCATCTCCGGTTTGTTCACAGTCACATATCCAAACATCGTCCCCACCTCCGATTCCTGCTACTAATATTAACTATTCTTTATAAATCGTGCACTGCATTTTGGACATCGTATCTCAATCTTCCCTTTTCCGCGTGGAATACGAATCCGCTGTTTGCACTCCGGACAACGATATATATGATGTGTCTTCCTCATCGTCATGTGACTTCTTTCTTTTCTGCCCCACATGCGTAATTTATATGTCTTGTTTAAAAACCATGTATTTTCATCTCTGCGTTTGCTTATATTCTTTGAAAATATACGGAAATACGAAAAAATAAATGTCACAAATGCAATCGTACTTAAGATGTTACTTCTAATAAATATATCCATAAATACTAAAATACATGCAATCCACATCATACACATGGAAAGCTGATCGGTTCCATTTCTACCGCGCATAAAATCCATCAATTTGCGTCTCATAAACATCCTCCATATCTATATCTGATTTATATCTGATTCTGATATCCATTACTCTTCTTCATTTTTTCGAGTTGTGAAGTATTTTAACACGAGGGAAAACTCCGTCAATGACTTTCACAGAGTTTTCACAAATTAAAAAATCCCTGATACATCTTGTATCAAGGATTATAGAGAGGCGCGAGCCGGATTTGAACCGGCGGTGAAGGTGTTGCAGACCTCTGCCTTACCACTTGGCTATCGCGCCATATATCATAAGGGGGGACCCACGCAGTGGAGAATTCCTTATCAACTCCCCGAGTAGGGCTCGAACCTACAACAACTCGGTTAACAGCCGAGTGCTCTACCATTGAGCTATCGAGGAATATATCGTCATTCCGAAGGAATGATGCAAAAGCGTTTATCTATTTCTATCTAAACGCAAAGTAGATTATATGAAATAATTCCAATCAAGTCAAGACCTATTTTAAATATTTCATCCGCAATCTACAAACGGAGATGGAGGGATTTGAACCCTCGCGCCGCGCGAACGACCTACACCCTTAGCAGGGGCGCCTCTTCAGCCACTTGAGTACATCTCCAATGCCTAAAAAACACATTTTACCAATCGGTGTTATTTAGTTCCGCGTCAACACGCTAAAATAGAATATCAAATATCACACCAAATGTCAAGGGGCAAATATCAATCAATTATTTATTCATAAGAAAGAAGCGTATTCACACCATCATCACCTTCCATATAATGAACCGTAATCACATCACCGTCCTCAATCTTAATCAGGCTTTCATTTTCTGCAAAATTCTGTTTGTAGACAGAACGATCTTTCGCTGTAATATACACATATGTCTCATTTTCTACTGTGATGTACCGGATCTGTGTGACTGTAATCTTCTTACTCAATGTATCCTCGCTGACATCGTTTGCACTTGTCGTGATGCTGTTTTCGGCAAGCAGCTTCCGGTAACTTGCAAGTGCTTCCTTCTGTGTCGCACCGGTTGCTACGATGCTGTACTTTTCCACATTGACAAGTGCATACATCTTTACAAGTCCTGCATTATCTTTGAGCACCATGATATAAGTTGGTACATTTCCAATGTTGATTAGAGACGGGAATGATGACGTGTACCCGAGGTTCTGTACCTGTCCTTCCGCAGAAGACATCGCGGAATGTTCTTCCGCACCTGCGATTGCAAAATACTTACTCTCTGCGGTTCTTGAATTCATCAACACGAATCCGATATTCGACTGGTCTCCATTGACGGATGTCACACCTGTGTATACCCACACATCGCCACCCATCACCTTGTAACCATAATCGTCGGTCGTCACCTTACAGCCTTTATTTCCAATCTTGCTGTTAATGAATCCACCTGACAGCATACCATACCAGTTATACCGGTCACATAAGAGATCACCATCATACACGCGATCTACCCAATTTGGAATATCACCCAGATCCATATATTCACAATCCCCACTGCATGGATCACAGAGCACAATTCCCTTCACGTCCTTCGCTCCGAATAACCCTGCATTCGGCTTTAATACCGGACAGATATAATATGGATTTCCTTTGTTATCGAGTTCAAAATAATATCCGTTGAAATCATATGTCGGATACGAAAGCTGCACATGCCGCTGCAAATTCTTGCCAAAATATGCAGAGGAAGAATACTGAATCGGTTTTTCAAGCTTCACATAATCTGCTTCATTTTTGACCGGATCAACAAGCACGTATCCCGGAATTCCGGCATCTTTATTGTTCAGATATTTGATAAACCCCGCATATTCAAGCGGTGCAACCTTCATCGGCACACCATTATAATCAATGGTGCTGTATGTCTCACTCACCTGATACTGGCTGACAACATCAGACAGGGAACCAATCGCACGATCACCGATGATTCTTGCACTGTCCGTATCCATTAGTGCTATGTTGTTGATATTCTCACTTTCCGGTACATCCGTTGCAAAATCACCATCCTCAACCTTGATAATTCCTGCATATTTCGATGCACGGATCAATTTGGAAGATGCCAGCCCACCAATGATCAATCCTACAATCAACACAAGGATTGCTGTAAATGAAACCATTACCACCTTTGTTGAACCAACGGCTTCTTTGATATTGCCTTTTTTAGTAATGCGTGTTCCCTTGAAATCAAAGGAGCAAAATCCAATTGCCGCAAGCGTAAGTATCACCCATGTCCAGAATCCAGAGGTATGTACATTGATTGCCGGTGTCAGAAAATAATAAAATAACACTTCCACAACGAGCAGCAACCCATACAGAAGAATGTTTGATCTGCGGATAGCAAATCCTGGTTTTCCGTTTTTCTGCTGTTTCTTCCTGCGCTCCTTTTCCATATCTACATCATATTCGACTTTAACCTTGTTTTTTGCCATATTAATTATGCTCCTTCAGATAATCTGCAACCGCCGTCTCATACAGATTGTGTCCTTCACTGTCGATTACAACGATAACAGGAAGATTCTCGACGCACATCTTACGGATTGCTTCGGTTCCAAGATCATCATAGGCGATCACTTCTGACTCCTTGATACATTTGGATAAAAGCGCGCCCGCTCCTCCAACAGCTGCCATATACACAGCTTTTTCCTTGACGATTGCATCAATCACTGCCTGGCTGCGCTTACCTTTTCCAATCATGCCCTTCAACCCCTTTGAAAGCAGAAGCGGTGTATATTTATCCATACGGCTGCTTGTTGTAGGTCCGGCAGAACCGATGACCTGTCCCGGCTTCGCCGGTGTTGGTCCGAGATAATAGATTGTATTTCCTGTGATATCCAGTGGCAGAATCTTATCCTCATACAGCTTTGCACCGGTATACTCTACTTCCGGATGTTTCTCCTGCTCCACTAAGATGGCATCATACATCCGCTTGTGTGCAGCATCTCTGGCACTGTAAATCGTGCCGGTCAGATAGATATAATCTCCCGCATGAAGCTCCTTTAATTCCTCTTCGCTAAATGGTACTGCAATATGTCGTTCCATTCTCTAATCCTCCGTTATTTTTTTACTTCGTCAGCATATATCCCTTTATAAACATTCTTTTTATCATAGTCTGCTCATCATCGATTTCAAAACTGATATACGTTATAATCAGCTTTTCTGTATCACTAACTTGTATTTCATAGACTATGTCTTTTTCGTTTATCTTCTGATTTTCTCTTTTATCCTCCAGATTCTTATAATATGAAATACAGGAAGTAAAATCTACATTCTTATATTCGCTGTCTCCGACTGTAATCGTTTTATTCTCATAGTTTTCGATTGTGCTTTCCTCGTTCCAATGTGCAGTCATCGTATAGATTTTTGCATATCCATCGATGATGATTCCTTTCTCTTCAATTGGATCTGCATAAAAATATACAGATTTCCATTGGTCACTGCCATACGCATCTCCATCATACATCATACTATGTAATTCATCCTGTTCCGCTTCGGTAAGATTGTTATCCAGATATCGTCTGCCATACGCATTTCCACGCAAATAATCATACGCTTCCGCAGCCACTTCCTTATCCGAAGTTTGATTCTTTACAAGCCTGTTTTTCTGTGACTGATAAGACAGGTAAGATGCATTTCCAAATGGAAGCAGAAGTCCTATGAATAAACATCCCACGAATACAAGGATCAGATTTTCATAATGCCGGTTCCACAGAATATAGATGATCTGAAGCAGTATAAACATGATTGCCGCATATCGCTGCTCCGTCAGTCCATATGCTATAACACGTACCGACATCGAATAGATTTCAAGCAGGATAAACGGTGCATAAATATATTTCGTAATAGAAATAAGTTTCGCATAACGTGAAGTCTTCTCCTCCACGAACCCGGATGCCATCATCCAGATTGGCATACCGATTGCAAAAAGACTTGCACAGATACTGAAGATTTCGTTGCTCGGAATCTCCCGCGTTACGAAGATTTTTACCACATAGAGATATATCACGAACATCGCAATCCACACGCATGGAAGTAGCACATACGATACAAATTTCTTTGTAAATGCCGCGTTATCTTCGCTTGTGTCCGAGACAGCAAGCAGGCAGGTTGGGAAATACGCAAGTGCACTCAGCAATAACTGGATATTCAACTCCACTCTGAACGTATCTATATCCACAAGCAATGCATCTATAATTTCAAGAATCAGGATAACCGCAATATTTAACACCAGATAGACGCCAACTGCCCGAAGCAATGCAAATATGATTCGTCCGATACAATGTGGCAAATCTAATTGTTGCTGCCGGAGCAATACATAGATTGCAAGAAGCACCGTGCATGCAATGTAAAAATACAAGATACTTTCAAATATCAGATTTGGTATATCCGCTTTCTGCGCTTTAAGAATCTCTGACAAATTCTCAAATACAATTGCAATCACAAACGTTACGACATAGCCGATCAGACATTTCCGTTTGTTTTTCTGTGCTTCTTCTGCTGTTTTCTTCCACAGACTCTCAACCAGAAAATTCCCGGCAAGCCAGATAGAACAGACAGTCACGATGGATTCTATATCAAACCCTTTTTTCTGATTTGCTATGATGCTCACAACCGATATAATCAGCGCGCAAAAAATACTCGCAGCATAACGTATGTAAATCTGCTTGAATTTCGCCATATTCTGATTAATATAATTTGAAACCTTTCCCAAGTACATATCTCCTTTCTTTCAGGCACGCATGATTCTCGTTTATAACTTACACATGCATCCATCCAATCTCCTGTACATTTTACTCTATCATTTCTTCCATATTATTTATATTTCTACAACACAACTGTCTTGTGACGGTTTACATGACAGCACATATTGACTGCAAGCGGCATACCTGCGATATGTGTCGCATAAGTTTCAATATTGACGGCGAGCGCCGTTGTCTTTCCTCCAAGTCCACCCGGACCGATACCGGTCTTGTTCACAAGCTCCAATATCTCGTCTTCGAGCTTCGCAATATGTGCCTTCTCCGAATGTGAACCTGCCGGTCTCGTGAGTGCTTTCTTCGCAAGCTTTGCCGCAAGCTCAAAATCACCGCCAAGTCCAACACCGACTACCATCGGAGGACAGGCATTTGGACCCGCATCCTTCACTGCTGCAAGCACAGACTGACGGATTCCTTCTTCTCCGTCTGCCGGCTTCAGCATATAAACCTTACTCATATTCTCACTGCCAAAACCCTTCGGTGCAATCGTGATTTCCAGCTTATCACCCGGCACGATATCATAGTGAATGATTGCCGGTGTATTATCTCCGGTATTTTCACGCAAAAGTGGATCCCTCACGACAGATTTCCTTAAGTAACCTTCTGTATATCCCTGACGGACGCCCTCATTGATTGCATCTGTGATGTTCATTCCCTCGACATGCAGATTCTGTCCGACATTTACAAAGAACACTGCCATCCCGGTATCCTGACAGATTGGTGTCTGATCTTCCCCGGCAATCTCCATATTCTCGATCAACTGATTCAAGATCTGTTTGCCGAGCGTGCTGTCTTCCTCTTTTGCCGCCTGACGTATCTTACCATCCATATCTTCTGCCAGATACAGATTAGCCGAGATACACATTTCCTTCACTGCTTCAATGATTTTGTCTGTGTGTAATGTTCGCATGGTTTACTCCTTTTTAACATACTAAGGCTGCTACATGATTTCTCATATAGCAGCCCTTTTCTTAATCATCCAGATAGTCGTCTTTATCCTTCATATCAATCCCGCGCTTCTTATTCTGTGCATGTACATAAATAGATACAAAAATGTATGTCACAAATAACAATACAAATATAACACCTACCCAGTACATCAGTGCATATAAGAAATTGGATACGCCATCAATTTTTGAAAGACCTTCCAATCCTTCTTTAATACTATCGTTCATCGCTTTTCCCTCTTTTCACGACTTACTTATCTTCCGGACTCTCCGGCTCTTCTACATTACCTTCTTCATTGTCTGCTTCATTCATCTCACGTTCCATGATTTCCAAGGACTCGGATTCATCTGCAGATTTCTGACGTACCTTTGCAATACTTGCAACGGTAATGTCACTTTCCAGATCCATATTGATGAGCTTCACACCGGTTGTAATTCTGCCAAGTGTCGAGATATCCTTACATAAGAGTCGGATTACAATACCCTGGTTTGTAATCAGCATGATCTCGTTATCATCATTGACCGCCTTAAATCCTACAACGGTTCCGGACTTATCTGTAATCTTGTAACACTTCACACCCTTACCGCCACGGTGCTGTGGTGTAAATTCTTCGACAAGTGTACGCTTACCAAGACCATTCTCCGATACGATCAGAAGTGCTTCGCCCTGTGTATCGAGCTGCATGCCGATAACCTCATCATCACCGGCAACACTCATACCGATGACACCCATAGATGTACGTCCGGTTGAACGAACTTCCTTCTCATTGAAACGGATACACATACCCTGCTTTGTGATCAGGATGATATCCTTCGTATTGTTCGTTGCCTTTACCTCGATCAGCTCATCGCCCTCTTTCAGGGTGATTGCAGCAAGTCCGGACTTACGAACATTTGCATACTCAGTAATCTTTGTCTTCTTGATCATACCATTCTTTGTAGCCATGATCAGGTATCTTCCCTCATGGTACTCACGAATCGGAATCACGGCTGTAATCACTTCATCCGGCTGGAGCTGTAAGAGGTTTACGATTGCCGTTCCTCTTGCAGTACGTCCGGATTCCGGAATCTCATACGTCTTCAGACGATATACACGTCCCTGATTGGTAAAGAACATGATGTAATGATGTGTCGTTGTCATGAACAGATTTTCGATGAAATCATCCTCGATTGTCTGCATTCCCTTGATGCCCTTACCACCACGGTTCTGACTCTTGAAGTTATTGATTGTCATACGCTTTACATAGCCAAGCTTTGTCATAGCAATTACAACATTTTCCTTCGGAATCAGATCTTCAACTGTGATATCATCATCCATATCAATGCCGATGGAAGTTCTTCTGTCATCGCCATATTTTGTTGCGATAATCAGGATTTCCTCCTTGATTACACCAAGGAGCAGCTTCTCATCTGCCAGAATTGCCTTCAACTCTTTGATGAGTTCCATCAATTCTCTGTATTCTTTCTCAAGCTTTTCTCTTTCCAAACCGGTCAGCGCACGCAGACGCATATCTACGATAGCCTGTGCCTGTGCATCGGACAAACCGAAACGCTCGATCAATGCAAGCTTTGCATCGGCAACGGATTTGGAACTGCGGATGATATGGATAACCTCATCGATATTATCAAGGGCAATCAATAATCCCTCTAAGATATGAGCACGATCTTCCGCTTTATTTAAGTCAAACTTCGTTCTTCTTGTGACAACCTCTTCCTGATGCTTAATATAATATCCAAGCATTTGAAGGAGATTTAATACCATAGGCTGTCCATCGACCAATGCCAGCATGATTACACCAAATGTATCCTGCATCTGTGTATGCTTGTATAACTGATTCAGTACGATATTCGCATTACAGTCTTTTCGAAGCTCAATCACGATACGCATACCCTCACGGGAACTCTCATCACGAAGAGCTGTGATACCCTCAATCTTCTTATCCTTGACAAGCTCTGCAATCTTCTGAATCAGCTTTGCCTTATTTACCATATATGGAAGCTCGGTAACAACGATTCTCTGCTTTCCGTTAGCCATCGGCTCGATCTCGGATACGGCACGTACCTTGATCTTACCACGACCGGTTCTATATGCTTCATTGATACCGGCTGTACCAAGGATAGATGCACCCGTTGGAAAATCCGGTCCCTTGATGATTTCCATGATTTCTTCGATTTCTGTCTCACGGTCCTCATTGACACGGTTATCAATGATCTTAACAACTGCATTTATGACCTCACGCAGGTTGTGAGGCGGAATATTTGTCGCCATACCTACGGCAATACCCGTAGTACCGTTTACCAGCAGGTTTGGATAACGGCTTGGAAGTACGATTGGTTCTTTCTCTGTCTCATCAAAGTTCGGGATGAAATCAACCGTATCCTTGTTGATATCTGCAACCATCTCCATGGAAATCTTGGAGAGACGTGCTTCTGTGTATCGCATCGCAGCCGCGCCATCACCATCGACGGAACCGAAGTTTCCATGTCCATCGACCAGTGGATATCTTGTATTCCATTCCTGTGCCAGCTTTACGAGTGCCTCGTAGATAGAACTGTCACCGTGTGGATGATATTTACCCATTGTATCACCGACGATACGGGCACATTTACGATGTGGCTTATCCGGACCGTTGTTCAGTTCCACCATGGAATGTAAAATTCTTCTCTGTACAGGCTTCAAACCATCCCGCACATCCGGAAGAGCTCTTGCAGCGATAACGCTCATGGCATAATCGATATACGATTCTTCCATGGTTTTCTTCAAATCCACTTCATGGATTTTATCAAAAATTGTACTATCGTCCATTGTTCTCCTCCTACTTAAATGTCAAGATTCTTAACGAATTTTGCATTTGCCTCAATAAATTCACGTCTTGGCTCTACTCTCTCACCCATCAATGTATCGAAGGTTAAGTCAAGCTCAGACTCACTGTTCTCATCAATTGCTACACGCAATAAAACCCGCTTTTCCGGATCCATCGTCGTATCCCACAACTGCTCAGCATCCATCTCACCAAGTCCTTTGTATCGCTGGATCTTGTTATTCTGGTCACGACCAACTTCATTTAAGATATCCGCCAGTTCTTCATCACTGTATGCATACCATGTCTTCTTGTTTTTCTCCAGCTTGTACAGTGGTGGCTGTGCCAGATATACATGTCCTTCCTTGATCAGATCCGGCATGAACCGGAAGAAGAAGGTTAACATCAAGGTTGCAATATGTGCACCATCGACATCGGCATCGGTCATGATAATGATTTTGTCATAACGAAGCTTCTCAATATTGAAATTCTCACGAATACCAGTACCAAATGCAGTAATCATGGCTTTAATCTCTGCATTTTCCAGAATCCGGTCGATTCTTGCTTTCTCTACATTCAGAATCTTACCACGCAGTGGAAGGATTGCCTGTGTTGCACGGGATCTGGCAGTCTTTGCAGAACCACCGGCGGAATCTCCCTCTACGATATAGATTTCACAGTTCTTTGGATTTGGATCCGAACAATCGGCAAGCTTACCGGGAAGCGCCATGTTCGTCTCAAGTGTACTCTTACGGGCAACATCTCTTGCTTTTCTGGCTGCCATACGGGCACGCTGTGCGACAACTGCCTTACCGACTATAGCCTTTGCTACCTGCGGATTCTGCTCTAAGAAATACGTAAGTTTCTCTGTCACAAGTCCTTCTACCGCGGTTCTCGCTTCTGCATTACCAAGCTTCTGCTTTGTCTGTCCTTCAAACTGTGGCTCCGGAATCTTGATACTTACGATAGCGGTCAGACCTTCTCGCAGGTCATCACCGGACAGGTTTTCTTCTTTGTCACGCAGAATCTTATTGCTTCTTGCATAATCATTGAAGACTTTCGTGATAGCACTCTTAAATCCTGTCAGATGCATACCACCTTCCGGTGTATTGATGTTATTTACAAAGCTCAAAGTAAGCTCATTGTAAGAATCGTTGTGCTGCATTGCCACTTCGACATAGATATCATCTTTGTTACCCTCAATATAGATAATCTTGTCGTAAAGTGCAGTCTTTGTCTTGTTCAAATAAGCGATGAACTCCTTGATACCACCCTCATAGTGGAAGGATTCTCTCTGTTCCTTGCCCTCACGCTTATCTTCAAGATTAATCTTCAATCCCTTTGTAAGGAAAGCCATCTCACGAAGTCTCGTACGAAGCACCTTATAATCAAAGATAACATCATCGAAGATTGTATCGTCCGGCATAAATGTAACCTTCGTTCCGGTCTTGTCGGTCTTGCCAATCTCTTTTAGCTTATACACCACATTTCCACGTTCATAACGCTGCTTATAGACCTTTCCATCTCTGGAAATCTCAACTTCCAGCCAGTTCGAAAGCGCATTTACAACCGATGCACCTACACCATGCAGACCACCGGATACCTTGTATCCGCCACCGCCGAACTTACCGCCGGCATGCAGGATTGTAAATACAACTTCAACAGCCGGAATACCAGCCTTTTTGTGGATACCTGTCGGGATACCACGTCCATTATCGATAACAGTAACAGAACCATCTTCGTTGATTGATACATCGATTTCTGTACAGAATCCTGCCAATGCCTCATCGACTGCATTATCTACGATCTCATATACAAGATGATGAAGTCCCCTTGTTGAGGTACTACCGATATACATACCCGGTCTTTTACGAACCGCCTGCAAACCTTCCAAAATCTGGATTTGATTCGCATCATAGTTACTTTCATTTTGATTACCCATCTAACTCCTCCTGTATCGTTCCGGCAACAACCTTATATACCTTATCGATTGCCAGCCGTTCCTTTATAAAATCATCATATCCTGTACATGTAAGAATTGTCTGGATTCCTTGAATAGAATCCAATAACGCATCCTGACGATTTCGATCCAATTCAGACATTACATCGTCTAACAGTAATATGGGATTATCCTGAATCAGTCTTTTTACTAATTCTATCTCAGCTAATTTCAACGAAAGTGCCACAGTTCTCTGTTGTCCCTGTGAACCAAACTTTCTTACATCCATCCCATCGATCAAAAATGCTATATCATCACGATGTGGACCAATCTGTGTTGTCTGATATCGAAGATCCATCTCCTGTTTTTCATCAAGCACTATGGAAAAATCTTTTTCTTCCACATTTTTTTCATATACCAGATTTAAATGTTCTTTTCCAGATGTCAAATTGTTATGTATAGCTGGAATTATCTCATTTATTAAATCAATAAAATGATTTCTTTTTTTAATTATCTCGATTCCATATTTTACCAGTTGTTCATTCCATACTGGTAGTATATCCATTTTCTTTTTATCGAAACCTATTTGCTTTAATAAATTATTTCTCTGGTCAAGTACCTTTTTGTAATTTGAAAGATGACTGACATAGATTTTATCTAACTGACACAATTCCATGTCCATAAAATTTCTTCTCTCTGCCGGACCACTTTTTATGATTGAAAGATCCTCCGGAGAGAAAAAAACCATATTCATCATTCCAAGCAATTGAGAACTTTTCTGAATAGGAATCATATCAATTGCTGCACCTTTGCTTTTTCCCTTTTTCAGATGCATATCAATTCGCCGGTTCATCTGATTTTTATAGATATCTGCACGTATATGACATTCTTCTGCACCAAACCGAATAATCTCTTTGTCCTTACTGCCTCTATGACTTTTTGTCGTTCCGGCAATATAAATAGCCTCTAAAATATTCGTCTTTCCCTGTGCATTATCCCCATATAAGATGTTGATACCATCAGAAAATGTAATCTTGGCACTCTCATAATTTCTATAATTCATCAGTGCCAGATTTTTTATATACATGATTCCACCTCTTTTGTATTGGAATTACTTCTGAACACTGATTTTGTTATCATCAAAAACTACTTCATCACCATCATATAGTTTTCTTCCACGTCTCTCATCAATCTCGCCATTGACAAGAACCAGTCCCTGCTGAATGATTTCCTTCGCATCAATTCCGGAATCTGCAAGTCCGGTTGCCTTTAATGCCTGTCCTAATTTTATATATTCCTCGCCATCGCGAAGTTTTAAAATATGCATCTCACCCATAATTAATAAGCCCCCGCATTGATATTGACTGGTAATACAACATAGATATAAGTTCCTGCATCATCCCGAATAATACAAGGTGATTTTGCATCACGCATATAGATAAAGATGTCTTCATCATCGATAACCTTTAATACATCCGTTAAGAACTTAGGATTAAATCCAATGATAATCTCTTCACCATCTTTTGTGATGTCCAGTTCTTCATCCATTGTACCCATCATCGTATCTACTTTCATATACATCATGTCATCTTTGATATTTACAATAATCGGTTTCTTGTCAGACTCACGCATCAGAATTGTTGCTCGGTCAATACAATCAAATAATTCTTTATTATTCACACGAACCTTAATCTTGTGATCCATAGAAAGCATCTGTACAATCTTAAAATACTCACCTTCAAGAAGACGGGATACTACCATTGTATTATCAAACTCAAATAAAATATGTCTGTCTGTAAAATAAATCGTCACCATATCATCGACACCACCCGTGATGATTTTAGACAGATCATTCAATGTCTTTCCCGGTACAACGACACTTACATTCGATGCATTTCCTTTCAATGCCAGATTACGTAGGGAAATACGATGTCCATCAAGAGATACTACCTGGAGAACTCCATCCTTCACTTCAAATAATTCACCTGTCATCAGTTTATTGTTTTCATTATCTGAGATAGAAAAGATTGTCTGTCTTATAATCTCCTTTAATGAAAATTGAGACAATTCAATGCTCTTTTCTTTTTCAATCTGTGGAAGCTCTGTAAAATCTTCACCTGATTTTGATGAAATAACAAACTTTGACTTTTCACAACGGATAATTGTTCTATAATCAGGTGTTGATTCAATAAATATATCACTGTTTGGTAATTTTCTTACAATATCGTTGAAGATTTTAGCTTCAATGGCAATTCTTCCCATTTCAATAACTTCACCTTCCAATACTGTTTCAATACCTATCTCCAGATCATTTGCTGTCAGCTTAATACAATCTGCATAAACATCAATTAAGATACATTCAAGAATCGGCATAGTTGTTTTTGTTGAAACTGCTTTCGATACAATGTTAAGAGAATTCAACAAATTAGTTTTTGAACATTTTATCTTCATGTTAGTTAAAACTCCTTTCAAGGCTGCGCCTAGATCATAAATATAGAATATATATTAGTAGTTATAGTAGTAGGGGGTGTGGATTTGTTCAAAACCCTCATAAACCCATATTGTAACTAGCAAAATCAACCTTAATAACCCTGTTGAAAGTCCTGAAATAACCTGTGGATGAACCTTGATAACTTTTGATATCATAGTTTACATAAGAATGATTCAAAAAAGTGTCAACAGGTTATAGGCATATAAACCACAATAGGATGTGTATAATTAAGCGTTTGTGTCCAGTTTTTTAATAATTGTTTCTATCGAATTGCTGAACGCCTGGTCTTCCTTCATTTTTGATTCTACACGGTTAATGCCATTGATTACGGTTGTATGATCACGTCCTCCAACGATGTTTCCAATTGACTGCAAGGACATCACAGTAAGTTTTCTGGACAAGTACATAACAACCTGTCTGGCTGTTGCAATATCCTGGCTTCTCTTTTTAGAACGGATATCTTCCGGTGAGATACTCATATGTTCGGAAACTGTTTTTAGTATTGTTTCACCTGTGATTGTTCCGCTGCTTTCATTATTAATCAAATCCTTCAAAGAATCCTTTGCATTTTCCAATGAGATTTTTTCATGCAAAAGCTGAGAGAAACTTTTAACAGTTTTTAATGCACCTTCCAGATCACGTATATTATTTGTAACATGCTCTGCAATATATTGAAGAACTTCCTCCGGAATATCATTGAGGTTGTACATTTCCAGTTTCGATTTCAAGATAGCCATACGGGTTTCGTAATCCGGTTCATGAATATCAATGGTTACTCCACTTGCAAAACGGGAACGGATACGTTCTTCCAATGGCTGCAGATCTTTTGGTGGTTTATCGGAAGACAGAATAATTTGTTTGTTATTGTTGTAAAGTTCATTGAATGTGTTGAAAAATTCTGTCTGAATACTTTCTCTTTTTATCAGATTCTGGATATCATCAATCAGTAAAACGTCAACATTTCTATATTTATCTCGAAATTCGTTCTGTGTGTGGTTTTTGATAGCCTCAATCAATTCATGTGTAAATGTATCGGAAGGAACATAAAGAACTCTTGTCTTATCATCCTTTTTTAATATGTAATGTGCAATAGACTGCATCAAATGCGTTTTTCCGAGTCCGGAATTTCCATATAGGAACAGTGGATTGTAATCATCTTCTCCTGGGCAGTCCGCAACGGCAAGACAGGCTGCATGTGCATGTCTGTTTCCATCACAAACAATGAAAGTATCAAAAGTATATTTTGGACTCAGGTTACTTCTGCTTACTGCTTCCTGATAGGAATCAGATTCCTGAATCGTATCATTTTCATTCTCTTTATTATCAATCAGATTTTTCTTTTCATCAATCACAATATCAATCATACTGTCGTTTAATATTTCCCGGATAGAGGAAAGTAAGAAAACATCATATTCTCTTCGCTTTATAAACTTTAAAGCATTGACTCCAAGCTTTTCATCTACATAAAAGTATAAAGTGGAGTCTTTTACCTCGTAGATTTTCAGAGAACGAATCCATGTATCAATCATAACATTCGAAATATCGTATTCAGTTTCCAGAAGAGACAGAATTTCTTCCCATTTCGATTCTATTAGTTCTTTTATATCTTTCATATATTGCTCCTCATAAGATGCTTTTGAATATCCGCACACTTGGATTCTATTTTACAATAAAATAAGAATTTTAGCAAGTTTTGAGCTTGGATTTGAGAGATTTTTCAGGCATAAATATTGGAAGACAAATAATAATTCATGAAAATAATGTTATGTAAAGTAAAATATCATTTGACTAAAAAAATGTGTAAAGAAAAAATAGCGTAAAATCAATAAAAAGTGGAAAAATAAACATGAAATATACAGGTTATCAACAAGTTAATAACAATTTGTGGATAACATTATGTAAATTAGTTGGGTATATCTACTTATATTTGTGGATAACTTCTATTGACGTAACCCTGATTTTTCAATATAATAGGCGAGTATGCAGTTTTTGGGCATAAATATGTAGAAAAGGAGGACTTTTATTATGAAAATGACATTTCAGCCAAAGAAGAGACAGCGTTCTAAGGTTCACGGCTTTAGAAAGAGAATGAGCACAGCAAACGGAAGAAAGGTATTGGCCGCAAGACGTGCTAAGGGCAGAAAGCAGTTATCAGCGTAGGTCACAGGTACTGTGACCTTTTTCATTAAGTGGAGAATTGTATGAGACATATAGTTACACTTAAAAATAACAGAGAGTTCGGCAAGGTGTATAACCAAAAAGAATCGTTTGCCAATAAATATTTAGTGATGTATCTGAGGGCCAACAACTTGGATTACAGTAGAATTGGAATCTCTGTTAGCAAAAAAGTTGGTAATAGTGTGGTCAGACATCGATTGACCAGATTAATCAGGGAAACCTATCGTTTAAACCAATACCGGTTAAAACCAGGATATGATCTTGTAGTGGTTGCCAGAATGAACGCGAAGGGAACTTCTTTTCATGAGATAGATTCAGCATTTCTGCATCTGGCAAAAAAACATAAGATTGTTATACAGGATATGGTTTCGGAGGTGACGGAATGAGGAAACTGTGTATTAAGATGATTCATCTTTATCAGAAATACATTTCACCTTGGAAACGATATGGACACTGCAAATATTATCCAACCTGTTCCAATTATGCAATTGAAGCATATCAGAAATATGGTTTTTTTAAAGGAACAGCCCTGACAGTATGGAGAATTCTTCGATGCAATCCATTTTCAAAAGGTGGATATGACCCGGTTCCTTAATAGGTAAGAGAAGTCTTACAGTAAACTTTTGGAGGACAGTATGTTTTTAACACAGTCAGGTGGCATTATTATTAAGCCAATTTCGAGGCTTTTAGGAGCCATTCTTAGTTTGCTTTACCGTGGACTGAATGCAATCGGCGTAGAGTCGATTGGTATTGCGATTATTTTGTTTACATTGATTGTTCGATTGATTATCTTTCCTTTGATGTACAAGCAGAATAAATCCAGTAAAATTTCTTCCATGATTCAGCCGGAAATAAATAAAGCAACAAAGAAGTACAGAGGTAAGACAGATCAGCAGTCAATGATGGAGATGCAGCGAATCACGAAAGAGATTCAAAGCAAGTATGGAGTCAGCATGACAAGTGGATGTCTGACATCCTTACTTCAGCTTCCAATCTTTTTTGCACTTTATCGTGTAATTCAGAATATACCTGCTTATGTACCAAAGGTATATGACATGTATAAGCCAATTGCTGTTGCAATCCAGAATAACACAAAAGCGCAGGAAGCATTAACAACTGTAACCGCAGATGCTGGTAAGCAGGTTGCATTGGCAATGAATTCCATTGATTATAACAATACAAATACCGTTATTGACGTGCTTGCTAATTTTTCCGAGAAAATGTGGAATAATCTGGCAAATGCACTTGGAAATACAGGTGATGTTGTAAATGCAATGCTCATAAATAATAACGTTGACAACATCAATCATGTAAATAACTTCTTTGGATTAAATCTTACAGAAGTTCCAGGTTTTGCATTTCGTGCAGCTATTATTATTCCGGTATTATCACTCATCTTCCAGTTTTTGAGTATGAAGGTAACGAATGTTCAGACTTCCGATGATCCGGCACAACAGGCAACAATGGGAACTATGAAAACCATGATGTATATCATGCCTATCTTCTCATTCTTTGTCTGCGTCAATGTACCTTGTGGTGTTGGTCTTTACTGGGCAGTTGGTGCATTTATTTCATTCATAACAACGATTTGTACAAATGCTTACTTTAAGCATTGTGATATGGATAAGATACTGGAAAAGAGTATGGCAAAAGCTGCAAAAAAGAATGCCAAAAAGAAGAAGAAAAACAAAAAATCCTTTATGGAGAGAATGACAGAAGCTGCTTATGGTGGCGGACAGTCATCAGATGAAGGAAAAGCAACAAACAGTGTTACGAATGCAAGTTTAAAGAGTTATACGTCAAATACTATGAAATCTGGAGATAATTCAGGTACAAAGTATCGTACGGGATCTCTTGCATCGAAAGCAAACATTATGCAGAATTATAATAACGACAAGGATAAGTAATAATAGGAGTAAAGATGGAATATAGAGAGTTTAAGGCTAAGACTGTCGAGGAAGCAATTACACTTGCATCCACAGAACTCGGTTGTGTCAGCTCCGATCTTGAGTATGAAGTAGTGGAGAAAGGTACATCCGGTTTTTTGGGAATTGGTGCGAAGCCGGCAATCATCAAAGCAAAGAAAAAGGAAAGCTTCTTAGATGATATTCAGGAATACCTTGATAATCTGTTCAAGGCAATGGATATTGAAGCAAAGGTTACAATCAATTACGATGAAGCAGAAGCAACCATGGATATTGACGTGGAAGGTCCGGATATGGGTATCCTGATTGGTAAACGTGGACAAACATTGGATTCTCTGCAGTATCTGATCAGCTTGTTCGTAAATAAAAAGAGTGAATCTTATATTCGCGTAAAGCTTGATACAGAGAATTATCGTGCAAGAAGAAAAGATACATTGGAAAATCTTGCAAAGAATATTTCATTCAAGGTTAAGAGAACAAGAAGACCATTTACTCTGGAGCCTATGAATCCTTATGAGAGAAGAATTATCCATTCTGCTCTTCAGAATGATAAATATGTAGCTACCAGAAGTGAAGGGGAAGAACCTTATCGTAAGGTTGTTATCTACTTGAAGAAAAATGCTTAATTATAAAAAGGATAATCGTTGAAAAACGGTTATCCTTTTTTAGTGAGTTGAAATAATTGCAAAACATAGTAGTAGTTGAATGAATTCATATTGAAATATATGAATTCAAGTATTGATTGTGTTTTGCAATTATTAATTTACATTAAGAATATAATTGAAATTTTATGGTTACCTTATTAATTTATTATCTTTATTCTATTATGAATTACCCTTTGTTAGATATGTGTCCCTTATTTACCCATGCAGAATTCAGAGAATATCTTGTTGACGAGATCGTCTTCAAGTTCTTCACCGATGATTTTGCCAAGGCTTGTATAGGCGGACATCAGATCAATTGTGAAGAAGTCCTCTCCCATTCCCAGATCAATGCTTTCTATCACTTTGTTCAGGCTTTCTTTTGTATCATATAGTAATGATTTATGGCGGACATTCGTTATGTATAATTCGTCATTATAATTGATTTCATTGTTGAAAAACATGGATTTCAGGCTTTCATGGAGAAGGTCTTTTCCAGTACCTTCTTTTGCTGATATTTCCAGTATTTTTGTGTCTAATTTTGAAGTTATCCCCAATTTATCCACAATCAGATTTTGATCATTTTTATTGATGAGAGTAATCACTTTTTTACCCTGAATTGCATCCATGATTTTGCTATCATCCTCACTTAATTCACAGGTACCATCAACAATATAAAGAATCAGATCTGCATCAGAAATTGTTGTCATTGCTTTTGTAACACCGATTTTTTCCACGATATCTTCCGTATCATGAATACCCGCTGTATCTACGATATTTAGCGTAATTCCATCAATGTTGACCAGTTCTTCAAGTGTGTCTCTGGTCGTTCCGGCAACCTCTGTTACGATTGCTCGTTCCTCACCTAATAACATATTCAGGACAGACGATTTTCCTGCATTCGGACGACCCACAATTACTGTACGGATACCTTCTTTAATAATACGTCCATTTTCACTGGTTGACAGTAAATGATTTACTGTTATCAACATGTTATCCACAGTGTCATGTAATTGCTGTGGAAAGTTATCCAATGAATAATTTTCCGGGTCATCTAAAGCAGATTCGATATATGCAATGTTATAAAGTAAAGTATCACGCAAATCTGTAATGACGGTCTTTAGTTCTCCGCGAAGTTGGAGGAGAGATGATTTGGCTGCCATATTATTTTTTGCATGAATCAGATCCATAACAGATTCTGCCTGTGACATATCTATTCTTCCACCTAGAAATGCACGCTTTGTAAATTCACCCGGTTCTGCAGGTCTGACACCAAGCCGAATCAATAAATCCAGTACACGTTTTAAAACAGTGATACCACCATGACAATCTAATTCCACAATATCTTCTGTTGTGTATGTCTTTGGTGCATGCATAACGAGTGCAATTGCTTCATCGTAAAGCTCATCTTCATAGATAATCTTCCCGTAAGCTGCGGTATAGCTATCCATATTTAAAATTGTTTTATTTTTATTTGCCGGTTGAAATATCTGATTTACAATCTGTAACGCAGTATCTCCACTAATTCGAATAATTCCAATGCCAGAATCTCCCATCCCGGTTGCAATCGCAGCAATCGTTTCACCCATAATCAAACACCTTTCCATATATTTTCAATAAGGTACCCGCATGTGAATGCATCAACATACGGGAAAATCACAATTTCCTCTATTATACCTTTTCTTTTTCCTTGTCACAAGGTATAATTAATAAGTTAAAATTGTAGTTGAAATATAATTTTAAGAAAACTGTAGATAGCCAATTTTGAAGAAATAACGTATATTCAGAGTCATGCAATATTTACCAATTTATATGCAGACCATTGGAACACGCCGGCACTTAACGAACAGTGTGTTTTTTCACTGTGAGTTTAGTGTCCGCTGCGTGTGGAAGTGAGCGAAAGCGCGTCTGCATAGAATTGTGTAATATTGTATGACTCTATGAGAAAATAAATATTCAAAATTGGCTTTATAAGAGGATTTTATTGTGGAAAAAAAATATATAGAGGAAGAATATGATATTATTGTCGTTGGTGCCGGTCATGCGGGCTGTGAAGCTGCATTAGCTGCATCAAGACTCGGTTTTGAAACCATTCTGTTTACAATTAGTATGGACAGCGTTGCTTTAATGCCATGTAACCCGAATGTCGGTGGAAGCTCCAAAGGACATCTGGTGCGTGAAATTGATGCATTAGGCGGTGAGATGGGTAAAAATATTGATAAGACCTATATTCAAAGTAAGATGCTGAATGTATCGAAAGGCCCTGCTGTTCATTCGTTACGCGCTCAGGCAGATAAAGGTGAATATACAAAACAGATGCGTTTGACATTACAGAATCAGGAACATCTGACACTCCGTCAGGGAGAAGTTGCAGAGCTTTTATATGATACGAAGATTACCGATGAGATGAAGGATCAGAAGATTATCTGTGGTGTTCGTATGTATTCCGGAGCTGTATATCATGCAAAAACAGTTATTTTGTGTACAGGAACCTATCTGAAGGCACGGTGTATCTATGGGGATGTGGTGAATTATACAGGTCCGAATGGATTATCAGCGGCAAATCACTTGTCTGATTCTATGAAGGATGCAGGTATTTTTATTCGTCGGTTTAAGACAGGTACACCAGCGAGATTGGACAAAAAGACAATAGATTTTTCCAAGATGACGGAGCAAAAGGGTGATGAACATATCGTTCCATTTTCGTTTACGAATAAAGAGGAAGATATCAAACGTGATCAGATTTCCTGTTGGCTGACTTATACGAACGAAGAAACACATAAGATTATAAGGGATAATATTGACCGTTCTCCACTCTTCTCCGGATTTATAGAGGGAACAGGACCAAGATACTGTCCTTCTATCGAGGATAAGGTTATGAAGTTTCCGGATAAAGACCGACATCAGTTATTTATTGAGCCGGAGGGTGAATTCACAAATGAGATGTATATGGGTGGCATGTCTTCTTCTTTGCCGGAGGATGTGCAATATGCGATGATTCATACGGTACCGGGTTTGGAGCATGTGGCAATTGTAAGAAATGCATATGCAATCGAATATGATTGTATTGATGCAACGAACCTGAAGGCAAATCTGGAATTTAAAGATATGGATGGATTGTTCAGTGCAGGTCAGATCAATGGCAGTTCAGGATATGAGGAAGCAGCTGCACAAGGTATCATGGCAGGTATCAATGCTGCGCGGAAACTGCAGAATAAACCACCTGTAATCTTAGACCGATCACAGGCATATATTGGGGTTTTGATTGATGATCTGGTTACAAAGGAGACGCAGGAACCATATCGTATGATGACAAGCCGCGCAGAATATAGGTTACTTCTACGTCAGGATAATGCAGATCTGAGATTGACAGATATCGGACATGAGATTGGTTTGATTGACGAAACACGTTATGAGAAATTTTGTGAAAAACGCAGACAAATCAATGCAGAAATCGCACGTATGAATGAAATATCGGTTGGTGCAAATAAACATGTACAGGAATTTCTGGAAAAGCATGGAAGTTCTTCTCTTGGAACAGCTGCAACATTGGCAGAGCTTATCCGCAGACCGGAACTTTCTTATGAGGCATTGGAAGAATTAGATACCGGCAGACAGGAAGCATATCGTATTTTATTAGATATTGATACGACAGATAAGATTACTTTGGATGATGAGGTAGTTGAACAAATTAATATTGCAATCAAATACGATGGCTATATCAGTCGTCAAAGACAACAGGTTGAACATTTTCAGAAGATGGAGAGAAAGCAGATTCCCGATGATATTAATTATGATGATGTTGCAAATCTTCGAAAAGAAGCCAGACAGAAGTTATCAACTATCAGACCGACTTCACTTGGACAGGCATCTCGTATTTCCGGTGTATCACCAGCGGATGTGTCGGTACTGATGATTTATCTCGAGACAAAGAAGCAGGCATAGGAATATAGAATATGGAAAAAATAAAAGATTATGTAGAACAGATTACAGAAGGTCAAGTGCTTTTGACAGATGTACAGCTGGCTCAGTTTGAACAGTATTATGACCGACTGATTGAGAAAAACAAAGTCATGAACCTGACTGCAATTACGGAACGGGAAGATGTCATATTGAAGCATTTTATAGACAGTCTTGCACTTGCCCGATATGTAAAGCTGTGGGAAAAAGAATATAAGATTATAGATGTTGGTACCGGTGCGGGATTTCCGGGTATTCCTTTGAAAATTGCATTTCCAAATCTGCAGGTGACGTTGTTTGATTCCCTGAATAAACGTATCAAATTTTTACAGGAAATGATTGATACATTAAAGTTAAAAGAGATAACAGCGGTACATGGGCGTGCAGAGGAAGGTGCCAGAGATAAGAATATGCGTGAAAAATATGATTTTGCCGTTTCACGTGCTGTCGCGAATATGGCAGTACTTTCGGAATATTGTATTCCGTTTGTGAAAGTCGGAGGATATTTTATTCCATATAAGACCGGAACGGTGGAGGAAGAAATCACACAGGGAAAAAAGGCTATTCAAATTCTTGGTGGTAAGATTGAAAAAATAGAAAAATTGATGCTTCCGGATTCGGATATCAGTCGAAGCTTTGTGTTTATAAAGAAAGAAAAACAGACGCCAAAAGCATATCCTCGGAAAGCAGGAACTGCAAGCAAACAACCCCTCGGCATATAAGCCAAGGGGTTGTTTGTTTTAATTATGACGCTTTGTCTGACGCCTTATCCGAAGTTCGTCCTGTCGTTCTTTTATTGATTCCAGACCTTTTTTATCGGTTGGAATCATTGTTTTAATGACAAATATATTATTGTTTCTTGATTGTTTAAATCGAATCTTGCCACTTACCAGTCCATGATGCCAGCATTTACCAACACAGGTGTAGGAGTTTGGTGTATTTGCAAACCATTTTACTTTTGGTGATAATCTCTTACCGCAGCGATAACAGATCGGAGCCATCAGCTCTATGTCTGAGATTGCCTCCTCTTTGCAATGATATTCTCTGGAGATATGCTCTAAGTAATGCTTATGGTGTGAGATAATTTCATCTTTTTTATCTTTTGGGTTGTTATAGATATCGTAACAATACCGATCTGCGAGATCTCTTGGTGACATTGTTTTTAGTACAAGTCCGGTATAGTATGCATCATTGACTGCACTGTGAAATGGTTTATCCTCTTCTACTTCTATTTTCAGATGTTCCACTGCTTTTTTCAACTTCACAATCTTACCGTCTTCATCATACATATCTGCATAAATCTGCTGTACATTGTAAAACTTTAAAGGAACTGGCATGGGCTTCAAATAATAATAATCCATGTTTGTCTGTAAGATGTTCAGATCCATGGATCCCCATGTTCCAAAGATATAATCTTCACCACACCACTTTATAAATTCGCGGTATACCATATCAAAAGGACGTCCTTTTCGAAGAGTGGATTCGTCATAATTGAGAATTGTTTTGATGTGTGGCTGCAACTTCTTATACAGCTTTGGCTTTATTATACTGGAGTATGTATCAATAATATTAAATTTTTTGTCCAGTTTTACTGCACCGATTTCTATGATTTCAAATGGCATACGGGGATTTTCCATTTCTCTGCCCCCGCAACATTGATTCCATTCCAAATCAAATATAATATAGTTCATGTTTATTCTGCCTTATCCATTATACGAAGGTGAGAATAGTCATTTTCATCTTCAATTTTTCCGTTTCGCTGTTCCAGTTCTTTGCAGATATCATTTAAGATTTCAATCGTTTCGTTGGAAGATCTGGAATTTGCGGTTGCCATTTTTGTAATCAAAACAGCCATTTTTTCCGTGCTGCTTACGACACGGTCTGTATTATCCGCATCTTTCTTTAACTGAATTTTTGTCATCAGTTTATCCTGTTCCATCAAATCCTTCATATGCTTGGAATTGTCATCACGAATTTCAGATAACAATTTAGAATTGTCATCTTTCATTTCAAGCATCATATCAAGAATGGCTGACATACTTTGTGTTCTGGAGACTTCTTCTCTTTTAGCAACCGAATAAATACCCTTTTCGACCTTGGTGAGTTCATTTTGTTTGTCAAGATTCAGAAATGCTATTTCATCAACTTTTGCCAGAATTCCATCTACCAGAAAATAAGTATCCACAACTACAATCAGAGATACTGCGATAATCACCTGAATCATAGAAGGATAAACCAGTATTAAATATAAATCAATCAGCAGCGCCGCAATAAAGGCGACGGCGCTGATTGTAAGTGTTGCGCTTGATTTACGGTTCATATGCGTCCCCCGTTTCTACTATGTTAGTAAATCTAAATATTAATCAGACAGATCTTCTCCGTTTGTCTCGATGACCTTCTTGTACCAGTAGAAGGAATCCTTCTTATATCTTGCAAGATCCTTCAAATCAAATTCATCACGGTTTACATAGATAAATCCATAACGTTTTACGACACCTTCATGGGTAGATACAAGGTCAATCGCTGACCATGGACAATATCCCATTATCTCTACGCCTTCTGAGTATGCAAGCCTGATCTGCTCAATATGCTTTCTTAAGTATTCGATACGATATGGGTCGTGTACCTTGCCATCTTCTGTCAGTTTATCGTAAGCACCAAGACCGTTCTCTGTGACAATCATTGGAAGATGATATCGGCTGTAGATCTCACGCATCGTTGCACGGAAACCATCCGGGTCAATCTCCCAGCCGAATTCCGTGTGAAGCAGATTTGGATTTGGATAAGCTTTATAGACACCCGATTCACTTCCAGCACTTTGCTGATCTGATTTTCCAGTGCTGTCGATGGAAGAGTCGTCCCATTCTACAGTACCGGTTGAGTAGTAGTTAAATCCTATAAAGTCTGGATGTGCACTTGCCATAATATCCATGTCACCATCTTCAATAACAGGTGTAGCATCATGCTCTTCTAAGAATGCCCAGACGAGATTGTTGTAACGACCGTAAACTGCCATATCAAGATACAGCCAGTTACGGATTGCATTGAAGTTCTGTGCTGCTAATACATCCTTAGGTTTACAGCTTGCCGGATAGATCAGGGAGATATTTGGAGCAGGTCCAATCTTTCCATCCGGTACCATTTCATGACACAGAGCCATAGCCTTTGCCTGAGCTAACAACATATGATGGTTTTCCTGATATAATTTTTTGTATTTATTTTCTACGCCATCTAAGTTGCAAGTACCAATCAGATCACCAACTAAGGTAAGCATGTTTTGCTCATTGATCGTCAGCCAGTATTTTACACGATCACCATAGTTCTCGTAGAGAATCTTTGCGAAGTTAACAAATTCCTCAACGCTCTCTCTTCTTGACCATCCGCCTTTCTTTTCAAGAGCTGCCGGAAGATCAAAATGGAACATCGTAACAAGTGGCTCAATGTTGTATTTCAGACATTCATTGATAACATTATTGTAGAAATCAATACCCTCCTGATTGATGGCTCCGGTTCCTTCCGGAAGAATACGGGACCATGCAATGGAAAAACGGAATGTTTTAAATCCCATCTCTGCCATTAATGCGATGTCTTCTTTGTAGTGATGATAGAAATCAGCACACACATCCAATTCACTGGTGCCTTCCGGTACCTTCTTGATATCCTGTACACTTGGTCCTTTTCCATGTGTCAGGTTCGCTCCTTCAACCTGATATGCGCTGGTAGATGCACCCCACAGAAAATCTTTTGGCATTGGTTTTAATTTTTTTAAAATCATGGATATTGACCTCCTATCAAAAATATTATAAAATATATTACGATTTGTTTCCGTAGCTCAGCAGGATAGAGCAACCGCCTCCTAAGCGGTAGGTCGGGCGTTCGAATCGCCTCGGGAACATTTTTTATTGTTTATTTTCCAGGTGCATCTGACGGAATGTGTAGAGTGCACCAAGCAGATTCGAATCATTTCCAAATTTGCAGACATCTACATGAATGAAATTTGAAATCATACTGATCTTCCGCATCTTCTCAACATAACGTTTTACACCTTCTATGAATTTCGGCTGTGCACTGATACCACCACCAAGCAGAATAATATCAGGGTCTACAATAGCATTGATTGCAAAAAGATTTTTTGCGGTCATAAAATAAAAATCTTCCAGCATATCAACAACAACAGGATCTCCTTCTTCTGCTAACTGATATAATTTTTCTCCATCAAATTCTTTCGGGTTAATTCCTTTGGCAACAGCTACCTGATAACAGAAAGCACGTGTGGAAAAAGAAGTTGCCCATAGGAAAGGAAGCTTCTCATATTCTTCCTCCATGTCATGAATGGAATCCAGATCAAAAATTCTATCCACATTTTTTCTTGTCATAAAATCAGAGAAGATATAAGATAATTCTCCGGCACTCAAATCGTTACCACGATGAACACGACCGTTAATGACGATACCTCCACCGATACCGGTTCCGAGAATTACGACCGCCGCATTCTTACAACCCTTGGCATTTCCCATCCATACTTCAGCGAGTGCTGCACATTTGGCATCATTTTCCATGGAAATCCGGATACCATCACAGCGTTTGCTCAGTAGATCACCCAGAGCAACATCTTTTAGATATTTAAGTGCACCACCATTTCTTATAAATCCATGTTCTGTGTCAATCAGCCCAGGCATGGACATGGCAATTCCTTCTACACCTTTTTCTTTAAAGGAGTCGTAGACACGACCAAGTGACTCTACAAATTCTGAAACATCCTGCTTATTTGAATCAGGAGTTGGATATTTTCCTTTTTCCTTGATTTCTCCATCAATTGTCATATACGCATATTTTACAAAAGTTCCACCAACATCAAATACTAAATACATTTGCTTCTCCTTTCGTAACATATAGTTGGTTAAATAGTTACGGTACCCTGCAACCAGATTTCTCCCCGAAACCGCCGTCCAACTTTTGGTTCCCCCTGCAGATCTGCCTCATTGATACCAACATTGATTATAAGTCCATTTGCTTCAATCAATAAATTATATATAATTTCTTTGCTGTACGCATTCTGTAGTTTTTCGACAGAAAGAATATTGCCGATGATCATATAATGATCGCATTCTACACCACAAGGCATAAAGCTTGTATCAATGATAGAGAGAATATCTTCTTTTATTACTCTTGAGGAAATAGATGTATAGGTATTCATCTCATCATAGGTCAGTTGTTCCATGGCATCTGTATCTCCGCCTCTGGCCGCATCGAGCAGCTTATTCCTGCGATTCAAACCTTTGGATTCAATAGCTATCTGATATTTTGAATGATGCATGCCAAGTAAAATTGTTCCTTCGACTGACAAGGCAGAGAATTTTACATTGGTAATCTGTCGGTTTGAGTAATTCAACCATTTGGATTTGGCATAGTCTGCGATATTGATGACATAGAATATAATCGTCATACCAAGATGGTAATCTTCACAGACTCCCGCATAGCTTTCTTTATCTGTCTGCTTCTGAATCGTGATATTCTCAAAATGCATGGATTTTTGTCCTTTCAGATAAGGAAAATAATGTTCAATTGATAAAGCACCTTTGATATCATATTCGCCAATGAGCGAGAGTCCGAAATTCTTACCAAAATCTTTTTCAAACTGCAACAGTGAAGTATCAATACTGATTGTAGTCATAATTTTACGGTTTGGAGTATTCAACGTGTGACGATAAATATCTTCCAATTGCTGTCTGTTTTTACATTGACTAAAGCCAATCGCACGTAGATATGTATGCATACTACCTCCAATTTTTCCGTATGGAAAATAAATTAGCTGATTTTTGTCTTACCACCCATATAAGGCTGAAGTACCTTAGGGATATTGATGCTTCCATCTTCGTTCAGATTGTTCTCTAAGAATGCAATCAGCATACGTGGTGGAGCAACAACTGTATTGTTTAAAGTATGAGCAAAATATTTTCCGTCTTTGCCCTTTACTTTGATGCCAAGACGACGCGCCTGTGCATCACCGAGGTTTGAACAGCTACCAACCTCAAAATATTTTTTCTGACGTGGAGACCATGCTTCTACATCATATGATTTTACCTTCAAATCTGCCAGATCACCAGAACAGCACTCGATTGTACGAACCGGAATATCCATAGAACGGAACAGATCAACCGTATTCTTCCATAACTTATCGAACCACATCTTGCTATCTTCCGGTTTGCAGACAACAATCATTTCCTGTTTCTCAAACTGGTGAATACGATAAACACCACGTTCCTCAATACCATGTGCTCCCTTTTCTTTACGGAAACATGGAGAGTAGCTTGTCAGAGTTTTAGGAAGTTCTTCTTCCGGAGTCATTGTGTCGATGAACTTACCAATCATAGAGTGCTCACTTGTACCAATGAGATAGAGATCCTCTCCCTCAATCTTATACATCATGGCATCCATCTCTGCAAAGCTCATAACACCGGTTACAACGTTACTGCGGATCATGAAAGGTGGTACACAGTATGTAAATCCACGGTCAATCATGAAATCTCTTGCATAGCTGATAACAGCAGAGTGCAATCTTGCGATATCCCCCATCAAATAGTAGAATCCATTTCCAGCTACCTTTCTTGCACTGTCAAGATCAATGCCGTTTAACTTCTCCATAATATCTGTATGATAAGGAACTTCGAAATCCGGAACAACCGGCTCACCAAAACGCTCCAGTTCTACGTTCTCTGTATCGTCTTTACCGATTGGAACAGTTGGGTCAATGATGTTCGGGATAACCATCATTTTCTTCTTCAACTCTTCGCGAACCTGTGGCTCCTTCTGCTCAAGTTCTGCAAGACGAGCAGCATTCTTAGCTACTTCTTTTTTGACTTCTTCTGCTTCTTCTTTTTTGCCCTGTGCCATCAATGCACCAATCTGTTTTGCAATGGCATTCTTCTTTGCACGAAGTTCATCTGCTTCCTGCTGAAGTGCTCTTGCCTGCTTGTCAAGTTCGATAACTTCATCTACTAAAGGAAGCTTCGCATCCTGAAACTTCTTTTTGATATTCTCCTTTACAGCATCTGGGTTTTCACGAACAAATTTAATGTCTAACATAATTGTCGTCCTTTCTTGTTTATAATAATAGTTTAAAATATTCTTTGAAAAATTTATATCAGAAATAGTGCTTTCATATAAAATAAAATGCTTTTATACATCAAAATTCAAATTACCATCACTATCTTCAAATTCTGTTTCCTTTGTCATATCCTGTATTTCTTCTTCTACCGTTTTCGCCTGCTCTAAAGCTTCTTTTTCTTCTGATGACAGCTGGATATAAGATTCACCATTTACAATCTCCTTTGCATACGTGAAACAACCTTCGCGTGAATGCATGGAGTTGAGCAAAATACCAGAATTATCATCATTCAGTAAAGCAATGACAAAACTCAATTTGCCGGCCATCTTGTCAAACGCATCATATTTTACAAGTGCATATTTACTGATACAGGAAGACAGATGCTTTTTAATCTGTCGATGCTCCTTTGATACACGTCTGGCATTTGACTTGATCTGATCCATCTCTTTAAAACGAATTCGAATGATTTTCTCCAGATCCGCTCCTTTTTTTCCACTCATCAGTGCTTCATATTTTCTTGCCATGACATTCATTTTATGAATGATAAAAATGGTTAGAAATATGAGTAAAACCACCAGAATACAAAGGATTGTGACAGCAGAAGACATCTTCATACCCAATATCTTAGCCTCTTCCATGAAGTTCCCTCTTTTCGTTTTTATTGTGCGAGCAACTGTGTAATGCGCTCTAAATCCTCTTGCGAGTAATATTCAATTTCAATTTTTCCTGATTCTCTCGTCTTTGCCTTGATGGTTGTCTTTGTACCAAGAGATTCTTTCAAGCGGTTCTCAATTGCTTTGTATAAGAAAGAAAGCTCAGGATCCTCTTTCTCGGATGATTTTTCTTTTGGTTTTTTATTTAATAATTTTTTGACATAGCTTTCTGTCTCACGTACGGAAAGTTTCTTATCAAAAATATACATCGCTGTCTCATACTGCAGCTGTGGATCCGTAATTGTAATGAGTGCACGGACATGTCCGGTTGAAAGCATATCATCAATCAACATCTGCTGTACTTTATCTGTGAGTTTTAGAAGGCGGAGTGCGTTTGTTACAGTTGTACGACTCTTTGATACACGTTCTGCAACTTCGTCCTGTGTCAGATGAAATTCTTCAATCAGGCGTTCATAAGCATGAGCCTCTTCAATTGGATTTAAGTCTTCTCGCTGAATATTCTCAATCAATGCGATCTCAACAATCTGCTGATCATCGTAATCTTTGATAACGACAGGAACTTCTTTTAAACCTGCTAATCGTGCAGCTCTCCAACGTCGTTCACCTGCAATCAACTCATAGTAGCCTTTGCGCTTTACTACGACGAGAGGTTCGATTACGCCAAACTGTTTGATCGATTCTGCCAGCTCCTGCAATGCATCTTCATTAAATTCTTTTCGGGGCTGATTCTTATTCGGTTCAATTCGATTGATATTTAATGTCTGCTCTACTTTTTTTATGACTTCTGTTTTCGCAGTTGTACTTGCCTTTGCCTGTTTGGATGTCTTTGTGCTGACATCTTCAATTGTATCATCTGTCGGAATTAAATTACTTAGTCCACGACCTAATCCTCGCTTTGGTGCCATTGCGTCCTCCTCTAAAATAGGTGTTTTTATAATTTTGCGTATAGTTTATTGTTGATTACTTCGTCTGCAAGATCCCGATATCCCTGTGCACCGGATGAACGGCTATCATATAGATTGATAGGAAGACCGAAACTAGGGGCTTCTGCCAGTCGTACATTTCTCGGAATAATGGTTTTGTATATAAACTGATCCAAATTATTCTTGACGTTTTCTACGACTTCCAAAGAAAGATTCGTACGCGCATCGTACATCGTAAACACAACACCCTCGATTTCAAGGGATTTGTTTAGCTTCTTTTTAATCAGATTAATCGTGTATATGAGCTGTGACAGTCCATCCAGTGCAAAAAATTCACATTGGATTGGAACCAGAACAGTATCTGCTGCAGTCATGGAATTGATTGTCAACATGCCAAGCGCCGGTGGACAATCAATGATGATAAAATCATATTTCTTCTTTACGCTTTTTAAAAGATTCTTCAGTATATGCTGTGGATCTTCTACATCGACCAATTCTACCTCTGCTCCGGCCAGATCACGATTTGCTGGAAGAACACTTAAATCCAGACCGTGCTCTAATGGATGAACAATCATACATTCTCCAACGTTGATTTCCCCACTCATGGCATGATAAATCGTGTATTCCAAGGTATTCTTATCGATACCGAGTCCGCTTGTCAGATTGCCCTGTGGATCCATATCAACAGCCAATACCTTTTTCCCTTTTTCGGCCAGACATGCAGCAAGATTGATAGATGTTGTTGTTTTTCCTACGCCGCCTTTTTGGTTGGCGACTGCAATGATTCTTCCCATAAAAACCTCCACATATAATAGTTATTATAGCACTACCTGACATCTTTCGCTATATCAAAATATGGGTAAAAATGTTTTGGTGGTACAATATATAGATTTAAGCTCGCGAAACTAACAATATGTATGGAAAATGTGTGAAAAAATTTATGAAAATAGGCTTTAATAAAGAAAAAATTATACGTTATAGTTTGTTTTTGCGTATGAAAATATACTACAAATAACATTTGAACAAAGTTAGACTATATATTGTTTCACGTGAAACATAAAAAGCAAGTTATATGCATGTGAAAAATCAAATATAAAAATGTTTCACGTGAAACAATATGGTAGGAAAATAAATACATTTTATTTAATTTGAATATATCTGATTGGATACGTAAAATCAAAAATTATATTGAAATAAATCTGTTAATATAAAACAAATTTCCGGATCACTAATAACCAATATAAATTCATGTGTCTAAATTATATGAACTATATTTATAATTTTATGAAGAAATAATTGAATCTGCTTTTTATAATGATAATATATAAGTTTTTTGTTATAAGTGTTTTGATAATTATATATCTTTTAATAATTATGAAAATAGAAATATGTTTCACGTGAAACATTGATATATAACGGCTTGTAAAAAATTACTTTAAAATAACCAAATTATATAATTATCAAACTTAAATTCAACAATTTCTAACACTATATAATTTCTTTAATAAATTTATAACTTCATAATGACTCTTTACAAATTTAATTTTCTATAATGTTTCACGTGAAACATTTAGAACTACATCGAAAATAATATTTTATAATTAACTAATATTTGTAATGAAAATGTATACGTATCGTAATTATATAAAATAAATTTATATGTTTCACGTGAAACATATAAAGATAAAAAATATGACATCTATTTCCTTTAGATATTGAATATCAAATGACTTTAATTCATTGTTTCACGTGAAACGAAAGTTATCCACAGTATACAGAAACATTAAATGTGGATAAAATTATAATATCCACCAACTTATACACAAAAATGTGGATAAATCAGCGAGTAGACGCACAAAATTGTTGATAACTTCGCATAAAAACATATATATTGTATTAAAGAATTAACAAGTACAATATAGAGTGGATAGAAACGGATGTGTTTGTTTTGACACACATGTAGACAAAAGTAAAAGCTACTTATTATATAAGAAAAGGGATAGAAACAATTATGGAAAAGAGCCGAATGAAAAACTCATCCGGCTCTTCTCGACTCTTTTCCTGTTATATGTTTGATATTATTTTAAGCAATCATATCAGATTCTTACATCTGTTCCGGGCAATCAATACCAAGCAATTCCATTGCGTCTTTGATTGTTTTCTTTGTGATGTAAACGAGTGTTGCACGTGCGTTACGTACATTTTCTTCCTCTACATGAATACGACATGCGTTGTAGAATTTGTTGAATGCCTGCGCAACATCAACTGCAAATCTGGCAACTGCGGAAGGCTCATACCGTTCAGAGGCGTCTTTGACAACCTTCGGGAATCGGTTAATCTCTTTCAATAATTCCATTGCCTCTACATCTGTCAATACACTGTAATCGATATCTGCGGATGGTGTAAATCCATCCAGCTTTTTCAAGATACTGCAGCATCTTGCGTGTGTATATTGTACATATGGACCGGTTTCACCATCAAAGTTCAGGAGCTTCTCCCATTTGAAGGAGACATCCTTGATACGCTGGTTATAAAGGTCGTTGAACAATACAGCACCAACACCAATTTTCTTGGCTGTCTCATCTTTGTCTGGAAGATCCGGATTCTTTTCGTTGATGATCTCTTTGATCTTCGCAATTGCTTCGAGAAGAATATCTTCTGCATAGATAATATTTCCACTACGAGTGGAAAGCTTGGCGCCTTCTAAGCTGACAAGTCCATAAGGGATATGCACTAACTGGTCCTTTGCCCATTCATTTCCAAGTAATTCTACGACTTTGAATACTTGCTTAAAATGAAGCTTCTGTTCCTGTCCGGTTACATACAGACATTTTACGAAGTTGTATGTTTCTTTACGGTAGAAGATAGCTGCGATATCACGTGTTGCATAGATGGAGCTGCCGTCGTTTTTGAGAATCAGACAAGGGGCCATATCATAAGCGTCTAAGTCCACAATCTTTGCACCTTCGCTCTCTGTCAGCAGATTTGCATCTGTCAGTCGTTTTACGACATCATCTGTCTTATCCCGGTAGAAGCTCTCACCGAGATAGTAGTCGAAGTCCATACCAAGCAGATCATATGTACGCTTGTATTCGATCAGACTGATATCCTTGAACCACTGCCAGATCTTCAACGCTTCTTCGTCACCATGTTCCATCTTTGCGAACCATGCACGGGCTTCGTCGTTTAATTCCGGATTCTTCTCAGCTTCTTCGTGAAACTTCACGTAAAGCTTCATCAGTTCTGCGACGCCGTCCTTCTTGACGGCTTCTTCGCTTCCCCATGCCTTGTATGCGACAATCAGCTTACCGAATTGGGTGCCCCAGTCACCAAGATGGTTGATACGTACAACCTTGTAACCGAGTTTGGAGTAAATCTTGTACAGAGAGTTTCCGATGATCGTTGTACGAAGATGTCCAACATGGAAATTCTTTGCAACATTTGGAGAAGAGTAATCGATACAGATTGTCTGTCCGTTTCCTTCTGTAGAACTTCCGAAATCATCTGCCATAGAAGAAGTTACCATAGTTTCGATAAAAAGTTCCTTCTTTACGAAGAAATTTAAGTATGCACCCTGTACCTGAATTTCCTGCAGAAAATCTACATCGCCGATTGCTTCCTTGATGTCGTTTGCAATCATTTGTGGGGCTTTGCGCATGGTCTTTGCCAGACGGAAGCATGGAAATGCAAAATCACCAAGCTCTGGTTTTGGTGGAATCTCAATCAGGTCTGCAATCTCGGCTGCGGTTAATCCTTCGATATTTGCAGCAATTAATTCTACAATCTTGTTTTTCATAATATATAAACTCCTTTATTGTTTACTTTTATTGTTGAATCGGAAAACTGAATTTCACGGTTGTACCCGACATGACATCCCCGGAGATATCCAGTTTGCCACAGAGCATATACAGAATCTCTTTTGCCTTATGCAGACTGCTGTACCAAGGGCTGTCTTCCAAATAAGTATCTTTGATACCTATACCATCATCGGACAGGATAACTTCAGCCATATTCGGCGTCAGGCTGGCTTTCACAGTTACATTCGATGCTTCTGCATGACATGCAATATTATCAAAAAATATCTGTATTAAGCGCATGAAGTTAATGTTAAACACCGGATGATATGTAATTCCTGCATCGGCTGTTTCCACGGAAGCAGAGATTTGAAGCTTCGGATTTTTCTGCTTGAATTCATTTAAGTAAAGTTCCAGTTGTTCCTTTAAAGGTTTATCTGATGTGGAGAATCGGTTCATGTTTTCTTCAACATCGTCAATCGTATTGGTCAATTGGTGGGTATTGTGAATAATTTCCTGCAGCGTTAGTTTGGCTCTGCCAACATCTGTTCCTATCAGATAGTTTATCATGTCCAATTTGTTGCTGATTGATTCCAATCCCGTTTTTATCTGTTTATCCAGAATCGTTTGTGTTAGTGCGCGGTCATAAGCATCCAGCATGAGGATATTGTAACCATGAGCGGAAATGTCTTCCTTCGCGTCGTCCTGAAGAAATGTAAATCCATAATGATCTGTATGATCGGGATCGTCAGTTGTATAGCGAGGCTCGAAAGAAGAGAGCGCGTCTTCTGCATTATTTAAAGCTTCGAGATATTGACGAAGCTTATTTAATTGAAGTTCCATACTGCGGAGCTTTAACGTCAATGTCTCTTTTACTGATTGCAGATCCTTGATCTGTTCCTGGATGATTTTGTTGCGTTCGGTATCGACACCATCATTTGTGACCGGAGAAAATACACTTTTTCTGGAATTTGTCTTGAATGCATAAATATCCTTCGTCTTGTCTAGTTCATCCATCTTAATGTCTATTTCAAAAATCTGTGTTTTGAGACTCTGAATATCTTCAAGTTGAGACAGGAAGGATTTGTTAAAGTAATCCAGCATCATTTGATTAGCTGATTTAATTTTTTTAAAATTTTCTTTTGATTCTTCCATAATTGAAGTACCTCTTTTCCTGGATGCGGTTCCATGGTTATCGTCTGCGGTTATGTGTATTTCTCTTATTTTGTCTGCGTTTGTCATATACGTTTGCATAGATGAAGAGAATAACGACACCTATGACAACGATACCTGCAATGACAAATTTCAGATAGCTCTTTTTTTCTTTCAGCAGTGCGGGACGAATCGTTCCATTTTCATATGCTTCTGAGACAGCTACGTCATCGTTGGAGTTCACATAGCCGGAATAACTGACGGGAAGCGTAAGACATTCGCTGCCGTCATAGGATACTTTTAAGGTTCCGATATATCCTTCTTCCAGTCGATCAGATGAAGGTGTAAAAATCATTTCCAGTTTTTCTGTATCCGCGTTGTCTGCAAGAAGGAACGGCTGGTTGTTGTCAATCGACAAATGCATCGTGCCAAGATTTTCACAGCCATAGTAATCATTTAAAAATGTCTGTGCAGAAGTTGCCTGCTCCGCATCAAATTCATAGTCGGATAACAATGTTGTTGAAGAATAGTTGTTAAATGTGTAATCAAACAGTGCAATGCTGTCTTTATAATTCGCAACATTATCCGGAGCACCCATTGTGACACAGATAAGCTGCATATCATTTTTTTCAGCCCAGACAACAAGCGTACCGCCTGCATCGTCCGTATATCCGGTTTTACCACCCTGGCATGCGGAGTAGTAGTATTCAGAACTGCTCAGCATCATCCGGTTTCCCTGTGTCAGATATCGTGTCTCGGAGTTTTTGTTTGTGGGTGGAATCTCGTGATAGGTTTCGGCTGCATAGGACCGGAATGTCTCATTCGTAAGTGCCTGTTTTGTGATGAGAGCCATATCATATGCAGTTGTGTAATGTTCCGGGTCATGTAATCCGTTGGCATTTGTAAAATGTGTATCCGTGCATCCAAGGCTTTGAGCAGTATCATTCATTAATTGCACGAAGTTTGCCAGAGAACCGGAAACCTGTTCGGCGATTGCCCAGGCAGCCTCATTTGCGGAGACAAGCATCACTGCATACAAGGCATCGGACATGCTGATTTGTTCCCCAACATCCAGAGCAATATGAGAACTCTGTCGGTCGATTCCCCAGACCGCATCGTTGCTCATAGTGATTGTTGAATTTAAATCACCGTTTTCAATCGCAAGATATGCGGTCAGAATTTTCGTGATACTCGCCGGATACTGACGGGCATGAGCATTCTTCTCGTATACAATCTGCCCGGACTGTGCATCAATCACTATGGCAGAAGTGGATGTAATCTGCGGAAAGCCGTTTTCATCAGCAGCGTCCGTGGCGGTTGCGGTTGATGTTGCAGCTTGTGTTACCTCACAGGGAACATAAATTCCAAAAAGCAACGTACACATTATAATATAAGAAATAATTTTTTTAATTGATTTTATCATGGCCATAATTCCTCTTCATGATAGATTGACATTATCCTCTCAATTATCTTATAAAATTGGGAAAAAAACAAGGGATAAAATGCAACAATCTTGTGAAATTACAAAATAAATGCTAATATAGAACATTATAAATGTATGAGGTAAAAAAGATGAGATTACGAAATGTAAAAGGCTCAAGAGAAATGATTGCCACAAATGATTTTGTCGTGCATGAAGAAGAGACAATGAAGGGAAAATGGCATGAATTTTTCGGAAATAAAAATCCCATTCATATTGAAGTGGGGATGGGAAAAGGTAGATTCATTATAGATATGGCGAAGCTGCACCCGGAGATCAACTATATTGGAATCGAGAAATATTCCAGTGTGTTAGTGCGTGCGATTGAGAAGCAGACGGAAGAACAGCTTCCGAATCTGGTGTTTATCCGCATGGATGCTGAGTCGATTGAAAATGTATTTGAAAAAGGTGAGGTGGATTATATCTATCTGAATTTTTCTGATCCATGGCCGAAGGACCGCCATGCAAGAAGACGCCTGACATCCGTACAGTTTTTGAACCGTTATGTGAATTTCCTGTCAGAAGACGGAGGATTGACATTTAAGACAGATAACCGCCCGTTGTTTGATTTTTCTCTGGAGCAGGTGGAGCTTGCCGGTTGGGAGATGGTGAATTATACATTTGATCTGCATCATAGCGAATATGCAGAGGGCAATGTTATGACGGAATATGAGGAGAAGTTCTCAGCAATGGGTAATCCAATCTGCCGTATGGTTATAAAACCACCAAAAAAGTAGTTGCAAAGATGTGTAAAAAAAGAGATTCCGGTGCATACTATGGTAGTAAGATACTTGCCGGAGTCTCTTATGGGAAGAAAAAAATGTGGCTTTAAGCTTACAAATGCAGTGTACTGTAATCCTTGTCTGAATCGGAAATTAGTGAACCTGGGACGAAATATTCAGATGGTTTGTTGTATTTTAAACCGGATGGAAAAGATCAGTGCATGCAAAAAGTTAAGGAAATAAAGGCTTTGCTTGTACTTTCGAAAAAATTTGAAAAAAATGTGAAAAAAAGCTTGCATTTTGTAAATTAATGTTATATAATCCTTATTGTTCTGATGAACAACACATGGTAAGTGAACATTCACTACGGGCCGCTAGCTCATTTGGTAGAGCACCTGACTCTTAATCAGGGTGTGCGGGGTTCGAGCCCCCGGCGGCCCACTCGTAAAAGCATCGGTTTTGCAGAAGAAGCTGCGGAGTCGGTGTTTTTTTTGTTTTTGTGAAAAAAATTCGATGAAATGCAGATAATCATGCAGAATCGGCAAAAGTATGGGAAAACGGAAAGCACGATGATTTATGAAACAATGATTAAAACTGAAAATTCTGATTCTATGCGGGATCAATGGTCGGAGTATCGACAGGCGCTAACCGAATATATCAGAGATGGAATCGAAAGTTTTTTCCGGAGGGAATATCTGTCGCAGGAAGGATTGCTTCGAGATCATACATTTCGGTTAAAGGAAGTAAAGGAAGGAATACCTTCGGGTAAAAAGCCTATAGTTGCTGTCTGGGGTGCGGGTGGCTGTAATGATCTCGATCTTTTGGCACTTGCTCCTTATGTGGATTTTGTCCTGATTGACCGGGATGTTGATGCGATGCAAAAGGCTGCAAAGCGGTTTGGATTTACTGAAGGGCAATGTCAGTGCGTAGATATTGGTTTTTGGGAAATCTATGAGGAAGAAGAGCGTTTCTTTGATGCTTTGCTTAAAGATGCGGATGATCTGCATCTATCGGAATACCTGCGACAGTTGATGGATTCCGTGCTGAAACAGGAAATGATGCCGGCATCATATGAGAATGCCTTTGATTTCAGTATCGTGTGTGGGATTGCCAGTCAGTTGAATGCTCGGTTTGTGGGACTTGTGCAAGGACATGGAAAAGATCTGAAGTCTTTGCCACAGACTGTTGCTGCTATGCAGGATATGAATGTGCAGGCGGAAAAAAGATTGTATGGAGTCGTGGAATTCATGACACGATGTGCTTTTTTTACGGCGAATGAAATGTGTGCAGCGAAGCCAGAGGCACATGGCAGGTTACAGGAGTATGCACAAATATGGACAGAGGAATGGGAACGTCTGCTGGTGACACAGGCAGGGGTACAGGAGATTCCGATGGAGATGGATGGTATATCCTGTGAGGTGGCAGGAAGCCGCGAGTTTATAGAAGAGATTTTGAAGGCGCAGCGCGAGGGTATGCTCAAAATTCGACACCGAAGAGGGATGGTCTGGCCATTTTCTGCGGAAAAACATTATTTTATGGATGTTTTAACTGCATATTTCGTTAATAAAGAAATTAAATAGAGAAAATTCTTACTTATGTTAAGAAAGTTGTTTTGAAGTCCTCCTTTGTTGAAAAATAATATTTGCTATGGTATCATAACGAAGATTGAAGATAGAAATAGTTGTTCCAAAGAGGTATCTATGAAATTATATGTAACAAGACATGGGCAGACGCAATATAATATAGAGGTTCGTATTTGTGGCAGAGCAAACGTGAGATTGACGGAAAAGGGTGTTTCGCAGGCGCATGCGCTGGCACAGCAGGTGCAGGATATGGATGTTGATTTGATTATCTCATCACCGCTTGTGCGTGCAAAGGAGACCGCCGATATTGTCGGTGACGCAATCGGGGTACCGGTGGAAGTGGATGAGCGCCTGGCGGAGCGCGATTATGGAATTATTGATGGCACATATGAGGGAACCCCCGGCTTTATGGAGCAGTGGGTACAGTTTGGATATCAGTATCCGGAGGGAGAATCTCTGCTCAAGGTTGTGCAGAGAGTATACAACTTCTTAGATGATATCAAACAGCGTTATGCAGATAAAAAAGTTATGGTGATCAGCCATGGCGGTGTGTGCCGTGTAATCAATTCGTATTTTGAAAGTCTGGATAATGAGGATTTCTTTAAGTTTAATCTTGGGAATTGTAAGGTTCTTCAATATGATCTTTGATTGATTAAGAAGAATATGTAAAATATGTAATAAATTCGTCATAAACTAGCATAAATTCCTTGAATGAACAAGGGGTTTATGCTATTATTTTTTTATCACTTCTTTTAAAAATAAGAGGGTTATGTAGGAGGGAAGATTTATGAATTGTACGATTTGCGGAGCAATTGTTCCGGATGGACAGACAAACTGTCCAATGTGTGGAGCTCCAATTCAGGCGGATAAGCCAGCCGATAATGTACAGCCACAGCAGTCAGTAAATGCACAGATGGGATACCAGTAGCCAACAGGCCAGCCGGCACAGCCACAGATGGGATACCAGCAGCCAATAGGTCAGCCGGTACAGCCGCAGATGGGATACCAGCAGCCGATGGGTCAGCCGGTACAGCCACAGATGGGATACCAGCAGCCGATAGGTCAGCCGGCACAGCCACAGATGGGATACCAGCAGCCGATGGGTCAGCCGGTACAGCCACAGATGGGATATCAGCAGCCGATGGGCGGATATTATCAGCCACAGAGTGGTGGTATGAATGCATTTATTAATAACCTGAAGGGTGATTATATGATGATTGCTCGTCTGGCAGGTGCATTCCTGCTTTTGATCGCACCGTTATTCCATTGGTTCTCATTCAAACTTAAATATGATGGAAGTACTGAAAAGCAAACAGCAAATATGTTCAAGCTTGCAGGTGATGGCGGTGTAGGTGTGTATGGATTCTTTGCTGCTATGTTCATCCTTCTGGGACTTGTTCTTATAGCATGGGAGATTGCAGATTATATTCCTGCACTTGCAAATATCAAAGAAAAGATGAAGGTTGTTCCTTATGTAGATCTTATTATCATTGCAGTTGCTTTGCTTTTCGTTATTCTCGCTGCTACAAATGGCATGAAGGGAAATATGAAGGATGCGAAGGATTCTATTAAGCTGATAAAAGAGTGGAGTGATGGTGTTAAGGGTCATTGTAATCATGGTGTAGGTCCAATCATTGGATTTATCGCAGTAATTGCAGCGGCAGCTCCAAGAGTGTTAGACAAGCTTGGCATCAAGATTGGAAACAAATAATACATAGGTATCAAAGTATGGCTGTCGAGCCGGTATGGTTCGGCAGCCATCGTTGTATATGGAATCTCAAGGAATATGAGATGATAGAAGATAGGGGTGATGGAAAATGGTATGCAAGGAATGTGGAAAAGAAATTCCGGAAGGAGCAATGTATTGTGAGGCTTGTGGTGCGCCATTAGAAGAACCAATCGTGTTAAAGGTCACAAAAGAAGATATAAAGCGGGCTGAAAAAGAAGAGAAAATAAAAGCGAAAGAGCGGGCGAAGGTTGCGGCAAAGAATGCTGCGAAACAGGCAGCGCAGCCGCAGACAGAGAAGAAAAATCATCGAAAACCAGCAGATCCTGAGAAGGCAATTGATATTGTTGGATATTTTCAGTCGGTGGGACAAGATGTGAATTTGCTTTTGGCATTTGCCGGAGCAATTATGTTGTATCTTGCACCGTTTTTGAATTGGATCTATGAGAAATATTTTGATATAAAAAGGAAAGCAAGCCTGTTTGAACTGGGTATGAAGAGCTCTATGGTGGAAGAGGATGGAAGCATATTGGCAACGGGAGCAACCATAATCTTAGTGCTGGGTATCGTGGCAATTCTTGTTGGCGTATGGATGCTGCTTCTCTCTGCTTCGGATTATATTAAATGTCTGCGTAGATTTGCAGATAATCCGATTATGCGTTTCGTACCGATTGTTGTCATGATTGTCATATATATCATTGTTATGAAAAATCAGGCATATGTACAATCGCTTCATGCGTTGGAGAGTAATGTCCGCCTGGCAAAACAATTGGGAACATCTGCAAATTACAGTGCAGGTAAAGGTATTGGCCCTGTATTGTATATCATTGGACTTGTCGTATATACGATTGGAACGGTGGGAGATTTTCTTGCGCGAAAACGTAAAATAGAAGGATAGGGGATTTTGGAATATGGATAGTCAGAATCAACAATATCAGCAAACTAAAATCGTGACAGCAAGTATGGTGCTGGGGATTCTCTCAGCCATACTGCTGGCCTGCAGTATGTTTGTACCAGCGATTGATTTCTCGGCATTTCATTCAAGTGTACAAATACGATACAGTATTATGAAGATCTGTGAAAATGTAGGATTGATATCAGATATGTGGAGAGGTATTCCGATTGGAATTCTGATTGCAGCGGTGGGAATGCTTGTATTATCATTTGTCAGGATACCGCCACTGAAGGCGATACCCTGTATGATTGTTCTGTGTATGATAATTCTGGCGATTGTGGATGCAGGAAATGTAGCTGCCTGGATTATGGATAAGGTGGAGTCTTTTACGCAATCCACATCTAATGTGTCTATGATAGATGCCGCATCTGTATGGAAAAGCCTTCAGGCAGGTATCTACCTTTTTGTTGCGGGATTTCTGTGTGGCATCGTCAGTTGTTTTGTATCGAATTATCAGGAGTAACTTATTCCCCTGTAATTCCGTCAATTTGCTCCTTGCAGTGTTTACCATCTGCGAGGAGTTTTTTTAATGTTTCTGCATCATCGTTTTCCATCGCAGTTTTATATTCCTGTAAAGCGGTGATAAAATAGTCAAGTTCTTTGATCAGATGTTTTTTATTCTCTAAAAAAAGCTCCGTCCACATAGTTTCATTTAACCAGGCAACACGTGTCAGATCCTTGTAGCTTCCGGCGGAGAAACCATCGTGATTTTTTGCTGTCGGACTTTTTACATATGCGTTTGATACTACATGTGCCATCTGGGATGTGAATGCAATCATTGCATCGTGGCGGTCGTAATCGCAGATTGTAAATTTGCCGAAATGAATCGGTGAGAGCAATCTTTTTGCGCGTTCAAGAGATTTTGTATCGTTCAGGTCTTCTGGTACAAGCACCATGGAAGCGCCGTTATACATCGTCTTTGTGCTGTATGCATAGCCGGAAAAATGGCGTCCGGCCATCGGGTGTCCACCGATAAAGGTAAATCCGTACTGTCTGGCGATAGGGTAGCAGGATTTGCAAATCAGCTCTTTCGTTCCACAGCAGTCAATCACCATTGTGTCTTTTTGAATGTAAGGCGCCATCTTTGTGAGATAGTCAATACAAAGCTGTGGATAGAGGCACAGCAGGATGAGATCGCAGTCTTTGATATTTCCTTCGTTTAATTCACCGTCGATGGCTTTATCGTTATATGCAGCCTGAATTACTTCTTTACTGCGGTTATAAGCAAGAACCTTGTGTTCATCGTTGTCACTGTATGCTTTTGCAAATGAACCACCGATCAATCCAAGTCCAACAATTCCGATTGTCATAATATACCTCCTGTTTGCAAGCATTTTCTGTAGAGTAAATAAATGCAGTAAATGTTTTATGCTATAGATAAATGTGATGTACGTGGAACATCAGTCATATGCAGTATAACGCGTTAATGCGATAAAGTAAAGTGGAAATTACATGTATAAGATGTGTAAAACATGGCAAGACTTCTAATACGAAACAGATGTAGATGTTCTGTTGTGGAATATTTGGAATATGCAACAGACACAGATGACATGTTGTGGAAATATCTGAAAAAGGGGAAGGATTATGAGCACGAAAAAGAATATATATGTAGTTGTACTTATCTGGGCAGCGGTTGCGTTGCAGATCTTTATTACGAAGCGCATTGACCGGGAAAGTCAGATGGTGACGCAGGTCATGAGTAATGGCGTAGAGAATGTCACTGCGGCAGAGGTGAAATTGTATGCGCATTATGGAGACGAAAAAATGACAGAGGCAGCAAGGGAGAAAATCCTGCTGCAGGTAGGAAGGACGCTTGGAATTGATTCCGGTTATGGACTGCAGACGAATGCCGAGGGGGAAAATATTTCCACAGTATTCATAAAAAAAGGTGAAAATGGAGATACGACACTCCGGTTGATCTCGATGGAACAGACAAATGTGGATGGCACGACTACGCAGGAAAATTATCTGATGACAGAGATTGCATTAAAAAATCAGTCGACAGAGAAGATCTACCGATGCAAGGAACAGTTGGAACAAATCTATGCGGATCTTGGACTTTCCGGCAACAGCAATCTCTATCTGTGCAGCCAGGAAAAAGGGCGGATGACCGAAGATGAGATGCGGAAAGCGACAGCGGATTTCTTGGAGATGATGCATGCAAAGAAACGCAACGAAATTGAATTGCAGGACACCTTGTGTATCTATGGTTATAGTGATAATGTCCCGGAATATATCTACCAGAACGACCACAAGGTAAACGTGAATATTGCTTTCACGTATGATGAAGCGGAAGATATCACGTATATCCATCGCGGACTACCATTTATTGATAAATCATTCTGATAGATAATTGACTTTTTTTATAGAGTTAAAAATAACCCACCGGTGAATGATATGTACCCTCTTTACTGGACAACCAGTAAGGAGGGTATTTTTATGCGTTATAGTTATGAGTTTAAACTGATGTGTGTTGAATTGTATCATTCGGGTTTGTATCCAGATATCCCAGAGGATACGAATCCAGATACTCTCAAAAGACATATACGAGAATGGTCTGGATTGGTTGATTTACATGGTCCAGAAGTTTTAAAACATAAGGTGTTCAATAAAGTGTGGACACCAGAAGAAAAACTTGAACTGGTTTTAAAAGTCATTGCAGGCATACCAAAGAGGAAAGTTGCCACAGAAGCAGGTATTAGCCCAGGAATACTTTATCAATGGATATACAAATATAAATCACAAGGATATAATGGATTAGTAGGAAGTAAAAAAGGACGTTCAACAAAGGAATTAAAAATGAAGAAGTCAACAAATCCATTACCTTTAACAGAATCAGAACGAGAAGAACTGATGCGCTTGAGATCGGAAAACGAATATATCAAAGCGGAGAATGAAATAATAAAAAAACGGATCGCCTTGAGGCAAGAAAAATGGGCTGCGCAACTCAAGGCGAAAAAGCAGCAATCATCAAGGACCTCAGAGAAAAAGGATACCAATTAAAGTATCTGCTTAAAGCAATGCATATGGCTAGATCTACTTACTATTTTGAGATTAGCAGAAACGATGTTGTTGCTGAACGCAATAAGGAAGTACTAGAAGAAATAAAAAGTATTTTTGATGAAAACAAGCGCAGATATGGCGTAAGACGAGTTCATCAGGAACTTATTAATCGTGGATATCGGGTGAACCATAAGAGGGTTCAGCGTCTTATGCATGAATCAGGATTAGCCGGAAAACGACCAAAGGAGAAATATCATTCTTATACGGGTGAAGTTGGTAAGATTGCTGATAACATAATAAATCGAGATTTCAGCACAACATCGCCTTTGCAAAAATGGACTACAGATGTATCACAGTTCAATTTTTCATGGGGAAAGTGTTATCTCTCTCCAGTGCTGGATATGAATACAAATGAAATCATCTCATATGATTTGTCCAAGAGTCCTAATCTTGAACAGATAACGAGAATGCTCAATAAAGCATTTGAAAAATTTCCTTCAATTGAAGGATTGATATTTCATTCAGACCAAGGCTGGCAGTATCAACATGCTTATTTTAGAAATGCCTTACAGGAACATGGCATTATACAATCCATGTCACGAAAAGGTAATTGTTATGATAATTGTATTATGGAGACATTTTTTGGAAGATTAAAAAATGAGATGTATTATGGAAATGAAAAAGACTATTCTTCTTTTGAAGAATTCTCACAAGCAATTGAAGAATATATAGATTATTATAATAACAAAAGAATTCAGGCAAAAACAAAATGGATGCCACCTGTACAATACAGGATAGCATCCATGTGTTCAACCTAGTTCATAAATATGTGTCCAGAATTCTGGGTACATATCAGAACCGGTGGGTTTGAATTGTTTCAATTAAATTCTATAAACTTCAATTCCAGGATAGGTAAGAAGAATTTTAAGGATATTTTCTACCCATGATTTACTGAATTCTTTTACATCGAGATCATCAATTGCATTTCTATATATGATATGATTCTCAGCTATAAATCTTTGCTGATATTTAATCATAATTTCGATCATTTGTTCCTTGTCTTTATCTGTAAAATCATCCCATTGTAGAATTCGGTTAAAAGCCTTTTGTTCTTTTAATGCAAAACAATGAACCACGTTAAGTATTTCACCCACGTATTTAATCATCATTATATCATGAAGCTTATCTTGAATGAGTCTTGAAGAGTCATTAAAAGCCGAAATATTTTCATTTTCTTTGAAGTAGTTTTCGTATGATTTCTCTGCAAGCTTATACACGTCTTCCATACTGATGGTTGTCAGATATTCTCTGCAATACTTATTGCCGGCTTTCTTAAAAGAAGCTTTCACAGAAACGGAAATGCTTTTTCCCTGGGAACCTGTACAATCTACGATGTCATTAATGGACCACAGGAATTTACTGTCATCTCCCGGTGGATAATCACCGGATGCTACATGCCAGGTTGTGCAGTCGTTTTCATCCCAGTCCTTTGTTACATCAGGGTTAATCATATCAATATATCGTTTAATCTTTTTTCCGTTCTTATCCTTCTTGTCTTTATTGATAAGGAATTTTTCCAAAGGACCTGCCACATTAATAGTCTGAATTTTACCGTTTTTAAACGAGATTGCATCATTCTTCTCATCAAAACAGTAATTTGCATTAATACCACCATCCTTGAATTCAAACTCACAATCAAGGGCATGGAACTGTTTCAGAGAAGATTTACCAAACGATGTACGATCCCAGCATTGTAATTCATCACAAAGAATGAGCAAATATGCAAGTGGGTGCTCATCCATTTGCATATGTTCCCTGTTGCTCAATTCAAATTCAAAGAATTTGTTATGCATCGTAATAGCAGTAAGTGCATCCATAACTTCTGTCAGACGGCTGGTATTTGTACAGAATTTTAATCCATAGATATAGATCATCTGCTTGAACAGGCGAATTCCGCTATAGTAAGCATGATCCATAAATACCTGATAGGCGTTTTCACCCTTATCTTTGTTAGGTTCAATTTCGGTTGGCGTGTTTTTCTGACGCAATTTGGCAGCAATCTTTTCCCGGTCAAGATAGTCTCTGGAGATAAACTTTCTTTGGATATGATAAGCAAGAACATCTTCGATATCCTTTGGTAAAAAGGTATCATCTACCAAGGCTTTTGAGCATTTGCTGAGGTGCTCATCCGAATATAACATCTTATTTTTTAATGTCTGTCCATACACACGAAACATACTGGTCAATTCGGTGTATTTGTCCATATTCTTGTACTGCAGATATACATACCGGGTTTCTGCCGGGTTCCCCTTGAAAGAAGAATCACCGTCCTTAAGGCTTATATCAATATAATCAAACTTATTATTTTCCCGAATTTGATTAAATGGAATCTCATACTGGTAACCAATATCATGGAATAATGCAGTTAAGCCCCACAAATCAACGAATTTTGAATAGCATTCATATTCTTTTTTACAGTTTGCAGTATAACTCTTGTTAAAACTTTCACGGAATGCTGTCTGGGTATTAAAAAGCGCCAGACCCAAGATGAATACATAAACAGAATGCACATAATGATCTCTATGACTTTGAACCAGTCTTGCAGCACCATTTTCATAAGATGCAACGAAATTCATCATACTTTCAAGCTGGTCACCTTTATCATTCAGAAACGCACCTGAATAAACACAGTATAAGTCAAATGCATCCAGATGGTTTCCGGTTTCCATAAAATGGTGAATTGCAAAATACATTGCATGTAGTTTATCATTTACAATATATTGATCTCCCTTTGGAACAAACATACCTGCCTTTATAATACATTCCAAAGCATTCTTTTCAAGTTCGGAAATTGGAACTTTTGCACCATCAGAATTTAGAGTCTTCAGGTTCTTAATCCCGTAGTTATTCTTAAAATCCTCATATTCCTGTGTACTAATTATGATAATATCCTTTGCCATGCTATCCTCCTCGTTTATTGTTAATTATTAATAGTATTTATCTTTTACAGTTATTAGTGTTAATAAAGCATCCTTCGCATTTCCAGTAAGATATTGTTGATACATGTCGGAATATAAATGCATATGTTTCCCTATCTTACCTTCTTCAAATTTGTTGGCATAAAAGACCAAAATATATCCCGCTGCATATTCTGCTACAGAAACAGGATAATTCGCTCTTGAAACTATGTCGCAGGTGTTGTTATCAGCCATCAGGCGTTGAAACTCCTGCTTATCTTCTTCAATCTCTGTCTCTGAGTAAGTTTCTTCGAAAAGATATTTTCTCCCTAAACCAAAATATCGTGCATCCTTATACCAGTCGATGACGTTGTTTCGCTTCCAATTGAAATACATTCCGTCTTCGCCGTCTGTTCTCTTTAGAAAATCAACAAGATAAACATAAGAAAAATATTCTGCAAATATTTCATCCAGTATAGTTTCGTAGGGATTACTGCCAAATGTTTTTTGGATTGTGGAGCAATGTCTCATATGTAAAGCGTGGTAAAGTTCATGTGCCAGTGTCAGCCGTAAACGGTTTTTAAAGTATTCGTTTTTTTCATAAGGGATTTGATTGAGGAATTTCTTAACACTTGCATTGGTATTTCCACATTCCGCAAAATTCTTACAGCCAATCCGGATACATGTTTCACATGCATCTCCATCTTCGCCGATAAACTTAACATGAACAAAGAATCGAAGTGTAATTGTGTGTTCCTGATCTGAAGTGTATATTCTGAAATTCTTATCATAAAATTCTAATATATCGTTTACGATGCACTTCATCTCATCCAGAGAAGGCATACTTTCTCTCAGATATTCAAATTTGGCTCTGTTTTTCTCATTTATGATTTTGGAATATTCTTCAAAGAGTTGTTCTAAATTGTTGTCGGTAAACTCAAAATCTGGGAAATATTGATAATTATTTTCTTTTCCCAAACTACTTCTGAGATCTGCAATTTTGTATTCAATATTATAATTCAACTTTATTTCTCCCCGTTTTTATTATATCCATAACATATTTTACACTGTATTTTTTTGTAAAACAAGGTAGAATCAAAAAAACGGTACTGAACATTTGAATTCAGTACCGTTTTTGATGCTATTCATTATTTAGTAAGAAATAATCTCATAACCATCTTCGGTGACAAGAACCTGAATCTCCCACTGTGCAGATGGAAGACCGTCTTCTGTATATACTTCCCAATCATTTGCCTCATCGACGAAGATATCCGGTTTGCCCATGTTGACCATCGGTTCAATCGTGAACATGAAGCCGGGAGCCATAAGCATCTCAGTACCTGCTTTTGAGTTGTAGCTGACCCAAGGCTCTTCGTGGAACTCGATGCCGACACCATGACCACCGATCTCGCGGACAACGGAATAGCCGTTTGCATAAACATGATCGTGTACAGCCTGCCCCATATCACCGAGGAAGCCCCAAGGCTTTACCTGCTCAAGTCCTTTCATCATTGCTTCTTTGGTTACATCGACAAGATTCTTCTTCTCCGGGCTGACATCCCCGATGCAGAACATACGGGATGAATCCGAGAAGTAGCCGTTTAATATCGTAGAGCAGTCTACGTTGATAATGTCACCGGATTTTAAGATAACATCCGGCGATGGAAAACCGTGACAAACTTGATCGTTGACGGAAGTACATACGCTGTATGGGAAACCTTCATAATTGAGAGGTGCCGGAATACCACCCATATCGGTTGTCATATCGTAGACAATCTTATCGATTTCTGCGGTGGACATTCCTTCGTGAATAGTTTTCTGGATTTCATCAAGTACAGCGATATTGATTTTTGCACTTTCTTTGATCTTCTCGATCTGTTCTGCATTTTTTATCAGATTATGAGTTGGAACGATATGTCCCTGATGTGCGATCTTCGCGATCTTATCATCGAACATTTCATGGCAGACTTTGTATTTTCTGCCACTGCCGCACCAACAAGGGTCATTACGATTAATTTTTTTTGACATGATTACGCCTCTTACATTCATATTTGTGGTTTTGCGCATAGGGCGGAAAAAACCACATATATTTTAGCAAAATAGTTTCATTTGCGCAACCTGCGTAGATGAAAGGATTTATCATCTATTTTCACGAAAATGGAAATTGGATGAAGAAATGAGGGCTTTCATGGAAAACTTCAGGAAAGAAAAGTCGACTTTGATCATGAGCAGGGGGCAGATTATGATTTTGGTGTTAGTTGCGCTTGCGTGTGTATCGGCGGGATGTCGAAAGCAGGAGGCAGGAGAAAGGAAGGATCTGGAATTTACTGTGTGTGCAGAGACAGAGCTTCCTGATGATCTGAAGCTGATCATAGAAGAAAAGAAGCTGCGTCCGTTTGAAATCAGTTACACGACGAAGGAGAATTTGTATATTGCGGTTGGATATGGGGCGCATGACAGGGAGAATCTATGTGTAGTTGTGGAAGAACTTTATAAGACTGATCGGGCAATCTATGTTAAGACAGATTTGAAGACGCAGGAAGCCTTGCAGGAGAATCCGTCAGAGCTGACTACGAAAACAGATGCGGACAGTGCAGGTGCATCTGTCGGTCATTCATCTATGTATCCGTATGTTGTAATCCGTCTGCCGCGTCTGAACCTGCCGGTACTAAATGTATCCTGATGGATGCGTTAAATTGCCGCGGTGATTATGAACCGTAAAAAATATTGGAGAGAAAGCATCATAAAATTACGGGAGCCGGAATACATATAAACAGAGGGTATGATTATATTTTTGTGGAGGGAATTATGGAGTTTTCGAAGAAGGAAATACATACAAGCGTGCTGACGCAATCCAAATATTCGCAGATTACTGTCGATGATGATTTTACAATACCGGACAGCAAGGGGGATATGGAGAAAATCGTTGCGAAGGAAGGGCATATTCTGCTTGAATCAATGATCCCGGAGGACGGAAAGGTTCGGATTACAGGATCGGTCTGTATCCGTGTTCTGTATCGGACGGGGGGCGATATTCCGCGGTTATGTCAGTTCCAGAGTGAGATTCCGTTTGAAGATGTAGTGAACTGCGATGGGGTGTCTTCTTCGAGTCAGGTTGATTGTCACAGTCAGTTGGAAGATCTGACGGTGAGCATGATTAATTCCCGTAAGCTTGAAGTACGAGGATTGATTGGAACGCGTGTGAATGTCTATGAGGAAATGTGTGTCGATGCGGCAATGGGACTCGAACAGGGGGAGGGTGTCGATTGCCAGTACCGGGATATTACATATAGTCAGGTCGTGCTTGCAAAGAGGGATGTGTTGAAGGTGCGGGAGGAGTTAGAAATCCCGCAGAATAAACCGAATATTCAAGAGATTTTATGGCAGTGCGTTGCTCTCCGGAATATGGAGACAAAAGCCGGGGATGAGAAGCTGCTTGTGCGGGGCGAGATTGAGATATTTATTCTATATAGGAGCAGTGAGGAACGTCTGCCGGTACAGTCAATCTTTTCTGTACGATCACTATACCGTGAGATCCCTTGTACCGGGGCTGCGGAGGGTATGGTGATCTCTGTTGATTATGTGTTAGGCAAGGGGGAGATTACGATCCGTCCAAATGGAGATGGAGAGGATCGTATGTTTGGCTGTGATTATAATATTGATATGAATATCAAGCTGTATGCGGATTGTGACTGTCGGATGCTGTCAGATGTGTATTCTCCAAATGCGGAGCTTGTGCCGCAATATGAAGTGCTTGATTATGAGAATCTTCTGTTGAAAAATGCGGCAAAGGCGAAGGTGTCAGCCAGAAAGCAGATTGGTGGAGATAAGGCGAAGCTGTTGCAGATCTGTCATGTGTACGGTGATGTGGATATCGACGATGTGGCTGTAGGGGAAAATGGAGCGGAGATCACGGGCGTTGTCAAGTGCTGTGTGCTTTATATTGCAACAGGGGATGATCCGATGAGTTCAGTCGAGATGGAGATTCCATTTTCGTATACTGCGGATACCGTACCGCTTGCACAGGAGGATTCCGTCCGAATCTCTCCATGTATTGATCAGTTGAATGCCGCATTGCTAAACAGTGAGGAAATCGAGATCAAGGCGCAGGTAAACCTGAATATATCAGTTTTTGCCAAAGGGGAAAGCTCAGTTATAACGGATATGCAGATCCTGCCAATCGATGAGGCGAAAAAGGCGGCTCAGCCGGGTATCGTCGGGTATGTAGTACGAAAAGGTGATAGTATATGGAGTATTGCAAAGGAATATTATGCGTCGATTGATTCAATCCGACAGTTAAATAATCTGGAGTCGGATGCCATATCTGAGGGCGACCGGTTATTGATTGTGAAATCATAGAATCCTTGTTATAATAAGTTATTAACACAGATAAAGGGGAAGCGAAACATGAAGAAACTTACGAGAAATGCATATGCAAAGGTCAATCTGGCACTTGATGTTCTGCGCAGACGGGAAGATGGCTACCATGATGTCTGTATGATCATGCAGAACCTGAGTTTATATGATACGTTGACTTTTACAATAGAAGCGGCAGAGACGTTTGAGATCACAATTTCCTGTGACAAGGAGTTTGTGCCATGCGATGAGAGAAATCTTGTCTATAAGGCGGTTGCACTTATGGGGCAGACCTATAATCTGACAGGGAAAGTTCATGTGGATATCGTGAAGCGGATTCCGGTCGAAGCAGGGATGGCCGGAGGCAGTACGGATTGTGCCGCAGCATTCCATGCGATGCGTGAGCTGTATGGATTAGATGTGTCGACGGAAGATCTGATGAAGCTCGGTGTTACACTTGGAGCGGATGTACCATATTGTATTCTGGCGAAGACCGCGCTTTCGGAAGGAATCGGAGAGGTATTGACAGAGGTTCCGATGTTGCCGGATTGTTATGTCGTTGTGGCAAAACCGAACGTATCAGTCAGCACGAAGATGGTTTATGAGAACCTGCATGCAAACGAATTAGAGCGGCATCCGGATGTTGCGGGGATGGTGGAAGCGCTGAAACAGAAAAATCTGGCAGGGGTTGCGGCTCGCATGGAAAATGTGTTAGAGACCGTGACAACGAAATTCTACCCATTGATCGAAGAGATTAAGCAGACAATGAAGGATGCAGGGGCAGAAAATGCGATTATGAGCGGCAGTGGACCAACGGTGTTTGGGCTTTATACAGAAAGAGAAATCGCCGAGGCAGCAGCAGGGAAGATTCGCACGGCATATGGGCTTTCGGAGGTTTATGTGACGCAGCCTTGTTAAGTGAATAAAAAATTACTTGAAAAAAACAACTGTGCATAGTAATGTATATTGTATACACAGTTGTTTTTTGTTGTCTGCACAATATATGATTTGGGGTAAAAGCTATTTTGCGGAACATTACTACAAGGAGGTAGCGGTTATGAAATTAGATATGAATATTGATGAATATCTGCCACTTCGGGAGGTTGTATTTCATACATTGCGTAAGGCGATTATACAGGGAGAACTGCAGCCGGGTGAGCGTCTGATGGAGGTTTCTCTTGCCAATAAGCTGGGTGTCAGCCGGACACCGGTGCGTGAGGCAATTCGGATGCTGGAGCTGGAAGGGCTGGTTGTCATGGTTCCACGAAAAGGTGCCGAGGTTGCAAAAATCACAGTCAAGGACTTAAAGGATGCGCTGGAGGTGCGTATGACGATTGATTCTTTGTCAGTGAAGCTTGCGTGTGAGCGTATCGACGAGGAGGAGAAGCAGGAAATCAAGCAGGCATGCGTGGCGTTTCGCGAAGCGGTGAAGTCAAAGGATGTGAAAGCAATTGTAGAAGGCGATGAGCGCTTTCATAATACGATATACCGTGCATCGAAAAATCAGAAGCTGATCACGATTGCGATGAATCTGCGGGAGCAGGTATACCGATATCGGTTTGAATATGTGAAGGATTTTTCTTATCATGAGAATTTGATCCGTGAGCATGACCAGATTACAGAGGCGATTTTGGCAGGCGATGTGGAAACTGCACAGGAGATTATGAAGCAGCATATCTACAATCAGGAGCAGATCGTGATTCGAAATCTGCAGAAAGAAGATTAACGAGAATAAAAACCTTCAAACCATACATACTAGCTTATGTATAGTTTGGAGGTTTTTTTATGGACTGGAAAGATCTGTATGATGATAAAAATAAACTCAAAGTGCCTTTGCGGAGTAGTCTCGCTGAGAATAAAAAGGTGTTGAATATATTATTTGATAACTGTGGTGATGTGGTACAGAAGTCTTTCGCGATGGAGCGGGCGGAGGGCATGGTGTATATGCACGTCATCTATATCGATGGATTGACCAAGAATGAAATGATTGAGGAGACAATCTTAAAGCCGCTTTCTTACGAATGGCGGGGAAACTCGGCAAGGGATGTCTGGGACAGCATCTTATATCAGGAGGTGCAGACAGCGGATATTGTAGAAGAGACATCGTTTGATAAGATGGTCGGGTCGATTCTGAAGGGAGATACCGCAATTTTAATCGATGGCTACGCGAGAGCCATGATTGTTTCGTCGAAGAAACTGCCCCTGCGTGGAATCTCTGAAAATGACACGGAAGGGGGGATGCGTGGTCCAAAGGATAGTTTCAATGAGGGATTCCGGCAGAGTACCGCGTTGATTCGTCGCCGGGTGAAGGATGCAAAGCTGCGTGTGGAACAAGATACGATCGGGGAGCGCACACGGACGGATTATGCGCTTGTGTATCTGGCAGATGTAGCATCCGAAGATCTGGTAAAGCGCGTGCGTGAGGATATGCATCGCTATGATATTGATGCAATCTATGACAGTGGAATGGCACAGCATCTGATGGAAAACTGGTATTCTCCATTTCCGACATTTCAGTCGACAACCAGACCGGACAAAGTGGCAGCAGGAATCACGGAGGGCAGAGTGGCAATCGTATTTGATAACTCACCGGAGGTGATCCTTGCACCCTGTAATCTGAATATGCTGCTGCAGACCTCGGATGATTATTATAATCGTTGGGCAGTTGGAACATTTGCGCGGATCATCCGGTATATCGCTGCATTTCTGGCGGTGTCTCTGCCGGGATTGTACATCGCGATCACGGTGTATCACAGTGACACCCTGCCGACGAAGCTTTTATATGCGATCGCATCGGCACGAAGCATGGTGACATTTCCGGTGATAGTCGAGATGCTTTTGATGGAGTTTTTGTTTGAGCTTCTGCGGGAAGCGGGGATACGTCTGCCGGGACCGCTTGGCAACACGATCGGTATCGTCGGGGGTCTGATCGTTGGGCAGTCTGCGGTGGAGGCGGGAATTGTGAGTACGATGGTTGTGATTGTGGTGGCTCTTACTGCGATCGCGAGTTTTGCAATTCCAAATGAGGAGTTTGCATCGGTATTTCGTCTGCTCAAGTTCTTCGTGATCATTCCGTCTGCAATCTGGGGATTGTATGGGTATATTTTGGCGCTTTTAGTGATTGTGGTGCATCTGTCCGGGTTAATGAGTTTCGGAATTCCGTATATGTATCCGGTGGTTGCCGGAAATGGAAAGCGGGCATATGCAAATCAGGATTTTGTATTTCGAGCCCCCATCTCGTGGATGCGGAAACGTCCGATCTTTGCACGGGAAGATGCGAGAGTGCGGTTGCGGGAGGATGTGGCTGGAACTAAGGAGAATGGTGGTGAACAGCTGACAGGAGAGGGGGAGAAACATGAATCTGACAGACGGTAAGATCTCAAAACGACAGTGGTTTCGTATGAGTTATCTTGAATGTGTAACGATCAGTATGATGATGATTCCCTATATTACGTTGTCGCTTGCGGGCAAATATCATGTGGCAGCGCTTGTGACCGGACTTGGGCTGGTTGTGTTTTATGGTGCATTGATGCTGTATCTGGCGAAATTTGTTCCATGTGGATATATCAATGCGATTCGTAATCATATGGGGTGGACATCTGGAATTTTGGATGTGTTGTATGCGATTCGTTATCTGATGCGCGCAACGTTGATCGCTGTATTTTTCTCTATGATTCTGCAGAAGTATCTGTTATCCAGTTTTTCGGTATGGTGGATTTTCCTGCCATTTCTTGGAATTACATTGTATGGTGCGTCCAAGACAATGGAAGGCAGGGGACGGATGTTTGAATTGCTGTTTGGCTGGATGGTTGTACCGCTTATTCTCATAGTCGTATTCTCTGTATCGAATATTGATATCGGTGCAATCGTGGCAGGTATTACGTCGCAGTCGCGGGTGTCCGGCGTGTTTAAGGGTGCTTATGCGATCCTTCTTGCACTGTCGCCTCTTGAACTGCAGTTATATAGTCGACCATGTGTCAAAGAGAAGGATAAAATGGGCGCAATCCGGCTTTTGCTGTGGATTGTATTTACGATTGTATTTGCATATCTGTTTATTGTGGCGATTCTTGGATATGGCTGGATGGCAAGTGAGACGACAGCATCGTTCAATGTGATGGAAGCGGCTTCTTTTCCCGGCGGAGCTGTTGCGCGGCTTGATTATCTTGTGATGTCGTTTTGGATCATCGGTGTATTTGCGGTTGTGAGTGGGTATCTGCATCAGACGAGGGACTTTTTATATTCGCTGTGTGAGGTGAAGCATAGAAGTGGACGGGTTATAACATTTGTCGTGATGTTCGTGTTTGCCTGTCTGATTGCATATGGCATGCAGTTTGAGTCAGTTGTGAAATATGGCATGCGGTATTTTCTGTATGCGGATCTTGCAATCGGCATTTTGTTTCCATTGATCGTTATGTGGGTGAAAATAAAGATGCGTGTGAAATGGGGAATCGGATTTGTATGCCTGACCGTGTTAGCTGCAATCGGCAGTGTATTGATCGGGAATGAAAAGCTTGGCAGACAATTTATCCAGAATGATTTTACAGCCACCGAGCAGAAGAAGGAGACTCTCGAGCACCGGGATTATGTGCAGAAAATGCAGGTCGAGACAGGGAAGAAAGGATATGAGTTTACGTTTGTAATTGCGGATATTGCAGGGTACGAAGGGGAAAACAGTATTGGACAGAAACTGTATCATGTGCAGGCGGAAAGTCTGGAGAAGGCAGCGGATCTGTATCGTGAGCAGGAGGAGCGGCAGTTGGATTTTGGACATATGAAGCAGATCGCTGCAGATATGACGAGACAGGAGATTCACCCGCTTTTGTTGGAGATCGGACATCGACCGGGAATCTCAAAGTCGATACCGGTTGTGATGGAAACAGGGCAGAAGAAATATATTTTACGGGAAATGATTAAGGCTGCGTATGGAAGGGAAAACTTGTAACCAGATATCAACTTTCGATGGAGGAATTGGTTATGGGTTATAGGATTCTTAAAGGAGCCATGGTTGGAATTTTGATCGGCGTATGTGGCGGTATCTTTCTTACAAGTGCCCTGCATATAGCAAGTGGGGGCAGTGTACGTGATGTGGTTAGTCTGTTCCGTGAGGGGAATATGAAATTATCCGTTGCAGATCAGGGGGCGCTTAATGCAGAGCTGCAGGAGGTATTTGGAGATAGAGATGCAGCGGCATTCGAAAGCAATCTGATTGGAACGGTGGACCAAAATGTTATTGGTGCAGATGTCTATGAGGATGCATTGAAAAGCCCGGAGGATGTGATCGTGCGGTTTCATGTACGTGCAAATAGTGACAGCGAAGCAGATCTGGAGTTAAAATACGCTGTGCGTGATGCGGTACTTTCCTTGCTTGCGGAGGATCTGCAGAAGGCGGAAAATGACAGCGAGGCAATCCTGTATCTGGCACAGAATCTGTCCGCAATTCGCGATACGGCGCGCACAGTTGTGGAGGATGCCGGGTATGCGTATGAGGTGAAGGCATATATTACGAGAGAGGAGTTTCCCATCCGGGAATATGGCGAGCTGGTGCTTCCGGCAGGAACCTACCGGGCGCTTCGCATAGATATCGGTGAGGCAAAGGGAGAGAACTTCTGGTGCATGTTGTATCCGATGATGTGTTACACGATGGACGCGGGTGCAGTTGTTGATTCGGCAGATACAGAGAAGCTTGCACAGGCACTTGATGAGGAAAGCTACGAGAAATTATTTGTGAAGCGGGACACGAAGCCCGGTGATGTCAAAGTAAAGTTAAAGATTCTTGAATGGTTGCAGGATAGATTCTAAGTTGCTATAATATGGGAAATAAATTATTTCCTATGAAAGGCAAAAACCATGAAAAAGAATCTAGCAGTAATATTTGGCGGCCGCTCATCCGAGCATGAAGTATCCTGCGTGTCAGTTGTTACAATTGTCAAAGCAGTAGATCTTGAGAAATACAACATGTTCCTGATCGGAATTACAAAAGACGGTGAGTGGAAGCTTGTAGAAGATATCGCAAGCATTGAGGACGGAAGCTGGAAGGAAAGTCCTGTTTCTGCAATTATTTCGCCTGATACAAAGGGTGGACTTATTATTTCGCAGGACGATATGATGAAGGTACAGCCAATCGATGTGATCTTCCCTGTATTGCATGGCATGTATGGTGAGGATGGAACGATTCAGGGATTGTTCGAGATGGCAGACATCCCCTATGTCGGATGTGGCGTGTTTGCTTCTGCAGCTTCTATGGATAAGTTTTATACAAAATTGGTGGTTGATACACTTGGAATTCGTCAGGCTGTTTATGTGCCGGTGCTGGCAGAACAACTAGAGGATATGGACGAGGTGACAGCCCGCGTCGAAGCAAAGCTTTCTTATCCGGTATTTGTAAAGCCTTCCAAGGCAGGTTCTTCCAAGGGCGTTTCCAAGGCGGATGACCGTGCAGCATTGGTTGTCGCTTTGAAGGAAGCTGCAAAGCATGATTATAAGATTTTGGTTGAGGAGACGATCGTCGGTCGTGAAATCGAGTGTGCCGTTCTTGGCTATGGTAAGGGTACAAAAGCATCACGCGTGGGAGAAATTCTTGCGGCAGCAGAATTTTATGATTTCGATGCCAAGTACAACAATGCAGAGTCTAAGACTGTAATCGGTGCTGATCTTCCGGACGGAAAAGAGGCAGAAGTGCAGAAGGATGCGGTTGCAATCTTCAATGCACTGGATGGATTCGGTCTTTCACGTGTAGACTTCTTCTTAGAGAAGGATACGAACGAGGTCGTATTTAACGAGATCAACACATTACCGGGCTTTACTTCCATCAGTATGTATCCAATGCTCTGGAAGGATAAGGGATATTCGATTGAGAGTCTGGTAGAGACTTTGATCGAGATGGCAAAGGAACGTCCATAATGAAAGCAGTCATTGAGTTTGAAAATATAGATGTGGAGACCGGTGAAGTGATGCGCTCGCAGGCGACAGCGCTGGCAAGCATGACCGAACAGGGGATGAAGCTTACCTATGTGGAGGATGTGTCCGGGGATGGACACAAGACACGCTGTACGATGTTGTTTTCCGACAACCGCCTTCGTGTGACGCGGAGTGGCGAATTGAATTCGGACTTCGTATATGAGCATGGCTTAACACATCATACAAAATACGCAACCGGCTATGGTTCGATTCCGGTGACCTTGCAGACGAAGCATTTCCTGCATACGGCAGAGGGTATTGATTATGCGGCAGCCGTTTTGGCAGAGGAATTTTCCTTACGCCTTGCACTGCAATATACGATGGAGATGGGAAATGAACTGCCGATGGAGCGGAAGATGAAGGTGCATGTACATAGTTTGGCGGATTAGATATGCCATACAGATGATTAAGTAAGAATAGAAAACCGGATGGATTACAACAAACATGTAAATCCATCCGGCTCTTTTATTTTTCTGTATTTCTCTTTTCTTTCTTCTTTCTCATCTTTCTCATCGCCAACCATACGAACAGCACCGTAAGTACCAGCGCGCCAGCCGTAATGATACTGCATCGTAACGTGTCCTCAAACCATACGGATGGAATGAATAGTACACTTAAGTTGATGCTGAAATGCAGGATCATGCTTGCAAGCAGTGTATCCGCTTTGTAAGCTACAAATCCAAGCAGACATCCTAAGATGCATGCGTAGATACCCTGTACGATATTGCCATGATATAGCCCGAACAGCACACCCTGAAACAGGATTGCGGAAGCACCTGGCATGTAGCGCTTTGCATACCCCATAATCACACCGCGGAAGAACAATTCTTCGCCGATTGGGGCGATAATAAATGTTGCAATAATCATCGGAACCGCCAGGTTTACACCGACAGCCTTTGAGACAAGCTCATAGTAGGCTGCAAAGGTGTCCGGAAACAGGGGACTTACTAAACTCAGGATTCCGTCCACCATAATCTGGATTGCAACACCGGCAAGCAATAAAAATGGAGTCCGTATAGAACAGACGCATGAAAAAATATTTTTCATGCGTCCTTTTGTATTATCTTCGGAAATGTTACTTCCTCGATAAAATATACGGTAATACCAGATTCCAAAGCAGATCAAAAATACAATGTGCTGTGCAAGTACAAGATATGCCTGATTCATGGGCTGGTTATAATCCATTTGTAAAATCTTGCCGATCGTATTGTCGCTGTTTGATTTGGCGTCGGAACGCATATTCTTGATAAAAAGAATCGCTACGTCAATAAAATTTAACACATATTGCGCCAACACAGCGACCAGAAAAGGTGTAAAGGAACCGATAATATCTTTTAAATTTGCCGGTTGCTTCTTACATCTTGTCACTGATCTTCTTCGCTCTTTCTTTCTCTCGACGAAGCTCTTCCTTAGACTTTTCAACTGGTTTGTCTTTGCCCTTGGATTTTGCTTTCTCGAGCATCTCGGTGTTCAACTGCTTCTGCATCTCAACCTGACGTTTCCGCATACGTGTACGCCAGTTGCTCTTCTTTTTCTTCTTTTTTCCAGTCTCTTCTTCCTGAGTCACCTTCTTGCCACGGACGCTCTTTACACTGATGATATAGATTCCGCTGACCATGGCTTTGACTTCGCCCCTGGTTGGAAGTTCATCAAAGATAGCATCGTCACAGATCATGTTCATAATCTGTGGCCCTACTTTAACTTTGGCGATTGGAAGCTTTGCCTTCTGATAACGTTTTGGTGTCTGTTCCATTACCATTTTAGGCAAATTGGCATCTTTTAATGGCAGCATCTTTTTATCGATAATCAGCATATTCATCGGCTGTGCAGCTTCCGCCATCTGTTCTCTCTGTGTATTTTGCTTCTTTTGCAGCTTGTCACCTACTTTGTAGAGCACGAATAAAAGTATCAGTGCCACTACGATGACAATAATCATAATTAACCACCAAGGCATGGTTTAAATCCTCCTCTAAATATTATTTTTATCGTACATATCCTGAATAAGCTGTGGAAATTCAGCATATCGCTCCTTGCGTTCCTTTGGTGGGAGCTCGCAAGGATAGATTGGTTTTCCGAATTCAATCGTTACGTTGTGGCTGCGAATCCGTCTCTTCGGTGCGGATTCAAGCATCAGATCGGAACGACAGATTGATACCGGAACAATCGGGGATTTTGACTTCTCCGCCATCTTATATCCGCCCTCACGGAATGGCAGGAGTGTGTCAGTTTGATTCCTTGTTCCCTCCGGGAATACGACCATCGAATGTCCCTGCTTCATGTATTCGGTTCCCTGCTTAATCACGGATAAGCCTTGCTTGATATCGTCCCTGTCTAAGAACAGACATCCGATATCCCGCATATAAAGTGGGAGAAGCGGAATCTTTTCCATTTCTTTTTTTGCAAGGAAGCCAAGTGGCTTTCCGATTGCTTCATGATAGATCAGGATGTCAAAATAACTGCGGTGGTTGCCAACGAATAACACCGGCCCATCCTGCGGTATATTTTCTTTTCCGATGACGTTCACCTTGCATCCAGACAGCTTTAATTCCAGACGGAAGAAGCCGGATACAAACCTGCGTGCTTTTCCCCATGATTTCTCAGGATTTTTCTTCCATAATTGTTTCATGTAGAGATGGTATGGCAGACAGAAGAACAGTGCCACCATCAATACGATTCCAACTCCCAATGTTTTCATAGATACACCTCTTATCGTCCAAACATTTTACAGGTTTCATATAATCTTGCTTCGAGTTCATGTGTCAGTGCTTCTTCTTTGTATCTCCATGCCCAGTTTCCTTCGCCGACACCCGGTGTGTTCATACGGGCCCAGGAATCTAAGCATAACACATCCTGCATAGGTACGATTGCCATGTTTGCAACAGAGCCAAAACATGCTCGAATCATAATCCAGCAGATATCATTACCATCGGTTGAGAAGTAGCGGCGGAGCTTGTCTTTGGAAGCTTCATATGCGTGCTTATACCAGCCGAGGGTTGTATCGTTGTCGTGTGTACCCGTATAGCAGACACAGTTACGAACAAAATTGTGTGGAAGGAAATCATTTTCTTCCGGATTCTCAAATGCAAACTGCAATACTTTCATGCCAGGCAGCCCGAATTTGTCACGAAGCTCGATAACCGAATCATCGATCTCACCAAGATCCTCGGCGATAATCGGAAGATGGTAACCAAGCGTTGCCTCTAACTGTGTAAAGAAGTTTACGCCCGGTGCCTCTACCCATTTTCCGTTGATTGCAGTTGACTCGCCATAAGGAATGGCCCAGTATTTATCAAAACCACGGAAGTGGTCGATGCGCAGGAAGTCGGAGAGTGTCAGTTGGTGACGGATACGGTTCAGCCACCACTCATAACCGGTCTCTGTATGCTTCTTCCAGTTGTAAAGCGGATTGCCCCACAACTGTCCGGTCGCTGAGAAATAATCCGGTGGAACTCCGGCAACAACGGTTGGGTATCCTTTGGAATCGAGCTGGAACAGGTTCTGGTTTGCCCATACATCCACACTGTCCCAAGCCATGAAGATTGGTATGTCCCCTACGATGGAAATGCCCTTGTCGTTTGCGTATTTCTTCAAAGTTGTCCATTCATAATAGAACAGGAACTGGATGAATTTGTAGTAGCCCATCTCTGTATCAAGCTTCTTCGCCCAGGATGCCTTCTGCTTTTTGGTTGGTTTCTTCAGGTTATCCTCCCACATGTACCAAGGCATGCCCTGATGATAGTCTTTGCCTGCCATGAACAATGCGTAATCTTCCAGCCAGACAGATGTCTCGCAGAAATTATCATATGCCTGTTTCATTTCCGGATTGTCATGGATGCCATCGGATAGCGACTCATCGTGGAACCGGGAGTAAGCAAGTTTCAACAAACCGGTCTTAAACTCGATTAATTCACCATAATTAATCTGCTCAGGATTCCATGCCGGCATATCCCGGAAGTCTTCATCATAAAGAAGATGCAACTCCTTCAGATGATCCAGGCTGATGATAAGCGGCTGTCCCGCAAATGCAGAGAAAGGCTGATATGGAGAATCTCCAAATCCGGTATGTCCGAGTGGCAGTACCTGCCATGTGTTCAGTCCTGAACGTTCCAGAAAATCAACAAATCTATAAGCTCCTGCACCCAGCTCACCGATGCCGTAAGGCCCCGGAAGTGAGGTTGGATGAAGCAGGATCCCCGTGTATTTCTTTGGCTTTTTACTAGTGCCAGCTTCTTTCTCCATAATATTTTTGTCCTCCTAATTATGTATCTCCTATAAACCAAACTTCATTATACCGAAAAAACCGGAAATTATCTATATAATTTGTAAAGTTTTTCAAAGAGTGGAATGGCTTTTTCGACCATATCCGTTGTCACGCAGTAGGAGATCCGGAAATGCCCCGGACATAAGAAGCTGTCACCCGGTACGATAATCAGATTCAACTCTTTGGCTGCGCGCCAGCAGAACTCATTTGCATCTTCCGTCAATGCACGAGGAAACATGTAGAAGGTTCCACCCGGCTCGACGATTTCGTAGCCGATGCGTGTCAGTTCTTTATATAAAAGATTCTTGTTTGTCTCATAGATTGACAGGTCGCTTGTCTGATCAAGCACAGACTCCACAGCCATCTGTATAATGGAAGGTGGGCAGTTATGTCCGGTAAATCTGGAGATCTGACCAGCCATAAGTACCAGAAGCTTCGCATCCTCGCAGGCTGGGTTTACAGCCATGTAACCGATACGCTCTCCAGGCAGAGATACAGACTTACTGAAGGAATAACAGCAGATCGTATTCTCATATAACTTGGAAATGAATGGTGCGTCTACACCGGCAAATACAATCTCACGGTAAGGCTCATCGGAAATCAGGTAGATCGGATGTCCGTATTCCTTCTCTTTTGCACGAAGGATATCCGCCAGCTTCGTGATCGTGGCAGTTGAATACACGATACCGGAAGGGTTGTTCGGAGAGTTAATCAGGATTGCCTGTACATTTGGATTCAGGGCTTTCTCAAACTCTTCAAAATTAATCTGGAATGTGGTGATATCTGCCGGAATTACAGTAAGCTTTGCTCCGGTTCCTGTCACATACGGAACATATTCCGGAAAGTAAGGAGCAAAAGTGATGACCTCATCGCCATCCTTTGTCACGCAGCGAAGCGCATGTGCCAGTGCACTGGCTGCCGCACTCGTCATAAAGATATGATCCATCGTGTAATTCATGCCAAAACGCTTATTCAAAGAATCGGCAACTGCCTGTCTCGTAGATGGAAGTCCAAGCGATGGGCTGTAGCTGTGCAGCTTCACCGGATCTTCTGTTTGAAGTAATTCAATCATACGATCTGTAAATGTCTGCGGAACTGGAACAGAAGGATTTCCGATGGAGAAGTTGTAGATGTTTTCTTTTCCAATTTCTGCGCCCTTCTTGTTTGCATAGTCAAAGAACTGGCGAATAACGGAACCTTTTCCTGTCATATCCTTGTAGAATTCGTTAATCATGGATTTATTTTCCTTTCTTTTTGTTAATTTGCGAAATGTACTTGAATTTGAATATATGCCTGCATCCACTTCGGCAAGTATAAATATGTTTGGAACTTAGAAGTTCTTGATGTTCTGTAAGTATGTAGCAATGGTTGAACACGATGTTCAACCAAGCCGCCACTGAGCCACGGATGGCGAATTGGCGGCGGTTGCGTGCCTGATCAACATGTATGTCAGAACATCTAGTACTTCTTAGTTTCAATACATCATATATTTGCCGAAGTGGATGCAGGTAATATATATACAAATTCAAGTGCATTTCGCAATTATTGAGTTTAAGTGTGAATGAATCGTGATAAACAGAAAACAAGTGGCGAGAAAAACCGGGGAGGGAATTAATTCGCCACTTGTTTGAGGGGAGAGAGGATTCAAATATATGAAAAGCTCTTACAATGCATACTATACCAATAAATTGTGTCTAAAATATGTTCTATTTGTGAAAAAGTTTTCACATCCTCAAATCCCTGCTGTTTATTCAGCTTCAAAGTTCTTGATGGATGCATCAAGCTTCTGTAAAGTCTTCTGAATAGAGTCATTGATAACACCAGATTCATGTGCCATCTTACCAAACTCATGTGCAACAACGGTGAATCCGCGGCCTGCCTCGCCTGCACGTGCAGCTTCGATGGAAGCATTCAGTGCAAGGATATTCTGTTTATTCTCAATCTTCTTTAATCCCTGGGATTTTCCGGCAAGCTCCTTGATCAGGGCAGCAGCACCGTCAATCTCTTCGTTGAAAGAAGCAATGGCTTCTTCGTATTTCTTCTTGTGGTAACCAGCCTCCAACAGATTCTGAACAGCAGCAACCAGAATAGCGGCAGCAGCTTCAACAACTTCTTCATCGGTATCCTCATCCAGAGGTCCTCCAACTACAGTTGCGACTTCGACATCATCTACTTCGATGCTCTCGCTGAATGCTTCTACATTGTTTCTGGAGAAACCGAGCTTGTTAGAGAGGAAGTTTCCTTCGTCATCCAATACGACCGCAATCATGTGTGTAGCGGCAGCCCATTGTTCCAGAATATTGTCAAGTGCTTCCATATCTAAATAATCATTAATAGTCATATAATGCTCCTCCTTGCGTGTACAAATACCTAAATAACATTTTACCGAATTTACAACGGGATTTCAATAGCGGAAGGAAAGAATTTCAGGAATATTATAGAGAATAGGGGCAGATCAGACAGTGGATGCACAGATATTTGTGACTGGGGTTGCATGAATATCCGGTGTAGGGTAAAATAAACGCATTATTATGGTAAGGCAAGGTTAAATGAAGATGATTCATATATTTGATACACATGCACATTATGATGATGAAAGCTTTGATGCAGATAGGGAACAACTTCTGGCAGGATTTGAAGCACAAGGTGTACACGCGGTGACGAACATCGGAACGAATATCAGGGCGAGTGAAGAGACGGTTCGGATGACTGAAAAATACGAGAATATGTATGGCGTGGTCGGTATCTTTCCTTCTGAGGTCGCGGAGCTGGAGAATCCCGACAATGCAGCGCGTTTGAAGGAACTTGCAAAACATGAAAAAATCGTGGCAATCGGCGAGATCGGACTCGATTATCATTACGAAGAAACAGACAGGGTATTGCAGCACAAATGGTTCGCCGGACAGATGGAGATTGCACGGGAATTAAAGCTTCCGATTGCCATTCACAGCCGGGACGCGGCACAGGATACGATTCAGATCATGCGAGCTTCCCGCGCAGAGGAAATCGGTGGTGTGATTCATTGTTATTCTTATTCGAAAGAGAGTGCACGTGACTTTCTGAATATGGGATTTTACTTCGGTATCGGTGGTGTTGTGACATTTAAGAATGCGAAGAAGTTAAAGGAAGCAGTGGCGTATATCCCGCTTTCAAATATTGTGCTCGAGACGGATGCGCCGTATCTGACCCCGGAGCCATTTCGCGGTAAGAGGAATGATTCATCCAAGCTCGTCTATGTGGCACAGGCGATTGCGGATATCAAGCAGATCCCCGTAGAAAAGGTGTATGAGGCAACCTGGAAAAATGCGCATCAGATGTATAACATCCAGGCAAACCAGAATCAGACAAATAAAGAAATGTAGGAGTAACGGCATGGAAAAGTTAAGCAATCCGAAAGTCACAATTGAGATTATACAGAAATATAATTTTGCATTTCAGAAGCGGTTCGGTCAGAATTTTCTGATTGACGGACATGTGATCGAGAAGATCATCCGGGCGGCGGAGATCACGAAGGATGATGTAGTACTGGAGATTGGTCCGGGAATTGGCACGATGACGCAGTATTTGGCAGAGGCGGCGGGGGAAGTGTTCGCCGTGGAGATTGATAAGAATCTGCTTCCGATCCTTGGAGAGACGCTTGCAGAGTACGATAATGTCACGGTTGTAAATGAGGATATTCTGAAGGTGGATATCATGGCATTGACCGGTGGCAGACCGGTGAAGGTTGTAGCGAATCTTCCATATTACATTACAACGCCGATTATCATGGGACTTTTTGAGAACCATATCCCAGCGACATCCATCACGGTTATGGTACAAAAAGAAGTTGCCGAGCGGATGCAGGCAGGTCCGGGCGGAAAGGACTATGGCGCATTGTCTCTTGCCGTGCAGTATTATGCGGAACCTTATATCGTAGCAAATGTGCCGCCGAATTGTTTTATGCCGCGTCCAAATGTCGGCTCGGCAGTCATCCGGCTGACCAGACACGCGGAGCCGAAGATCATCGTGCAGGATGAGAAGTTTATGTTCCGGCTGATTCGTGCGTCATTTAACCAGCGGAGAAAAACACTTCAAAATGGTATCAACAATTCTGCCGAATTATCAATCAGTAAAGACTCTGTTGTGGAAGCACTGCGGGAGATGGGACTCTCTGAGAGTATTCGCGGGGAAGCGCTGACCTTGGAACAGTTTGCAAAGCTTTCCGATTTGTTGAGTGAAAAATAATGTCGAACAAAATTTGTGTTAAATGGACAAGCACCGGCATACATATATAGTACGTATTGTCAGAAGATTGTGAAAATGCACGGTGTATGGGGATATATTTGTGCAGCATGACTTACAATCTCTGCGAAGAAGTATGAAGGGGGAGCGTGGTCTGTGATGCAGCAGAGGAGATGGGTGTCTTATATTTACCGGTATCGTGAGTATGTGAGATGCGAGATTGCCGGATTCATCAAAGTACAGAGAATCAGCAACAAAAATACGGATGTGACAAGAATACGAATGGGGATGAAAATGTATAAGGAATATGCGTGTACGTGTTATGCATATCTGCTGTGGCACGGGCAGGCGAAGCCATTTACGACTGTGCAGTTTGCGGCAGGGGAGCGCGACACGATACTGTCAAGCGTGGAGCTTCCGTGGAACAATCCGCTTGGCGATGGTGTTGCATTCCCGGACTATGATGGCGTGTATTTCGTGTGCGATGATGGCGAGATCTTAGCCGGTATCTGGGTAGCAGAACGCTATGATCTGCGGCAGGTGCAGGTGGCAGACCGGCAGGAGCAGGACGAACTTGTGGAAGAGGAAGAGCCGATGGTCGAATATGCGGGTGCCGGGGCAAAGCCACAGGAGGAGATCTTTGAAGAAATTCCGCAGATTCCGCTTCCTTCGGACACAAATGGATATCAGGAGATGATCGCGACATATCCGAAACTGCCATTATTTGCCGGAAGTCAGATTGTGGATGGTGTGAAGATTGCACCGCAGGATATCGGGAAGCTGGATATGGCGAACTGGAAGCTGGGAGTGAACAGCTTTCTCGCACATGGATATTACAAATATCAGTATCTAATGCTTGGAACAGTGAAGATGAATAAGGCGGAACTGCGAGTGATCGGTGTGCCGGGAATCTTCACGAACAAAGAACGGTACTTGGCGAATATGTTTGGATTTCGTGTATTTATCCCGGTTCGAAAGACAAAGATCCTGACCGGAAACTTTGGTTATTGGGTGTCTGAAGTCGTGGAACGTCAGTGACAGGGATGGATAGAATATAGGTATCTATAGGAGTTTTGTATAACGCATCAGATCAACGTAGTGCCCTAAAATATTGGCACTCTGTGGCTCAAACTGCAACGGGCGGAATCCAAGCTTTGTAGCAAGTGTGATGGACGCAATATTATCCGGATGGATGCGGGCATCCACACGGTGAATCTGGTAGTCGTGTTCAAGTACATAGAGAGCCGCTTCACACGCTTCGTAAGCGATACCATGGTTTTGATAGAGGGCGTCTACTTTGTAGCCGATTTCCGCATAAGGCTCACGGCCTGTGCGGTAGATATTCAGATTGATAGCGCCGATGATCTTATCCGGACGATCTTTCAGGTAGATGTAATAGCGCAGGAAGGTTCCCATGGTATATGCGATGTATTCGCGGTGCAGGGAAGACCAGTGGTAGTCCTGTGTGTAAAAGGATGCCGGGCGTGTTGGTTCGTACTGCTCGAATGGGAGCCGGTTACGCAGATAGAGATCTAAGACCTGTTTGGCCTTTGACTCATTTTCTACGCGTAAGATTAAACGGCTTGTGTATTTGATCAGTGGTCCCATGGCGTCTCCTTTCTGCTGGCTTCATCTCCAAGTCAGTATAGTACATTTTGTGGGAACACACAATAAAAGGAACCAAAATTTACGAGGTACAATATGAGAAAATTAAGCGAGGATGAACGATATATGCGGCAGGCGGTGACACTTGCGAAGAAGGCAGCAGCGAATGGGGATGTGCCGATCGGCTGTGTGATTGTGTATGAAGGGAAAGTGATTGCGCGAGGATATAACCGGCGGAATGTGGACAAGACGACACTCGCACATGCGGAGATCATGGCAATCCGAAAAGCATCCAAGGTGATTGGAGACTGGCGGCTCGAGGATTGCACGCTCTATGTGACGCTGGAACCTTGTCAGATGTGTGCCGGAGCCATTGTGCAGGCGCGGATTCCGAAGGTTGTGATAGGATGTATGAATCCAAAAGCGGGATGCGCAGGCTCGATTCTGAATCTGCTGGATATGAAACAGTTTAATCATCAGGTAGATGTGACAAGAGGTGTTCTGGAAGAAGAATGTTCCACCATGATGTCTGCATTTTTCGCAGAGTTGCGTGCGAAAAAGAAGGAGAAAAGCAGGAAAGAAAATGGTGGGATGTCTTGACTTTACATAATTATTTTTATATACTGTAAAGGTATTTGTCGGTCTGTATCCAAATTATGGGATACGGGACGGATATGCGTGGACTTGTTATAAAATTTCCGTGCAGCCGGGGAGATAGCGGTGCCCTGTACCCTCAATCCGCTACAGAGGGGGTGATGGCTGGTTTCGGGTTGTCTCCTTGTGAGGCTGCCCTCGGTAAGTGGCGTTGATGTTTGGGTCTTGCGCGACAGGAATCTATGAACCGTGTCAGGTCGGGAACGAAGCAGCACTAAGTAGAACCTCCTGTGCGCCGCGAGGCAGCCTGGACTGAGTTAACTGCCCCGGTAACGCTCATGAGAGCTTCACAACACCAGCCGCACGGTAAAAAAAATATAAAATACAGGTAGTAATTTTGGTAAAAAAATGGTATCATTTTAGAGATAGGTAAATGATACCTAACTTTGGGAAGAACAAAAGAATCGGGTGGCAAAAACAAAGGCATGAGTGTAAATTATGCAGAAGTAATTGAATATGTCAAGAAGATGACTTCTGAGAACGGCAGGCCTTCCAACTATCCATTTCGCAGCCGGTTTGAACATACGATGCGTGTGTATCGATGGGCGATCAAGTTACAGTCAAAGCTTGGTGGAGATCTGGATGTGATTGTACTTGCAGCACTGCTTCATGATATCGGATGGGATGATGAACGTCCGCACGGGGAAGTCGGTGCAGAGCTTGCAGTTGAGTATATGGACAGTATCGGAATTGATCCGGATATCATTCGTCGTGTGGGCGAGATTATTATGATTCACGAGGATAAGGATTCGGATGCGGATTTGTCTTTGGAATGTAAGATTGTGATGGATGCGGATCTGCTGGATGAAGTTGGTGCAATCAGCGTTCTGTGGGATTCGATGGCGACTGCGAGTGAAGATGATGCAAGCTATAAGAAAGCGTATTATCGGATCAAGAATTATTATAGAAATAACAAACCAAAGATTCGAAGATGTAAGACAGATGCAGCCAGAGCAGAATATACAAAGCGTATGCAGCTGCTTGACAGTTTCATCTTCCAGTTGGAAAAAGAATTATTTTAAAAGCTGTTACGTTGTGTGACAGCTTTTATTTTTCGGATATTTATGTAAGTATAAAAGGGATAAAATTTGGAAAAGAAGAGATCATTAGGTGTTAATTTTATATTTAATATGATGCGGACTATGATGGGTGTAATCATTCCGCTCATTACATTTCCGTATTCGTCCAGAGTGCTCGGACCTGTGGCGCTTGGCAAAGTTGACTATGCGCAGGCGAACATGACATATTTTACGTTGCTGCAGGCGTTTGGCATTGGTGGATATGCAATCCGTGAGGGGGCGCGTATCCGGGATGACCGAAAGAAGATGGACGAGTTTGCCAGTGATATGTTGTCAATCAATCTGATCACATCCGCAATTGCATATATTCTTTTCTTTGCAGCGCTTGCGATACCAAAGCTGGCTGGATATAGGACGTTGATGCTCCTTTTTTCAACGACGATCATTCTTTCGACGATCGGTGTTGAGTGGCTGTACAATATTTACGAAGAATACCAGTATATTACGATCCGATCATTCTTCTTCCAGATTGTGTCGGTGGTGATGCTGTTTACCTGTGTCAAATCCGAGAATGATTATATGATATATGCGTTGACGATGGTAATATCCAGTGTCGGTTCCAATATCATGAATTTTATCCGTGCAAGAAAGTATGTGACCTTCCGTTTTCATATAAGCAGAGGGTTATGGCAGCATATAAAGCCAATGTCTTATATTTTTCTGCTGGATGTCGCGTCATCGGTATATCTGGTTATGGATCGTTCGATGCTTGGGTATATCACGGGAGACGACGGAGAGGTCGGATTATATGCGGCGGCAATCAAGATTGCTTCGGTGCTGACATCTTTTTTTGGATCGTTAAATGCTGTCATCCGGCCTCGGGTTGCATATATGATGGAACGGGATGAGAAGCAGGCAGAACAGTTGAACGATTTGACGGCAAGATTGATTTTATTGTTCAATATTCCAATGGCAATCGGGATGTTCTGTCTCAGCCGGCAGGTTCTGCATTTATTTGCAGGAAGTAAATATCTGGATGTTACAACGACGATGCAGGTGTTAATGTTGAATGTGATCGTTGCAACCTTCAATGGTTTTTTGATTAATCAGTTGTTTATCGTGCACCGGAAGGATAAATGGGCATCCACGGGAGTAGTGATTGGAGCAGTCACGAATATCTGTCTGAATGCAATCACGATTCCGCTTATGGGAAAATTCGGTGCGGCAATCAGTACCGTGATAGCAGAATGTGCAATCTTCATATATGCAAGTATCAAGGCAAGAGAGATGTATCCGGTTACAAAGTTAGGAAAACAGGTGCTTCAGAGTGTCATCGCATGTGTTCCGATTGTTGGAATCTTTGAACTTTGTTCGGCAAAACAGTTTTCGGATCTTCTGACGGTTGCATTGACCGTTGCAGGTGGTGCAATCGGATATTTTGTGATTATGTTACTGTTTCGGAATCAATTGGTACTGGATGGGATAGAGAAGATAAGAGAACGGTTCTCTCGAATATCAATCTAAAACGATTAATAAAAATAAATCCCCTGAGTTGTGTCTCGGCTAATACCAAGCAGAGATATGTTCAGGGGATTTTTGTTTTATTTATCTGCTAATTCGTCGATCATATCACAGATCATGGTAATGGCATCGGACTTCGTAGAAAGTTCCATCGCCTTGATATAGTGATCGTGATTTTCGTATACCTCATTGACAGCAGCGAGCAGGGAATCATTCGTCAGATCTTCTTCCAGTAATAACTTCGCGTAGCCCCGCTTGTCGAAGGACTGGGCATTTAAGATCTGGTCACCTCGGCTTGCGGCAAGCGATAACGGAATCAGAACACTTGGTTTGCGAAGTGCCAAAAGTTCACAGATTGCATTCGCTCCGGCACGGGAGACAACGATGTCTGCAAGGGCAAGCAGATCGGCTAATTCCTGTTTGATGTAGTCAAACTGCACATAATGTTCGGTGCCAATATAGCTTTCGTCGATATTTCCCTTTCCACAGAGGTGAATGACATTGTATTTCTTCGTCAGTTCCGGGAGACAGGCACGAATAGCCTCATTTACACGGACGCTTCCGGAACTGCCGCCGATGACTAAAAGTGTCGGGCGGACTTCCTTAAAACCACAGAATGTCATTGCCTTCACTGCATCGCCCGCAAATAATTCCTGACGGATCGGAGTTCCGGTTACAACAGCCTTTCCCGCAGGAAGATTCTCCATTGTCTCTGCGAAATTGCAGCAGACTTTGGAAGCTTTTGGAATACTGATCTTATTTGCCAGCCCCGGTGTCATATCGGATTCGTGTATGATACATGGAATCTTTTTTGCGCTTGCTGCAAGTACGACAGGAACAGAGACAAATCCACCTTTGGAAAATACGACATCCGGCTGTAATTCTTTCATGAGTTTCTTTGCTTCGTTCAGCCCCTTGATTACACGGAATGGGTCAGAGAAGTTCCGCATGGAAAAATAACGGCGCAGCTTTCCTGTTGCAATTCCATGATATGGGATGCCCATATCTTCAATTAGTTTTTTCTCCATTCCATCATAGGAACCGATATATTGAATATCATAGCCTCGTTCCTTTAAGGTTGGAATAAGAGCCATATTCGGTGTTACATGACCGGCGGTACCGCCACCGGTTAAGATAATACGCTTCATGAATGGTTGATCCTCCTACTTTAACCTTGAACCTATGCGTGAAGTGCCTGCTTTAATGCCTGTGCGAGCTGATCCGGGCAGGATGTGCTCTTGAATCCGCAGGTCGTTCCTTCCAGTCGGTTGATAACTTCTTCTGCATCCATGCCCTCCACAAGCTGTCCGATGCCTTTTAAGTTTCCGTTGCACCCGCCTGTGAATTTTACATTGTGCACCTTACCATCTGTAATCTCAAATTCTATCATCTGGGAACAGGTTCCCTTTGTCTTATACGTCATGGTGAATCATCCTTTCTCTTGTGTAACTGTATATAGATAAGTATACGCTTAGTAAAAGATATTATAGCATAAATATAAAGTTCCTTAAACCCATATTTTCTGTCACATTTACAAGGATTTTTACGACCGAACAGGGGTTGCATTCTGAAGTTCATCTTCTCTATAATCGCCATCAGACAGTGGAGAGAAGAATGGCTGTCGTTCCAAAAAATCTTAATGGAGGGATTTTGTATGCTGCAAAAAATCATGGAAGTTTCTACCGGAGTCTACATACTGTGGGGGTTAGGAGTGCTGGGAGTGCTTATGAAGATACTGGCAAATGCTTACATGAGTAAAATGGTGCGTGCATCGACAAATCTGGGAGAGACAAAACGAAAGAAGCTTCGTAATATGTGTCGGCAGTATGAAAACAAAAAAGGATTTGGCTTATGCGGGGGCGATGAGGAAGCATATGCAGAAAGCTTTGTGCGGGGACTTCGTTTTCTGACGCGGCCAATGGAATTCTGGAACCGGAGCGGAACCGTGCTGTCACTTGTTGTATGTGGCACACTGGCAGGGGCATATCTATATTATGATCCGAGCTGGAGAGGCAGTCCGGACATGCAGTTTTTCTTAGCAAACAGTATTTTGGTATGTGCATGTTTACTCGTGCTGGATCATATATTGGTAATAAATAATAAAGTGGAAATCCTGAAAGCGAATATTCGAGGGTATCTGGAGCGGATTCCAAAACCGCGGGAGCAGACAGAAAATGTGGTGCGTCCATTTATAGTAAAGCAGGAAATGCCGAAGGGAGCGGAGGAAGGTGCCGGCAAAAAAGAAGAATCGCCACAGCCAGAACCGGATATGGATGGAGCAGCTCCGGATAAGGCGATGCAGGAAAAAGAGAGTGCTGCCAGCGAGGAGACACTCAATCGCTTTTTGGAAGAGTTCTTTTCTTCATGAATAAATATAGAACGGAAAATGAAATAGAAAGTAGTTCGAAACATTTTGGTGGTTGTAGATGGAAGGGAGTGGTCTGCCTTGCAGGGATTCTGATCTGCCTGGTTATCGGCAGTTTCTGTATTCTTACATATGGCGCTGCCACGGCGGAAATTGGTGGAAGTGAATCAGAGCATATGGATACATCCGGGAATCCGACGAGTGATGTGGAAGATGAGTTGACCGGTACAACCGAGGGATGTGCGGAGCAGGAGGATGGAGCGTGCCCGATTCAAAGTATGTTTGACCAGTGCAGAAAGGTTTTCTGCCGGTATCAGACATACTCGATTGAAAATCATGTAAAAGAAAAAGAAGCGTATCAAAATTATAGTAACACGAAGCTTTCCTGGTGGTTCCGGCGGGATATGAACCATGGGCCAAGCGGATGTGATGACACAATCGATATCTCCGAATATGACGCGTACTATTTGGATCAGACTGCCTCAAAGAAGAATGAAAAAGTCGTCTATCTGACATTTGACTGCGGGTATGAGAATGGATATACCGAGCAGATTCTGGATATCTTAAAAAAGGAAGATGTCCCGGCATGCTTTTTCGTGACACAGACGTACATCCGGGATAATGTTGCCATAGCGAAACGAATGAAAGAGGAAGGACATCAGGTGGGAAATCATACCATCTACCATATATGCATGCCGGATAAGTCCTATGAGGAGATTGTGCAGGAAGTGAATGGATGCGCGGAGTATATGAAAGAGGCAACGGGATATGCGATGGACCCGTACTTGAGGCCGCCATGCGGTGAGTATAGCGCACGGACACTGGCAATCACCCAGGACCTTGGTTTCAAAACTATTTTTTGGAGCATGGCATATATGGATTTCGATGTGAATAACCAGCCGGGTGTTGATTTCGTGATCGACCATTTCAATAAATATCATCACAGCGGGGCAATCATTCTGATGCACAACGTATCGTCATCGAATGCTGGGGCGCTGGAAAAGGTGATTGCAAACCTGAAGGCAGAGGGGTATCGGTTTGCAAGTTTGAATGAATTGCAATAAATTGTCAAAACGTACGGATTGCATTTTTGTAGAGGTAGTTCAGGTTGTGGATAATATCTGATTTTCCGCAGACACGCTTGCGCTCGGTTCAGCACGCAGCGGTACTAAATTCGCGCTGCGCACTCATTAAGTACCGGCGTGCTTCAACGGTCTGCGAAAAAATCAATATTATCCGCAACCTGATTTACGTTTGCATAGATGCAATCCTGTATTTGTGATAGGGATTGCAATTCATAAAACTGTGCTTGCCTGAAGTGTAGTAAAAATAAATATGATTTATTTGTCGTTTGTGCTGTCAGGGAGCTGTTCAATTAATTCATTTGCTGGAACGTTTAAAATTTTAGAAATTTTATCTAATGTATCAAAGCGAACTGAAATGGTTTGATTTGTGACTAAACTATTGAAATTTCTATAACACATTCCTAATTGTTTATTTAGCCAATATTTTGTTTTCCCTTGTTCTTTGAGAATTTCCTCAATTCTTAATCTAACCATATAGCTACTCCTTAGAAATATTATTTAGATTATATTGAAAAAAGTGCTTTTACATAATGTGCCTATAACTAAGGTGCGTTGACGCACTAAATAAAAAATGATATAGTATTTTATATTTATTTTTGCCAAGGAGGAGAAAAGATATGGATTATACAAATAAATTTAAAAGTGCGATTAACGATGCGGGTAGAAGGCATGCGAATGAACCCGCTTTTATAAAGGATTTGTTTAGGTCTGTAAATAATGATGGTTATATTGCAACATATGAAAAGGGAATAGGTGTAAAAATAACAAGAGATAATTTAAAATTTAACATTAATACAGAAGGGATAGATGTAGAACCTTATGAAGCACCTTATGATCCAAGGGAAGTATCTTCCTTGTCTAGGGAAGACACATTAAAGTTATTAGATGAAATAAAGAAAAATATGGATTTAGTTGGTAAATTATTAACAGAAAGAGAACGATTAATTTCAAAGTCTTATTATCATGCTTCCTATATAGAGGGGATGCTTATGGCACAAATTCCTGTTGACGAAGCGGATATCCCTAAAATGGGAATAAAGGATGTAATAGGGCCAGTTTTATTTGGTGTATTTACATGGTATTTTATTATAACTATCCCAATGGCCATAAAAATGTATCGTAATAAACAGGACAAGAAATATGCGGAATATACTAGGATACAAAAATCGTTTGCAGATGAGCATCCTGAATTTTTTGAATTACAAAGTCAAATGGCAGAAGATTATTATTTTTTGAATTATGTAACAGTTGTTGAGAAAGCAAAAGAGTATCAAATAGAATTGGAAAAGTATGTTCTTAGTGGGAGAGAGGCATGGGGAATTGATTGTGTTGGAGAAGAATTTTATAATGCTGCGGCAATAGAGGAGATATATGCAATCATAAAAAGCAGAAGAGCAGATAACTTTAAAGAGGCAATTAATTTGTTGGATGAAACAAAATATAGAGCAAGAATGGAAAGTGCGCAGCAGGCAATACTGAATGCATCTGAAATTGCCGCAGAAGAGGCGGTAAAGCAGACAGCATATGCGCGCGAAACGGAGAAAAATACGCATCAAAGTGCTACATATGCAAAAGCTACGGCAAATTATTCACGAAGAGCTGCGTATTATTCTAGGCAGACAGCAGAAAATACTGCAAGATTTCGCTAAGTAAAGGAGGAATGTTTGTGAAATGCCCTAAATGTGGAAGCGTTAATTGTTCAATATCTTCAGAGACAAAGACAACGGGAAAAGATTATTCTGTTGCTGGTGGCCTTTTAGGGGAATTAATATTTGGACCGAGTGGCTTTGTGTGTGGGATGTCAAATAGTCGCACAATGGATGTACAGGCATTTTGGATATGTAAAAATTGTGGAAATAAATTTACGTCTAATTGAATGAAATTCTGTGGGCTGGGTATACTTCTCTATGTAGCAATTACAAATGCAGGGAAACCTGCAAAGCAAAAAGGAGATTAGTTATGGCAGAAAAAAATTATCAGTCAAACGAGCAGAAGAACAAGCAGACAAATTATACAGGAAGCAATCAGACAAACAAGGAAACAGCTTCAAACAGCAAGATGAAGAATAGCCAGAAGAACAGTCAGAAAAATAATTCAAGTAACAGTACAGACTGTTACTAAAACCCCCTCTTTTTAGGCGGCTGCATGAAATGATTCGTGCAGCCGTTTTTATGTGGTCGAAAAACACCGGCAATAGTTCCGGTTTTTTTGGATGTCAAATTTCTGCAATCTTTTAGCATTTCTGTAAGTCGTTGCATATCCTATTAGTAAGAAGAAAGGAGGCGGAGCGATGCGATTTCATAATATAAATATTCGGAACATCCTGAGTGAGGCTCTTAACTATGGAGGAATCATCGTTGACGTTCGAACGAGCGAAGAATTTGCAAAAAGTCACATTCCGATGGCGATAAATCTGCCTCTGGAAGAAATACAGGCAGGCAATATTTCTCTACCGAAGGGAAAGGTGATATTGGTTTATTGCGCGAACGGGGGAGGCAGCACGCTGGCTGCAAAGATATTGACAGAAAAAGGGTATAAGGTCATCAACACCGTTGGGGGAATTTCCGGGTATCGTGGAGCACTGACGAAAAACAGACATTAAATATTGTAATGGCCGTAGTGTGCGGGAAAATTCAAATGTGAAATTCGGTTGAAAAGTATCATGAATGGTGTAACATTTGTAAAAATTTCCTGTGCAAAATGTAAGAATAAAATGCTCGATTTTGTTGACTTCGTACAAAGATAAATTTACAATATAACTAAGTATGTTCAAAAATCGAATCAGGGGAAGAAAGGTCAGAAATACAAGCATGGAAAATATGTATGAATTGATTGCACCGTGCCATTTTGGATTGGAGTCGGTGCTGAAGCGGGAAATATTGGATCTGGGCTATGAGATCGTAACCGTAGAGGACGGAAGAATCACATTCCGCGGGGATGTGACGGCGATTGCCCGTGCGAATATATTTATCCGGACTGCAGAGCGAATATTGCTTAAGATGGGTAGCTTCCGGGCTACGGATTTTGATGAACTGTTTGAAGGGACAAAGGCAATTCCGTGGGAGGAGTTTCTTCCGCGGGATGCAAAGTTCTGGGTGACGAAGGCGACAACGAATAAGAGCGCGCTTTTTTCTGCAAGTGCGATCCAGTCTATCGTGAAGAAGGCGATTGTGGAGCGCATGAAGCAAACATACCGTTTGGAACGGTTCGAGGAAGATGGGGACGAGTATCCGATCCGTGTATTTATCTTCAAGGATCAGGTGTCAATCGGTCTCGATACATCCGGAACTTCACTGCATAAGCGTGGATATCGTACGCTTGTCGGAAAGGCGCCGATTTCAGAAACACTGGCAGCAGCACTTTTGATGTTGACGCCATGGAACAAAGATCGTGTGTTGGTAGACCCATTCTGCGGCAGCGGTACATTTCCAATCGAGGCGGCTATGATCGGGGCAAATATCGCACCTGGCATGATGCGCGAATTTACTGCGGATTGCTGGGGCAAGGTTGTGCCGAAGAAGGTGTGGTACAACGCGTATGATGAGGCGGAAGATATGATCTGCCGTGATGTGCAGATGAATATTCAGGGTTATGATTTAGACCCGGAGATCGTAAAGTGCGCGATGGCAAATGCGAAGGCGGCAGGCGTTGCGGATTATATACATTTTCAGGCGCGGGATGTGAAGGATCTACGTCATCCGAAGCATTACGGTTTTATCATTACGAATCCACCATATGGTGAGCGTCTGGAAGACAAGGAGGCGTTACCGGCACTTTATAGGACGATCGGGGAAAGCTTTGCGAATCTTCCGGATTGGTCGATGTATCTGATTACATCGTATGAAGATGCGGAGAAATATATTGGAAGAAAGGCAGATCGAAACCGTAAGATCTACAATGGTATGCTCAAGTCCTATTTCTATCAGTTTATGGGACCGAAGCCACCGAAGAATAAGGAGCCGAAAGAACAGTAGAAAAGAGCGTTAAGGTTTGAAACGATATTGGATATTTCCGGTGCTGGTTGCAGTGCTGGTGACAATTACATTTTTTCTGGGCAGGAATCCGGTCAAGACGATTGATGAGTCGGATGCGCTCGCGACGTGCAGCGATGCATTTGCAGCAAATATCCGTTCCCGTATGAATGGGGACGATGTGATCATCACAGTTGGCGGCGGGAGTATGGAGGAGTTCGGATATACCTTTTATGTGAGTGACAATATGCATCTCATGGTAGAAGGCGAGTTCCTTAGAAGTCTGCTTTTGTGTTCGGTGCAGCGGTATCCTGACGGGAGTGTTCTCATCATGAAGGGGGACAACAGTATTTCGCTTGCTGTGGGATCGGATAAGGCGACGGTCAATAAGAAGGTGAGTGTGAAGCTGGGAGACGTTGTCTATGTGGATGAGACTACAGACAAGCTTATGATTCCAATCGATGAGATTGCACAATACCTGAGTTATGAGGTTCAGTATAATGTCAGCCAGAAATGGGTCGATCTGGCGCGATTGCCGGATGAAAATCCATTGCCGGAGAAATATGATATGCGCCAGTATGGTCGTGTGTCTCCGGTGCGCGATCAGGGGCGTTATGGTACATGTTGGGCATTTGCGTCGCTCGGGGCTTTGGAGACGACAATCCGACCGATGGAAGGGGATATTTTCTCTGTTGATCATATGTCAATGTGTAACAGTTATGCATTGGATGTAAACAGTGGTGGAGAGCACACGATGAGTATCGCGTATCTGGCGGCTTGGCAGGGACCGGTGCTGGAGAAAGATGATCCATATGGAGATGGCATGAGTGATCCGAATCTCCCGGCAGAGAAGCACCTTGAAGAAGCGTTGATCATCAATGGACGCGAGGATGAGACGATTAAAAGTGCGATCTTCCGGTATGGTGCGATTGAGACATCCATTTATTCGGCGTTGGAATATGTAGACAGTTATTCGATGTATTATTCAAGTGAATATGCAACGTATTATTATGATGGGGACGAGACGCCAAATCATGATGTAGTTGTCGTAGGTTGGGATGACAATTATCCGAAGGAGAATTTTACGATCCAGCCGGAGGGTGATGGAGCCTTTATCTGCAAGAATAGTTGGGGTGAAGGATTTGGTGATGACGGATATTTCTATGTATCTTATTATGATACAAAGATTTGTCGGAAATCTGTCGTATATACGCGGGTAGGAGAGAAAGATAATTACGATAAGATTTATCAGACAGATAAACTTGGCTGGGTCGGTCAGCTTGGGTTCTCCAAAGAAGATGCGTATTTTTCTAATGTGTATGAGGCAGGAAAAGGAGAGAATCTGGCGGCTGTTTCCTTCTATGCAACTGACAAGGATACCGAGTTTGAAGTCTATGTTGTGCGGAATTTCGAGGATGTAGATTCGTTCAAGAACCGGGAGCTTGTGACTTCTGGAAGTATGCAGTATGCAGGGTATTACACGGTGGATTTCCCGGAGGAGATCGAACTTGATGACAATGAGCGTTATGCAGTTATCGTGAAGATCAAGACACCGGGTGCCGTACATCCGATTGCAATCGAGTACAATGCAGATGACCGGACGGCAAGCTTTGATATCAGTGATGGCGAGGGCTACATCAGTTTGTATGGAGAGATGTGGCACCGGGCAGAGACGAGTGAGAAATGCAATGTGTGCCTGAAGGCGTTTACGAACAAGAGGGTGCAGTGATTATGCAAACTGAACCGCAGAGAATATGAAGAGCATGTATTTGTAAATGTATTCACACATATATAATGTATTGCAGCTAAGATATACTAGGTATTCTGATGTATATTCTGGTTGCGGACGAAACCGCCGCCGATTCGACATCCATGTCTCAACGGCGGCTTGTCCAAACATCCGTGTTTGGACATTTCTGGAAATGAACAGAATACCAAGTATATCTAAACTACAAACATATCATATATGTGTGAATACATTTACAAATACATGCATCTACATAGTTTTGCGGTTTGCATGAATGTTGGCTGCAGGCATTGTTGTTCGTGACCTTCAAGGTGTGCTTGGGGAGATGAAGTTGAAGCAAAGCGAGCAGGAAAGGGCTGTTTACTCCAAACAGGAAAGTAATTGGAAAAATGGAGTAGGAGTAAAGCGAGCAGGGAAGGGCGGCTTGCTCCAATCGGGGAAGAAGTAGGAAAAATGAAGTTGGAGCAAAGCGAGCAGGAAAGGGCGGCTTGCTCCAAACAGGAAAGTAGTTGGAAAAATGGAGTTGGAGTAAAGCGAGCAGGAAATGACGATTAGCTCCAATCAGAGATACATAATAGAAGAAAAAGGAGATACAGGCAGATGAAGAAGATTATTTTTGCAACCGGCAATGCGAATAAGATGGTGGAGGTGCGCATGATCTTAGCGGATTGTGGGTATGAGATTGTGTCTATGAAGGAAGCAGGCATAGATATAGACATCGTGGAGGATGGCAAGACTTTTGAGGAGAATGCGATCATCAAAGCGACAGCCATCAGCAAGACAAAGGAGGCCGAGGGATGTGTGGTGCTCGCCGACGATAGTGGTCTGGAGGTTGATTATATGGATGGTGCACCGGGCATTTACTCGGCAAGATGGCAGGGCGAGGATACACCGTACAGTATCAAGAATCAGATGATCATTGATGCGCTTGCAGATGCGAAAGAGGAAGAGCGTACGGCACGGTTCGTATGTGCGATTGCGGCTGCATTTCCGGATGGTACGGTGACGACACGCCGGGGCATAATCGAGGGTATGATTGCGTATCAGCCAGCCGGGGAACATGGATTTGGTTATGACCCAATCTTCTTCCTGCCAGAGTATGGGAAGACAACCGCGGAGCTGGCACCGGAAGATAAGAACAAGATCAGTCATCGTGGACGTGCACTGGAAATGATCCGCGAGGTGCTGTAATGAAGTGATGCCACCCGCTGATATATGACAGAGCGGATGCTGTGTGATGTCACTCACCGATATATGACGGAGTGGATGCTGTGCGATGCCACCCGCAGATATACGGCAGAGCGGATGTGGTGCGGTACTTTACAAGAAGGAGGAAATTATGCTGCGGATTTTGATAATGAGTGATTCGCATGGGCGAAATGAAAATGTGGAGCTTGCAATCGCGCAGGTGCGGGAAGAAATCGGCGAATTCCAGATGCTGATTCATCTGGGCGATGTCGGGGATGCACGGGAGATCGAGTCGCTGACTGGTGTGCCATGCTACATCGTGCGTGGAAATACCGATTATGATGCGAAGCTCCTGAATGCAAATGTGATCGAAGCTGGCGGACATCGTATCTTCGCAACGCACGGACATCTGTATCAGGTGGACATGCGGCTGGATCTGCTGCGGTTTGCGGCATTGGAAAATGATTGCGATATTGCAATGTATGGACACACGCATGTGCCATATCTTGAGGAGGATCCGGACGATATTACGATCCTGAATCCGGGCAGCATTTCGAAGCCGCGGCAGGCAGATCGTCGTTATACATACATGGTGATGGAAATCGACGATGAAGATGAAGTGACATACGAATTAAGGTATGTCGAATGATGATGGTGGAAGGAAGAGAATATGTATATGGAGTTGTAAATAATACACATTGTAAAGCAGACCGTTGAAGCACGCTGGTACTTAATGAACGGCAACTTGTTGACGTGAATTTAGTACCACTGCGTGATGAACCGAGCGAGAGCGTGTCTGCGTATAATGTGTATTGTTTACAACTCATAGAGAAATAAGTTATTCCGCAATCATATGAGAATAAACGAAAATGAGGAGACAGTCGAGTGAAAAAAGGCGATGTATGCGAGGGAATCATCGAGCGTTATGATTTCCCAAACAAAGGAAGCTTTCAGGTGGATGAGCGCAAGGTGACAATCAAGGGCGCCCTGCCGGGACAGAAAGTGAAATATATGGTAACAAAGAAGAAAAGCGGTATGGCAGAGGGAAAGGTGCTGGAAGTCTTAGAGCGGAGTCCGCTGGAGGATGTAGAGCCGACCTGTCCTTATTTTGGTGCGTGTGGCGGATGCGCCTACCAGACGATGTCGTATGACAATCAGTTGAAGCTGAAAGCGGACATGGTAAAAGCATTACTTGACCGCGTGCTTCTGGCGGAGGATTCCAATTCGAAGGATTATGAATGGGAAGGAATCCTTGGTTCGCCGAGCCAGACTGCGTATCGGAACAAAATGGAATTCACATTTGGAGACGCCTACAAGGATGGCCCATTAGCACTTGGATTACATCAGAAGGGAAGCTTCTATGATATCCTGACAGTCGATGGATGTGAGATCATTGGCGCTGACTGGAGCCGCATACTCACGGCGACACTCGCATTTTTCTCCGGGCGAAATGTGCCGTTCTTTCATCGGATGCGCCACGAGGGAATCCTGCGGAATCTGGTTGTGCGCCAGTCGCGTGCAAATGGGCAGTTCCTGATTAATCTGGTAGCATCGACACAGTGGGACACATATGGATTTGATGTAAAACAGCTGCTTCAGGAGTTCGTGGAAATGCTGTTGGAATTAGAGAAGTCCGATGCATTTGCGGGAAGTATAGCAGGTATTCTGTACACGGAAAATGACGCTTTGGGCGATGTCGTGCAGAGCGATCGGATGGAGCTTCTGTATGGACAGGATTACATTGAAGAGGAAATACTTGGGCTGAAATTCAAAATCTCGCCGTTTTCATTCTTCCAGACAAACACAGGTGGCTGCGAGGTGCTGTATGAAAAGGCGCGTGATTATATTATGCGGGGCAGCGTGAAGCTCGATGGCGACAAGACCGTGTTCGATCTGTATAGCGGAACCGGTACGATCGCACAGATGATGGCAGCAGTTTCGAAGAAAGTGATCGGAATCGAAATCGTGGAGGAAGCGGTTGAGGCAGCGAAAGAAAATGCGAAAGCAAATGGACTTTCTAACTGTGAATTCATCGCCGGGGACGTGTTAAAGGCAATTGATCTCGTGGATGAGAAACCAGATCTGATTATTGTCGATCCGCCACGGGACGGGATTCATCCGAAAGCACTGGAGAAAATCCTTGCATTTGGTGTGGATGAGATCGTCTATATCAGTTGCAAGCCGACCTCACTGGCACGCGACTTGGAGACGATTATTCACCGTGGATACCATGTGGATAAGGTGTGCTGTGTCGACCAGTTTCCGAGGACAAGCCACGTTGAGACGGTTGTTCTTTTGTCCCAACTGAAATAAAAGCCGGATGATTATATAAATGTCACGATTGAACTTGATGATGTGGATATAACATCTGCAAAGACTAAGGCAACATGAAATAAAGAGAGCGCAATTGTGGAGGCATTGAAGCATTTTAAGATGATTCAGCAGGAATAAAAGGAGTTTGATAAATCGGAATTTAGGGAGGTACAAGAATGATAAATTTAGTGGCACTTCCGTGCCTCTGTGTAGATGTTTTTGATGGAACAGATGAATTGCGTGCAGGTGGTGAAGCTCTTAATTTTGCAGTTCATGCATCAAAATTTGCGGAGTTTAATGTTTCAATATTGGGTGCGGTTGGACAGGATTCCTACGCAAAATTTATTATGGATTCTGTTTCTGATAAGAGAATAGATGTAAGCCATGTAAGAGTTGAAGAGGATAAAGTAACTGCAAATAATCGTACATATCTTACGGCTGACGGTGACAGATATTACAAAGATGATTCATGGACGGGTGATATTGTTGATAAAATGATATTGAATCAAGACGAATTGGACTTTATAAAAAAATCAGAGGTTGTATTTATACATTTCTGGGCAGGCTGTTTTGAACAAATTATAGATTTAAAAAAGAATAATAACTTCAGATTGGCTGTGGATTTTGTAGAATATCGTAATTTTAAGGAGATGGAAAAATATGCACCATATATAGATTATTTCCTGATTAGTGGAGAGGAATCAATTCTTCCGATATTTGAAGCATTTTCCAAGAAGTATAAAGGACTATTTAATGCATCTTTAGCTGATAAAGGAAGTGTTACATATTATAATGGTGAAAAGTATTTTGTCCCAGCTGATGAAGCTTTAGAAATAGTTGATACTACTGGTTGCGGAGATAGCTACCATGCAGGCTTTGTGTGTTCTCATATGTTAATTGGTGATATTTACGAGGCTATGAGAGTTGGTACAGAATTTGCAACAGAGACATTGTCTCATTATGGTGGCTTTTAATTCGATTTGTAAGGAGAAACAATATGATAGGGTTTATTATATGGTCACTTTTCGGAGTGTTTATAATTGGATTAGGAATAAAAGATAATAAAAATAGATATGAGGATTCATTATGAAATATAACGACGAAATGGATAAAACACAAGAAGAGATACATTTGAAGAAAAAGAAACGGTTTGTAAAACAAAAAATATCAGGAAAGATCTTTGTGATTATGGGACTGTCTATCATTCTGGCTATAGCAGCATACACATTTATTCTGCAAAGTGCCTATACTAAGACCGCACTGGAAACAGAAATCTCCCGTGATCGAGCAAGTGCAGATGCAGTCCATAAACTGGTGGATGGAAAAATTGGATGGGAGGATTTTTCAAAAATCAAGGATCGTTCAGATGAAGAAACACAGTTTTATAAGGATATTTCCTGCTATCTCAATGAGATCCGGACATTGAATTCTACAAGATATATTTACATTGCTACGAGAGATGAAGAGGGAAAACTGATCTATGTAGTGGACGGTTTGGATCCAGATGCCGGGGATGTAAGACATCCTGGGGACCGATTTTCACGGCTTGTTATCCGGTACGTTCAAATCTGGATGGAACGGGAGATATTGTAGGTGCATTCTGTATGGAAATGGATATGCAGTCTGCGTATGGCATGGTAGTGAAAACAAAAAAAATTTCTGCAATCTGTGGCTCGATTGTCGGATTGGTGTTGATGATGATCTGTTTGAGCACCTATTTTATATACCAGAAAAGTAAGGAAGAAGAACGGAAGCAAAAGCAATTATTGTTGGAGGCTGCGGAAAAAGCAGATGCTGCCAGCCAGGCAAAATCTACATTTTTACTTAACATGAGCCATGATATCCGAACGCCAATGAATGCCATCATTGGATTTACCAATATTGCATTGCACCAGAATGTTGTTGCAGATATTCATGGAAGTCTGGAAAAGGTACGGGAAAGCTCAAATCATCTGCTTTCATTGTTGAATGATGTTCTTGATCTCAGTCGTATTGAGAGCGGAAAAGCAGTGTTTTCTCCTGAACCGGTGGATATTACCGGACTGACAGATAATGTTCTGGCAATCATGAAAGGTATTCTTTATAACAGAGATTTGAAGTTTGAAGTATACCGTGATAGACCAAAGAATCCCTATGTTCTTGCAGATGCTGCACGTATTCGGGAAGTTCTGACGAATCTTCTCAGTAATGCTGTGAAATTCACAAAGGATGGTGGAATGATAACCCTGGATATCAGCAGTCATCCGGGAGAGGATGACAAGCATATGATAGTCCGTTATATTGTGAAAGATAACGGTATTGGGATGAGTGAAGGGTTTCAGAAAAAACTATTTAAACCATTTTCGCAAGAAGATGATAGCGGTGCCAGAACACAATATAAAGGTACCGGACTTGGAATGGCCATTACAAAGGAATATGTTCACATGATGGGTGGCAAAATTGACGTTGAAAGCAAAAAGGGTATTGGAACCACTTTCATAGTGGAGATTCCGCTGGAGTTGACAGAGCAGGATATTCATCAAAAGCAAGAAGAACCAGTGTATCGTGATTTGACAGGGGTCAATGTTCTTATGGCAGAGGATAATGATCTGAATGCTGAGCTTGCTACGGTGATGCTGGAGGATGCAGGCATGGTTGTGACACGGGCATCCGATGGAAAGGAAGCGGTCGAACGATTCAAAAATCATCCGCGAGGCACTTACGATATTATTTTGATGGATATTATGATGCCGAACATGGACGGACATCAGGCTGCGAAAACGATCCGGGCCATGGAGAAGGAACGACCGGACGCAAGTTCGATTCCGATTATTGCCTTGTCCGCAAATGCGTTTGCGGAGGATGTCAAGGCTTCCGTGGATTCTGGTATGAATGGACATATTTCAAAACCATTTGACATGGAAGAAGTAACCGCTACCATTGCAAAATACGTCAAACCTTAGAACAATGATAAAACGGTTATGCGGACTTGCGGAGTTTCATGCTATTTTAGTGATTCTGATCCCGCCAGTTTTTGGGGGAGACACCATATATATTTTTAAAAGCTCTTGAGAAATGCAGTTGGTTTGGATAGCCGACTGCATTTCCTATATCTGCAATTGATAGTTTCGTCATTTTCAGCAGCTCTGTTGCTTTGGACATCCGATAGTTTATCAGGAATTCCTGTGGCGTTTTGCCAATGGAGTCATGAAATATCTTTCCCAGATAGCTGCGGTTGATGCCGCAACAGGCAGCTATATCTTCGATAGAGATGTCATAAGGAAAATTCTGTTCTACGAAGTTTATTGCCTCTTTTATATAGTAATCGCTCATTTTACCGGTTTTTATCATCCGGGTAGAGGAGGTGGAACGGATGAGTGCATCCAGAAAAAGGTAGGAATGACCGATCAGGTGAAAAGGCGGTTCATCTGGGTGCTTGGCAATATAGAGCATTTCGTTCATCATGATTTCCCGGTATTCCTTTGCGGTGGCATGATAGATAGGCTGGTCTTTTGAAAAACCGGCAATGTCCAGTGCTTCTTTTACCCGTAATCCATCAAATTCCAGCCAGGCATATTCCCAAGGGTTAGTCTTATCTGCGATATAGGTGCTGATCTGTCCCGGATACAGAAGAAAGCCCTGTCCGCTTTTGATCGAATAATTTCTAGTCTCTCCTTTTTGATCCTGAGCCATTAAAAGTCCAGTTCCGGAGATGACATAATGAAACAGATAGTGGGTTCTGGCAGCCGGTCCGAACTGATGAGCCGGTGTACAGCGTTCCCATCCGTACTGATATAGTCCAAGATCTATAAATTTCTCATTTGGAAATATAGAAAAAAGGTATTCATGCATAAAAAACCTCCTATAATTAAAACAAATACACGATATAAACTCTACTGTTTTCTACTATATACCAAAATGCTAGATAAATGCAACAGTGGGACAAAAATAATGCATTTTGGTATAAAAATAGCGATATTACGATATTTTAACAAGCATTATGATATGTTAAAATGGAAATAACTTAAAAAAGCATATTATAAAAGAAGGTAAAAGAAGGGAGAGATGCATTTATGCTAAAATGGAAAAAACCATTATTTGTACTTACGATGATGACTGGTTTCTGCTTACTGACGGGGTGTGGCAAGAATAACAAAGACGGAAAAACAGTGATCGAACTGGTACAGTACAAGCCGGAAGCAACCTCTTATTTTGAAGAAGTTGAGGAACGGTTTAATGCCAGTCATGATGATGTTGAATTGAAGATCAGTTCTCCGAACGATGCAATGACAGTGTTGAAGACCAGATTTGTTCGTGAAGATAACCCGGATATCATTGGTATTGGCGGTGACATCAATTATTCGAATTTTATTGATGCCGATATGTTGATGGATATTTCTGATTTTGATGGACTGGCAGATATTAAGGAAAATTATCTCACGATCTGTGAGAACCTGAAATTTATTCCAACAGAAGGAACATACAGTGTTCCATATGTGGCAAATGCTGCAGGTATCCTGTACAACCGGGATATGTTTGAGGAGCATGGATGGGAAATCCCGGAAACATGGGATGAGCTTCTTGCATTATGCGATGAGATTGAAGCAGAAGGAATTCTTCCGTTTTATATGGGTTACAAGGATACATGGACCTGTCTTTCTCCATGGAACAGTGCAGTAGCTTCATTGACATCCCCGACCGTATGTAAGGATGTTAATAAGGGAGAAACTACATTTTCCGATCAGTATGTTCAGGTTGCGGAAGAAATGAAAACCCTGCTTCAGTATGGGGAAGCCAATCCGGTTGCATATTCTTATAATGATGCTTGTACAGCATTTGCAAAAGGTGAGTCGGCAATGTATATGATCGGAAGCTACGCTGTACCGCAGATTCAGTCAGTAAATCCGGATATCAATATTGATTCATTTGTATTCCCGGCTTCTAACAATAAGGAAGACATGGTTTTGACATCCGGTGTCGATCTTCAGTTCTGCGTGATGGAAGACTGTCCGAATAAGGAAGCAGCCTATGAAGTCCTCCGTTTCCTGTTAGAAGATGAAAACGTACAGGACTATATCGACAATCAGAATGCAGTACCTTGTAAGAAAGGTGATTTCAAGCTTGCATCTATGTTAGACGGTATGCGGGAATATCTGGACAACGGAATCGTGACAGATTATCAGGATCATTTTTATCCATCTGAGATGGCGGTAGATGCAATGATTCAGACTTATCTGTTAGATGGAGATACAGAAGCGTTTTTGAAGAAATTTGATACGGAATGGAAACGGTACAATCGTGACCTGATCGCAAAGGTTCGCAAATATGAGCAGGAGCATTCCGGAGAGGAGGAATAGAAATGGATACAAAAAAGACAGAAGATATGAAGTTTGTTAAAAAGAAAAAGAAAATGTCCGGAAAATCCAGAACATTTATGTTGATCACAATTCCTATCGTAGCATTATTCTTTACATTCAATACGTTGCCTTTGATTCAGGGTGCGATTTACAGTTTTACCAATTTCCGTGGGTATGGCAGCTATGAGTGGGTTGGCTTTCGGAATTATATTGATCTTTTTCATGATGCCAGAGTTGGTTCATCCTATCTGTTTACATTTAAGCTGGCTATAGTAACAACGATCATCGTAAATGTTGTCAGCCTGATTCTTGCGATGGCATTAAACAGCAAGATTCGCTTTAAGAGCGGTCTTCGTGGACTGTATTTCCTGCCAAATATCTTAGGCGGTCTGGTTGTTGGTTATATTTTTAACTATTTCTTTACTTATATTCTGCCACAGATCGCAATCATGCTCGGTTTTGAGGGAAACAGTATGCTTGCAAGTTCTAAAATGGCCTGGCTCGCAATCGCAGTAGTATGTGCATGGCAGTCGATCGCGATGAATACAATCATTTATATATCCGGTCTTCAGACGGTTCCGGAAGATGTATACGAAGCAGGATCTTTAGATGGTGCAACCGGATTTGCAAAATTCCGTTATCTGACATTCCCACTGATCCTTCCGTTTTTTACAATTAATGTAGTTCTTTGTATGAAGAACTTCCTGATGGTATTTGACCAGATCATGTCGTTGACAAAGGGTGGTCCTGCGCAGAGCACAGAATCTATTTCCTACCTCATCTACAACAATGGTATGAGCGGCGGACAGTTTGGATTCCAGAGTGCAAATGCAGTCGTGTTCTTTATTGTAATCGTAGTGATATCTGTGTTACAGATGCATTTCCTGGGTAAGAAGGAGGAACAGTTATGAAAAAATCGCAGAGACAGATCAGAAAAGAATATAAAGAAAAGGGGATTAAGACAGGAAAAGAACGATATAATATCGGGGTTACGATTCTGTTAATCCTTGGCCTTGTAACCATCCTGTTCCCATTATATATGACGGTTATGATCGCATTTAAGCAGCCGTCTGAGATGACAAATGATATCCATGGAATCTTATCTTTTCCACAGCACTGGAGCCTGAGTAATTTTAAGGAAGCTATGGAGGTGACAGATTTCTGGCATTCTCTTGGTAACAGTTTATTTATCACACTGACAACGATTGCATTATCGATCGTAATACATTCCCTGATCGGTTATGTACTTGGACGAAGCAAGAAAAAGAATCGGATCTATAATGGAATTTATCTTTATCTTGTCAGTGGTATGTTCGTACCATTCGCTATTTTGATGATGCCGCTTGTAAAACAGACAGCAAAAATGGGACTGGCAAATATGGTTGGCGTGGTGTTACTTTATACAGTATTTTATCTTCCGATGAACACCATGTTATATGCAGGATATCTGAATAATCTTCCGCTTGAACTGGAAGAGGCAGCCTATGTTGACGGAACCACGACATGGACGACTTACTGGAAGATTATCTTCCCGAATATGAAACCAATGCATGCAACGGTTGCAATCCTTACAGCCCTTGGTACATGGAATGACGTTATGACACCGCTTGTAATTATGTCCGGTGATCAGAATACACTTCCGCTTGCGCAGTTGAATTTCCAGACTCAGTTTGGAACAAATTACAATCTGGCCTTTGCATCTTATCTGTTAGCGCTGCTTCCGATACTGATCTTCTATATTATTTGCCAGAAACAGATCATAGCAGGTGTGGCAAACGGAGCAGTAAAATAAAAGGAGACCTAATTTATGGCTATTATATATAACAAAGAGAAAAGAATATTTTCACTCCATACGGAGCATACCACTTACCAGATGATGGCCGATGCACATGATTATTTGCTCCATCTGTATTACGGAAAGCGCCTGGATTCGGAAATGGATTATATACTGACGTACTACGATCGCGGTTTTTCGGGAAATCCATATGATCTTGGAAATGACCGTACGTATTCCCTGGATGCACTTCCTCAGGAATTCCCTGTTCTTGGAACCGGTGATTACAGAACAACGGCAGGAAAGATCCGTGAAGCAAATGGCTGTATGGCACTTGATCTCCGCTATACAGGCTATCAGCTTCAGGACGGTAAGTATGATCTCCCGGGACTTCCGGCAGCACATGCGGAAGCTGCACAGACTCTGTGCATATATCTGAAGGATGAAAGAGTCGGCGTAGAAGTGACATTATTATATGGCGTGTTACCTGATTGCGATGTAATAACCAGAAGTGTAAAAGTTACAAATGTCGGAAGAAATGAAATTTATCTGGAGAAGCTTTCCAGCGCATGTCTTGATCTTCTGTATGGAGATTATGATGTATTGACATTTTATGGACGGCATGCAATGGAACGGAATATGCAGCGAACACCGGTATCACATGGCAGACAGGTGATCGGAAGTAATCGCGGTACGTCCGGCCATCAGTATAATCCATATATGATTCTTGCGGAACACGGCACAACAGAGACCGCCGGAGCCTGTTATGGTGTATCACTGGTGTACAGTGGAAGCTTTGAGGGAAGCGTAGAATTAGATCAGTTTGACCAGATCCGTCTGGTTATGGGTCTTCAGGAGGATTTCTTTTCCTATCAATTAAAGCCGGAGCAGACATTTTATGCTCCGGAAGCAGTTCTGTCATATTCCGCGTATGGTATAGAACAGCTATCCAATCAGATGCATCATTTGGTGAGAGAGCATATCTGCCGCGGAAAATATAAAGATCAGATCCGTCCGGTTCTTGTAAATAGCTGGGAAGCCTGTTATTTTGATTTTAATGGTGAAGCAATCGTTAATCTTGCGGAGCAGGCTGCAGCACTCGGGGTGGAGCTTCTGGTCATGGATGATGGCTGGTTTGGCACAAGAGATGATGATAATTCATCCCTTGGTGACTGGATTGTAAATGAAGATAAGCTGGGCTGTTCTCTTGCGGAGCTGACAAAACGTGTTCATGACAAAGGTGTTCAGTTTGGCATCTGGATAGAGCCGGAGATGGTTTCAGAAAACAGTGATCTTTACAGAAAACATCCGGAGTGGGCAATTCAGGTTCCAGGTAAACATCCGGTACATGGCAGAAATCAGCTTGTACTTGATTTTGCAAATCCGGAGGTGGTGGATCATATCTATGGACAGATTGCAGCTGTCCTTAGGCAGGGCGATATCAATTATGTGAAATGGGATATGAACCGGAGCTTATGTGATATATATTCCGACAGCATGGTATGGCAGGGAAATGTAATGTATGACTATATGCTTGGTGTATATGACCTGCTGGAACGACTGACGCAGGCATTTCCGGATATGTTATGGGAAGGCTGCTCCGGCGGTGGCGGAAGGTTTGATATGGGTATGCTGTATTATACACCACAGATATGGTGCAGTGATAACACAGATGCAGTTGATCGTATCCGTATCCAGTATGGTACATCATTTGCTTATCCTTTATCCACGATGGGAGCCCATGTATCTGCGGTGCCGAATCATCAGACCGGCAGAGTGACGGATATGAATACCAGAGGTGTGGTTGCCATGACAGGTGCATTCGGATATGAACTGGATCTCGGAAAGTTATCTGAGGAAGATAAGACGGCAGTCCGGGAACAGATCAAAACCTATCATGAAGCAGCACCGGTTATTTTAAAAGGGGATTATTACAGATTAAGTAATCCGTTTGAGGCGGAATATGGAGCATGGATGTCTGTCGATGAAGGGAAAAAACATGCAGTTGTAGGTGCTGTTTTATTAAATACACATGGTAATTATCCTGTATTTTATATTCGATTGAGAGGGCTTGCGCCGGAACGTTCCTATCGGGATAAGAAAACAGGTGTTGTTTATTCAGGAGCTGCTTTGATGGAACTTGGTATGCCGATTACGATAGTGTCCGGTAATTATCCAAGCTATCAGATCCTGCTTGATGCAGTAGAATAAGAATAAATAAGACTCCCCGGTTTCTGTTTGCAGAGATCGGGGAGTTTGGCAAAAACAATAGAGTAAAAGATATATAAGATGATCAGAAATGAGGTGACGGACAGATGGATACGAAAGAAATTACAGTATCAGATCTGGCACGGGAGCAGATCAGAAACGCAGAACGATTATTTCCGTTGATTCTTGAAAAAACAGAAGAAAGAAAAGAGAAAAAAACAATCATATCGGTATCCGGAGGTTCTGGTGTTGGTAAGACCGGAATGGCTTTCTTACTTCAAAATATGTTTGAAAAACAGGGAAAGAAATCACTTATTATAAGCGGGGACAATTATCCACATCGGATTCCTGTGTATAATGATGCAGAACGAATTGCGAGATTTCGTATGTCCGGATTAAATGGACTTATAACCGAAAAGCTATATACAGACGAAGTAAAAGAAAAACTATTAGAGCTTCAAAAAGCCGGAAGGGATGCAGAAGAACAGGAGGACATGCAGTGGTTATCCATATATCAGAAGTATGGAGACAAGGCTCTTACAGACTACCTGGGTACGGATCAGGAACTCGATTATGAAGCTGTGTCGAATCTTCTCATGCAGTTTCATGGAGGAACCTCACAACTGCTGCTACGTCATATGGGAAGAACCCCGGATGATATCTGGTATGATCGCCGGGATGTATCAGATACAGATATTCTGATCCTTGAATGGACACATGGAAACAGTGCATACCTGCAGGGGGTGGATGTATCTGTTGTATTGATCAGTACGCCGGAAGAAACACTTGAAAACCGAAAAAAGAGGAATCGTGACACTGCCATTGACAGTCCCTTTGTAGCCAGAGTATTAAGAATTGAGCAGAAAAAGATTAATGATGGGCTGGATCGGGCAGATATCATTCAGGATATGCATGGCAGGATTTATACGGAATAGTAAGTGAACAGGAGGCTATAGAATATGAGGAAAACAGAGATAGAAGAAAAAAATATGACAGATATAAATAAAATTGAAAATGGTCCAATGCTGAATCTGTATCCGGACAGTCTTGGCGGAGATCTGGAAGCTGTTGCGGATTTATTTGAAAGACATGGATTTGCAGACGCATTTTCCTCAATATATATACTACCGAGTATTTACCATTCTGATCTGGATCGTGGTTTTTCTGTAATCGACTATGATCTTGAGGAAACATTTCACTCTGAAAAGGCACTATTACGGTTGGGCAGACAGAATATTGATCTGAAGCTGGATTTTGTTTTAAACCATGCGTCTGTACAGTCACCACAGTTTCAGGATCTGTTGGAGAATGGCAGTCAATCGGAATATCGTGACTTTTTTATTGACTGGAATGCATTCTGGGAAAACTGTGGAGAAATGACAGAAGACGGTTATATACAACCGGAACAGAAGTATCTGGATCCGATGTTTTTCCGCAAACCGGGATTACCTCTGTTGATGGTTGAAATGGCAGATGGCAGTCGGATTCCATACTGGAATACGTTTTATCAGGAGATTCGGGATACAGATGATTATCATACCAGATATTTAGGACAAATGGATCTCAATATTAAATCAGAAAAGGTTTGGGACTTTTATCGTGAAACTATAAAAAAACTGGCAGGTTACGGAGCAAAGATAATACGCCTGGATGCATTTGCATATGCCCCAAAAGCACCGGGACGTGCCAATTTCTTAAATGAACCGGAGACATGGGAATTTCTGGAACAGATCCATAAGCTCGCAAAACCATATGGAATCCGTCTTCTTCCGGAGATCCATGCCGGATATAAAGAGAAAAAGTATGAGCTGATAGCACAAAAGGGATATCTGACGTATGACTTTTTCCTTCCGGGATTGATTCTGGATGCTCTTTACAGAGGCGATGGCACTTATCTGGAGCAATGGGCAAAGGAACAGATAAAAGAGAATATTCATACTGTGAATATGCTTGGCTGCCATGATGGAATACCGGTACTGGATCTTGCCGGATTGTTGCCGGACGACAGGATTGAAGATTTGATCCGGCTGCTTGTGGATCGTGGTGGTTTTGTAAAGGATCTTCATGGTAATAAAAAGATGTATTATCAGGTAAATACGACATATTATAATGCACTTGGCGAAAATGAGCAGGCACTGTTATTAGCCAGAGCATTACAGATATTTATGCCCGGAAAACCACAGGTCTGGTATCTGGATCTGTTTGCCGGATCTAATGATTATGAGGCAGTCAAGCGTGCAGGTGCAGGTGGACATAAAGAGATCAACCGGACGAATTTTTCACAAAAAGATATAGAGTCAGGCCTTGAAAAGGAGGTCGTAAAAAAGCAGCTTGAAATGTTAAAATTCCGGAAAGAATTTCCGGCATTTGGATTTGATGCGGAAATGGAAATCCGTACAAAGCCTGCAGCGCAGATTTCTGCTCAGGCAGAAAATGCTTTGCATTTTGCAGAAATACCGGATGATCAGATGTATAACCGCATTTATATCACCTGGAAAAAGGACGGTTATCTTGCCCGCCTGTCTGCAGACCTAAAAGCCCATACCTATCGGATTCAAGCTCTTGATCCATCCGGCAACCTGATCTGGCAGATGTAATGTGTAAATCCCCTTAGGTAGATTGGAATGAACGGTGCGTATCCGGTAAATATCCATGAAGTCACATATACATTCAGCAGCCGGTCAAATGTTGATCGCAGGCAGAGGACTGTGCCGGGCCAGAATAAGCGGAAAACAAGCGTTCCTAAGATGGTGAAGATTAATTAGGATTGACGAATAAAAGGATGTATGATAAGTTAAATATGTATTAATAAATTGACAAGCAGGAAAGGCACCCTGCGCTCCTGTTATGAGGAACCTGAGATGATGGATACGCCGCCCATCCGATTTTATAAATACATTTTTGAGATTAAGCGCAGTTTGAATAGGAACTGCGCTTTTTTATAAGATGAAGGAGAAAAATGAAAAGTACAGGGAAATTTAAGGCAATTATTTTTATCATTTTGTTATCTGTATTATTGACAGCCTGTGAATCTACTGCGAATGTGAATACAGAAACGGCATCCGTGAGTGACGCTGAGGCTGCACATTTATTAGGAATTATCTCGCTGGAAAACGTTCAAGTGAAGATCGAGAAAGATGGCGCAATTACGAGTGATTATGTGAAGGTTACGGGAAACGCATTTGCGGATTACAGTCAGATCTATGGAGATACGAGACTGGAGTATGCGAAGACCGAAGAAGTGAATGGCACAGAATATACGCATACCGTACGCCATGGACTTACCGTTCAGACGGTGGGAGAGGCGATGGAGGTGAATCGTGTATCCGCGGAAGAAAGCAATGTGAGGGTTGCTGCAGAAGGAGAATTCAAAAATGATGCAGGGGTTTCAGTGACATATCAGGTGATTGATTTTTGTGCATGGAATGCAGGAATCTATTATTTTATCCCAGTGACAGATACGATTACCTATACATTGGCTTTTTTTACGACTGCAACCGACGGAAAAACTGCGCTTTCTCAGGATAAACAGGATATTACGGCGGAAGATTTGAAACGGTATAACCAATATTTGGATCATGGATATTATGAAATCTGTGTGGATGAGTGACGGTACGAAAAGCAGGATTGCCGGAAACGAAGAATGAAAAGTAGCTGGTTTGCGCATAGTCTGCTATAATAATACATACTTGAAAGAGGAAGGGAGAAGTTACATGCAGGAATATGTAATGGGAAATGGAGCGATCGCGCTCGGCGCATTGGCAGCAGGTGTCAATCTTGTGTCCGGATATCCGGGAACTCCATCTTCCGAAATTGTGGAAACAATATCCAAATACCCACACGATGGGGTGCATTTGGAATGGTCAGTCAATGAGAAAGCAGCGATGGAGGTTGCTGCGAGTGCGGCATATGGCGGCGCGCGGACGATGGTGACGATGAAGCAGGTGGGTTTGAATGTGGCAGCCGATCCGCTGATGTCGCTCGCGTACGTGGGAGTCAAAGGAGGCATGGTTGTTGTATCGGCGGACGATCCGGGACCGATTTCTTCCCAGACCGAGCAGGATACGAGACGGTTTGCAGACTTCGCGCGGATTCCGGTGTTTGATCCATCTTCACCGGAAGAGGCATATGAGATGATACAGGATGCATTTGCGTATTCGGAGAAATATAAGACACCGGTTCTGTTCCGTCCGACGACACGTGTCTGCCATGCGTATGCGTCGATTGAGAATCCGGTCAACAATGGACCAAAAGCATATGATGGCTTCGTGAAGGATTCAAAGAAATGGGTCATCTTCCCGCGGTTATCATACATGAATCATGCGATGATCGAGCAGCGGAATGTTGAAATCGGAAAAGATCTTTCTACATATAAATGGAATCGTGTGGAAGGCGGAAATTCCAAGAAGGCAGTGATTACATCAGGAATCAGTTATGCCTATGCGAAGGAATATCTGAAAGACCACACCGATATCAAGCTCATCAAGCTTGCAACTGCATACCCGTTGCCGGAGGAGTTTCTGTTACAGGCACTTGAGGGCGTGGAGGAACTGCTCTGTGTGGAGGAGCTTAGCCCATATATTGAAGAACAGATTCTGAAGCTTGTCGGGAAGCATGCGCTTGCCATCAAGGTGTCAGGAAAATTAGACGGAAAGGTGCCGGCAAGTGGCGAGAACAGTTCGAATCTGGTTGCAGATATTTTGAGCGGGTTCCTTGGGACAGAGAAGCTCGCGCGTGGGTATGATGGCAGCGATGCACCAGCCCTTCCGATGCGTCCGCCGGTACTTTGCGCAGGTTGTCCGCATCGTGCATCGTTCTATGCAGTGAAGCAGGCGATGAAGGAAAAGAAAGCGTATTTCTGTGGTGATATCGGATGTTATACACTCGGAAATGCGATGCCGCTTGATATGGTTGACACATGTCTCTGCATGGGTGCCGGAATCACGATGGCGCAGGGCTTCCACTGGATTGACGGGGAAGGCACATGCTTTGGATTCGTGGGCGATTCGACATTTTTCGCATCGGGTATGACGGGTGTCGTAAATGCGGTGTACAATAACGCAGATATGATTCTCTGCGTGCTGGATAATTCGACAACGGCGATGACCGGTCATCAGCCGCATCCGGGAATCGGACGGAATATGATGGGACAGTTTGTGGATAAGGTAGACATCGCGAAGGTGTTAGAGGGCATCGGCGTGCATAAGATTATAACCGTCGATCCGTTGGACCTTGCTGCATCGGTGGCTGCCGTGCAGGAATGCGATAAGCTTCCGGGCGTGAAAGCAATCATCTTCAAATCGCCGTGTATTGCGATTTCCAAGCCAGACGGCAAATGCCGGATCTCGGAGCAGTGTATCAACTGTAAGAAATGTATTCGTGAAATCGGCTGTCCGGCACTTATTACCGTAGATGGAAATGTGACGATCGATGAAAACTTATGTACCGGCTGTGGCTTGTGCAGCCAGATCTGCCCGGTTCATGCCATTGATGGCGGGAAACAGGAATCATCAGCAAAAGGAGGTGCCACATCATGAAGAAAGATATATTGATCTGTGGTGTCGGCGGGCAGGGAACCGTGCTGGCATCCAAAATTATTGCGGCATCTGCGATGGATGAAGGTTCGGCAGTCCATTCGGCAGAAACGATCGGTATGGCACAGCGGGGTGGTTCGGTAACGAGTCATGTGCGTATCGGGGAGGCATATGCACCGCTGATCCCACAGGGGGCGGCAGATATGATTCTCGCATTTGAGCCGGCGGAGGCTGTGCGGAACTTAGGGTATCTGAAAAAGGATGGAATCGTGATCGTGAATCGTGTACCGGTAAAACCGGTGACAGAATCTTTGCAGGATACTGGGTACGACGGTACAGAGATGATTGCGTATCTGGAGAAGAAATGCAGCTGTATCGTAATCGATGCAGAGAAAATCTGTGCACCGTTTGGCTCGTCAAGATATTTCAACATTGCTATCTTGGGCGTGGCAGTTGGAAGCGGACGGCTTGGAATCAGCAAGGAAACCGTGCTCGCAGAGCTTGAAAGACGCGTGCCGTCAAAATACGTAGAGACAAACAAAGCGGCATTTTACGCAGGAGTTGAAGTGGGAAGTGGAAAAACGTTGTGATAGAGGAATAACGTATAATCAGTCGATAATATAAATCGTATTTGGAGGAGGAACCAGTTATGAAATTAACAGAGTTACAGTTGTCACAGGTAGACGCACAGATTAAGCGTCTGATCCGGACAGACAGTTATTATGGAAGAATTTATAAAGAAGCAGGAATCGCAGGAGTTTCAAGTCAGGAGGAGTTTGAGCAGCTTCCGTTCTCCAGCAAGGCGGATCTTCGAAATGCTTATCCGCTTGGAATCCAGGCGGTACCGGATGAGGAGGTGGTACGAATCCATTCTTCGTCAGGTACGACAGGTAAGCCGGTCATCATTCCTTATACAGCAAAGGATGTGGATGACTGGGCGATTATGTTTGCACGCTGCTATGAAACAGCAGGCATCACAAACAAAGATCATATTCAGATTACGGCCGGCTATGGTCTGTGGACGGCGGGAATCGGATTCCAGGCAGGCTGTGAGAAGCTTGGCGCAATGGCAATTCCGATGGGACCGGGTAATACAGATAAGCAGATTCAGATGATGATGGATCTGAAATCGACCGTTCTTACTGCGACATCTTCGTATGCATTGCTTCTGGCGGAGGAAATCAATAAAAGAGGAATCCGCGATCAGCTGTATCTGAAGAAAGGCATTTTTGGTTCCGAGCGCTGGAGTGAGAAGATGCGTGAATACATTAAAAGGGAGCTTGGAGTTTCTCTTTATGATATCTATGGTCTGACGGAGATTTACGGACCGGGCATCGGAATCAGCTGTGATGAAGATGCGGGTATGCATTACTGGGATGATTATGTATATATTGAGATTGTTGACCCGAAGACTCTTCAGCCGGTACCGGACGGAGAAGAAGGAGAGATTGTTATAACAACACTTGTCAAGGAAGGCGCACCGCTTCTGCGATTCCGGACACATGATATCTCCAGAATTATTCCGGGTGAATGTGCATGTGGTAACAAATATCCACGTCTTGATATAATTAAGGGACGTAGTGATGATATGTTCAAGGTACATGGTGTCAATATGTTCCCAAGTCAGGTAGAAGAAATCCTCGGCATGGTGGATGGTGTATCGAGCGAGTACAACATTAACATCGCGCACGATGAGGCACACAACCGAGACATCATCATGGTGACGGTCGAGGCGGAAGGCCGTGTGGACTTCGCGCAGACAGGTCAGACGATCAAGAATCTGTTCAAGTCGAAGATGAGTGTTACACCGAAGATCAATGTTGTGCCGGTTGGAACATTGCCGCGAACAGAGAAGAAGGCGAAGCGTGTGATCGATCACCGTGAGGTGTAGGAAAATATATTGATTGAAAGAAGAGGACAAAGGATTTCTGTTCTCTTCTTTTTTGTGCCAAAAACATATTGACACTCTTCGATAATCATGACATAATAGAGTCAAAATATAAATGGCACACGAGGCAGGATATGATTCAAACATTAGAAGAGGCATTAAAAAAAATCAATGAGTTAGAGCAAAAAAATAAACAATTAGAAGCAGAATTAGAAAAATATAAAAATCGTGCATACGCGGGTCGGAAGAAACACGATAGCGCATGGATGCAGTCTTATAATGCGTTTGTAGTACAGTATGAAAAGGGAAAGACAATTATGGAGATTGTAGAGCAAGGTGATATCAGCAGAAGAACTGCATACCGATATAAAGCATATTACGAGAAATTAAAAGAGAAAGGAATGGCGGTTGACAAACAAGATTAACTTGTTATAATCATAGTCAGATGGAGGGTCCTGCCGATCAGTGGACTTATGAAACAGAGTATCTCCGTTACGACGGGTACTGAAAAGGCTATGTTTATGCATAGCCTTTATTTTTTATGGATAATGAATGGAATTTATATAAAGTGAATATGAAATATATTCGGAATCTAAAAAATGTGGAGCAAAAGGCTACAGGTAGAACAAATACGATTTTATCAGTATCGACTCAGACGCACAAACAAGGCAGACCATTTTTAGGAATTTTGGTATTGGTGAATGAAAGGAAATATTGCATTCCGTTAAGCTCTGTTGAGGAAAAAGAAAAATATAAAAGCATGTCGGAGAATATAACTTGTAGAAAAATCAGAGATGATGATGGGAATGTGATAGGAATTCTGAATATAAATAATATGATACCTGTGAGGGATGAATATCTTACACCATTTGAACTGGAGGAACTGCCAACAGATACTCAAATTCAGCTTTCATATAAACGTAAATGTAGACAGGAATTAAAGTGGTGTCGTCTGCACGGGAATGAAATTCTTCGTTTGGCACAAGAACTGCATAGAATTATTTGCAGTGAAGAGCAATTTGCAAAGAGACATATTTGTCCGGATTTTCTATTATTGGAAAAAGAATGTGACAGGCAACGAGTTGTATCGAAGCGTGATGAAAAAAAGAGGAATAGAAAAAGATAGTTGGTTAATACCTGTAAATATAGTAAGATATTATTTGGATTGATAGCAGAGGAAAAGGAGGTCCACAGATGCGAAACATTTTAATTGTAGTAGATATGCAGAAAGACTTTGTAACAGGTGCACTTGCGTCAGCGGAAGCACAGGCGATTCTGCCGAAAGTAAAGGAAAAAATCGAGGCGTATGATCGTGCTGGTAAGGAGATTATTTTCACGCGGGATACACATGGAGAAGATTATATGCAGACGAACGAGGGAAAACATCTGCCGGTTCCGCATTGTATCAAGGGGACGGATGGATGGCAGATCTGTGCAGAGCTTACCGATGGAATCACTTCGGAATATAAGACCGTTGACAAGCCGACATTTGGATTCTTAGGCTGGAAGGATGTCATTGCGAGTGAGACTGCGGATGGTTCGGATCTGGATATTGAAATGATTGGAGTCTGTACGGACATCTGTGTCGTGTCGAATGCCCTTATACTGAAAGCCTTGTATCCGGAAGCAGCGGTGCGCGTGGATGCAGGCTGTTGTGCAGGTGTGACACCGGAAGCACATGCGGCAGCACTTGTGACAATGCGCGCCTGCCAGGTGGATGTAACCGATAAATAAGGGACAAGAGATGGATAGTGGGGAGAAATGGAATTATTTACAAACATCCCCCACTATTCTCTGAGAAGGGCAGGGCAACCTGCGTGATGTAGTCTTCTGTATGGTCTCCGCGGTTTGGAGGCCCTTCGAGATAGATACAGCGGAATCCGCCGGTTGCCTGAATTTTATTTTCCTGTACATATGCCTGCAGGGCGTCAATCGCGGTATTGATTCCTTCGTAAGCGCCACGATAGTAGATGCACAAGGCAGACATTTCCGCAAACTCCATCCGCTCTTCTCCCGCAAAATCTTCCGAGACAGGGATGCAGCATAGCAGATCGAGTTCCTTGCAGGAGGAACCTGCACGTACAGTAAACATGCGGCTTCCCATGGACATTTTTCCTGTTCTTGCTGCGGCTATATAGGTATCCCGCAGTTTGATGGCGGCGTCCTTGGCATCGGTACACTGGTATCTGCGGCAGAAACACACCTGCCTAGGCAGACGGACACGGTGCACGCTTAAGTCTCCCGGTTTTGCCGCGCGCAGTTGAAGCAGATGGATGTTGCGGTCCAAGGTTGCTCGCAGATCCATGAGGCGGTCAAGATAGCGGTCAAGGTTTTCTGTATCATAGTAATATTCTCTGATTTCCGTCAGCGAAAGTCCCAGTGTCTGCAACGAGCGGATGGCACGAATCTGCGTCATATTATCCGCAGTATAATAGCGGTAGCCGCTTGCTTCATCCTTGACTGCAGGTGTCAGCAGTCCTATCTCTTCATAGACAAGGATTGTCTTCCGTGTCACTCCCAAGATCTTGGCAATCTCGCCGATTTTAAATAGATGCTCACTTTGTTTTCTCATAGAAATCCTCCTGATAAAATCGGTATTTTTTTCTCTGATGATGCGAATCTCTGTCTAAATATAATCCAAATAATCAATCCCATACAATCAAGTCTTTTCTGTAGATAACGCGAATTATTCGCGATTCCTGCCTGGAAAAATCAAATTTCCCATTGACTTGTCCCTTAGGGGACGATTTAAAATTATCATAACAGAATGTTTATAGGTTTACAAGAGGAGGAAAACCCTCAGAAGAAGAATAATTCCTAGTTTGGATGGCAGGCCTGCAGATCGGTGATCTGTGGGCCTGCCGGATATAAGAAATATATAACGCAATTACAGATAGATGATTACCGGATGTTTAAAGATTCATAAAAATGGATGTAAGATTCTAGTAATATTCTACAATTGTAATTAATAATAGTATGTGTTACTATTTCGATAATGTAAGTAAATATTTGGCAAAACAATCGAAAGATTGCGACGCAAAGCTATAGGGCCTGTAAGATGGCAGCCAGTTGCACGGACGTATAACGTAACGTTTATTTCAGAAGCATTGTATTGCCATATAAGGGTAGGTATAATGCTTCTTTTTATTTGATAAGGGTAGAATGTACATGGACAAAAGAGATGATTATAAGCAGACAATAATGAATATGGAGATGGTGCTTGCAAAGCTTCTGACACTGGATCATTCGATGTCAGAGCAGCAGTTGGATATGCAGATTCCGCAGTTACTTGAGCAGATTGGAGAATATACGCAGTCCGATCGTGTGTATATTTTCGACTGTGTATCTCTGGATCACCGGAGCTATCGGAACACGTTTGAGTGGTGCAAAGAGGGCGTGTATTCCCTGCAGGAACGGATGCAGAAGCTCTCTGCGCAGACGATACCGTGCTGGCAAAAACAATTTGAACAGGGAGACAGTGTACTGATTGCCAACATAGATGATGTGCAAAATGAAATGCCATTTGAGTATGAATTGCTGCAGATGAGAGGTGTTCATACAGCAATTGTAGTGCCGGTCATGTCACAGAATCGTCTGAATGGTTTTATGGGTCTTGATAATCCGGGAACAGAGTTCGGACCGCTGGCATCAAAGTTGTTACAGGATGCAGGAACACATATCAGTTATATTCGTGAACATCATAGAACTATGCAGAAAGAGCGCGGGCAGATGAAGCTTTTGGCACAGGCATTTGAGGAGGCACAGAAAGCGCATGTTGCGAAATCGGAGTTTTTATCCCGTATGTCGCATGATATCCGTATGCCTTTAAATGATATCATAGGGATGATGGATATAAGTGAGCGCAGCTATGAAGATATAGAACTCATGAGAGTAACTCGTGTGAAGACAACGACGGAAACGAATTATTTGATGAAACTGCTTGGCGATGCGCTGGAGATGTGTAAGCTGCAGGACGGCTCAGCTGTGCTGGTGCAGGAAGAATTTTATATGGCAGATGTCATTGCAGAGATGATAGCATTTGCACAATCGCGTGGAGAAGGAAAGAAGATAACGGTCGTTTCGGATGTCGCAGAAAATATCAGATATTCCCGCGTGTATGGAAGTCCGATGCATGTGCGCCAAATGTTGGAAAAAATACTTACAAATGCGATTCAGTATAATCATTATGAGGGCATGGTAAAGTTCAAAGCCCGCATAGCGATGGAAAATGTGGCCCGTGTTGTGTATGAATTTACAATTGAAGACAATGGAGTTGGGATGGAGGCAGAGTTTATTGACCATATCTTTGAACCGTTTGTCCAGGAAGCGATGGATGTGCGCAGCAGTTATCAGGGAACCGGACTTGGCATGACGATTACGAAGAGTATTCTTGACCTTATGGATGGGCGTGTCCGTGTGGAAAGCAGGAAAAATGTCGGAAGCACATTTACTGTCACGATTCCTTTCGAGAAGGTTATACGCGATGGGTTCGAAGGAAATATGCCGAAGGGGACGGTGCAGCCGAATATAACAAATATGCGGATTCTACTTGCGGAAGATAATGACATAAACCGGGATGTTGTGAAGTTCATTCTGGAAGATGCAGGTGCGAAGGTGCACGCAGTGTCAGATGGATATCAGGCAGTGGAGGCATATCTTAATGCACCGGAGAATACCTATGATGTGATATTGATGGATGTCATGATGCCGAATATCGATGGATTGGAAGCTACGCGGATTATCCGTGGGCAGAAACGTGCAGATGCGCGCACGATAGGGATTGTGGCACTTAGTGTGAATGTATTTGCAGAAGACGTGCATCGAACCAGAGCTGCGGGAATGAATGAGCAGCTTACGAAGCCATTAAATACGGAGAAGATGCTGCGGACGATTGCGCGGTATCGCAGGTGTTGAATAAAAAGGACAGAGTATTGCTTTTTCGTTTGAGAAAGCAATACTTTTTTTGTGTGTGAAATGTGATATAATCATTATAGTTGGAGGTGCCTGTACATACAGGCATAATACGAGAACTTCATGGAGCCAACAGGCACCGTGGAATAATGAGAGACAGGTTTTTGGGAAGGAGTTGTTACTATGAATTTATATGAGACAGATGCGGAATTTATGGAGCGTTTTGAGCGGTTTGCATTTACGGAGATTGTAAACGAGAACGGAATGAAGCTGGATGACGAGACCCGGTATATGTCAATTCTCGCATCCCTGATCGGATGTCAGGGCGTGGATGCGTATAAGGTAATTGTGGCGAAGGCACTGGATAGTGGTTTGTCACCGATGGTAATTAAGGAGATTGTGTATCAGTCTGTGGATTATCTTGGTATGGGAAGAGTCTGGCCGTTTCTGGTTGCGACGAATGTTGTTATGGAGGCAAAGGGAATCGAGCTTCCGCTTCTCGATTCGACAAGAGCCAAGCAGGGGCGTCTGGGCATGACGAAGCAGGAACGGTTGGAGAAGTCTGTGTCTGATGCAGCAGAGACTGACGGTGCAGGCGGGAAAGCTGTTGATGAGGAAAAGCTTGCGGAACAAGCGGGCATCTTCGAGGAGCATATGAAGGAAGTCTGGAAGGACAGCCACATCAACAAATGGCTGAAGGAAAATTATTTCGGGGACGATTATCCGGGAAGCCGTCTGCCGTTTGCAAAACGGGAACTGGTAACGTTCTGCTTTTTATTCTCACAGGGTGGCTGTGACATGCAGGTGGTCGCACATGCAAAGGGCAACATGAAAATCGGAAATGACAAGGAATTGCTGATGCGTGTGATCTCGCAGAGCCTGCCATACATTGGTTATCCGAGATGTTTAAATGCAGTGAATTGTGTCAATGAAGCCGAACGACAGATGAAGCAGGAGTAAGTGATGACAAAGCAGGGAAGAAGATACAAGCAAAGCGGAGAACAATCCAAGAAGAATATACATGTAAGTGAAAATCAGTGTGCAGGGAAGAAATCCGTCTGTCCCATCTCGAAGAAATGCGGCGGATGCCAGTATATTGACAAGTCTTATGCGGAGCAATTAAAGATCAAGACCGATCAGGTGAAGAATCTGCTTGCTCCGTATGGTTCCGTGGATGAAATTATCGGCATGAAAGAACCGTATCATTACAGGAACAAGGTCAATGCGGCATTCCAGCATAAGCGGAATGGCGAGATTCTGGCGGGTGTATATGAAGAAGGAACGCACCGGGTATTGTCAGTGGACGATTGCAAGATCGAGAATCGTCTGGCACAGGAGATTGTAGAGACGATCCGCGGGTTACTGCGTTCATTTAAGATTACCGTCTACAATGAAGATAGTGGGTATGGATTGCTGCGCCATGTGATGATCCGGACCGGACATGCGACCGGAGAAGTTATGGTTGTGCTTGTGACGGCGTCGCCGATCTTCCCATCGAAGAAGAATTTTGCGAAGGCACTTGTCAAGGCGCATCCGCAGATCACGACGATCGTGCAGAATATCAATGACAAGGATACGAGCATGGTGCTTGGCGAGCGAAATCAGGTGTTGTACGGCAGAGGATTTATCGAGGATAAGCTGTGTGGGAAGACCTTCAAGATCTCGCCGACAAGTTTCTATCAGGTGAATCCGGTGCAGACTGAGCTCCTGTATAACAAGGCGATGGAATATGCAAACCTTACCGGCGAAGAGGTTGTTGTGGACGCGTACTGTGGAACCGGTACGATCGGAATCGTGGCAAGTGACCATGCGAAGCAGGTGATCGGTGTTGAACTGAACAAGGCAGCCGCGAAGGATGCCATCACGAACGTGAAGCGTAACGATTGTAAGAATGTCCGGATCTATGATGGCGATGCCGGGAAATTCATGGTCGGTATGGCAGAAACCGGAACCAATGTGGATGTTGTATTCTTAGATCCACCGCGCAGTGGCAGCACACCGGAGTTCTTTGATTCCGTCTGTAAGCTGGCACCGAAGCGGATCGTGTATATCTCCTGCGGACCGGAGAGTCTGGCACGGGATCTGAAATACCTGAAGAGTAAGCGGTTTTACCAGGTGGAGAAGATTGCGCTTGTGGATTTATTTCCGTGGACGGAACATTGTGAGGCGGTGTGCCTGCTAAGCCGAAAAGCCGCTAACTAAGCGGTTTGCAGGGCAATTACTGCATAGATGTGACTGCGTTTTAACTTGGTTAAAATGTGTAATTGATATTGATTTTTATAGAGGGGTGCAAAAATTTGCTGAGACTTTTGACGTGCGCCGGGATTGTATCGGCAAAAAATGGTTGTCCGCGAATAGTTGCACCCCTAAATAGAGATAAAATCTAATTAAATGAAATAAACAATTGAATTCTTATGCCGTTGGAGGTGAAAATATGAGTTACGAGATAAAACCTGGCTTATCTATTGGACAAATTCAATTAGGAATGGACAGGAATAAGGTAAATGAGCTTATAACAGAACTTGAAGAATGGAAAGATACTCCGTATGGATATAAAAAAGAAGTTATTTATGATTGTAATGATGATTTTCAGATTATGTATGATGATGATTTAAGAGTATCCTTTATTTTATGTACATCACCTGAACTGTTGACTATGCTAGGTAAATGTCTTAATTCAGAACTGTTCTACGAGGATATATTGGAAATGATTAAGGCTCAGGATCCTAGTATTGAAGAGGATGAAGAGGGTTTCATCAGTAATGAATTAGGATTTGGACTTAACTTTGATTATGATGATGACGAGCAAATATTTATTACATGTGTTCAGGTTGCTGTTAAAGATTTCTGGGCAAATGAGCCATGTGAGGAATAAATGTAATTTGTTATCTTTTAGTGCAATGCTATAAGCCCTAACCTCGTAAGCTACGTTTACTATGTCGCTAGACTGAAATAGTTCTTTAGCTCGATTGTTAAATAGTTCCATGATACAATATCCGAAAATGCGGAAATGTAAAAGGGATATTGAACTATGAACATATATGAAAGAATCTTTGATAGACTCGAAGAACTACATATGAGTCAGATTGAATTATCGCGTAGAACCGGCATTGCTACCAGTACGATAAGTGATTGGCGAAAGAAAAAGATTAATCCGCAGGCAGATAAGTTAGTTGCCATATGCAAGGCACTAGATATGCCGCTTGTGGATTTACTTTGTGATGAAGATGATAAAAAGAATAAAGTATTGACTTCGGAATGCGTGACAGATGATGGATTAATGATTGAAACTATAATGAATGCTTCTGATGATATTAAAAGAAGAGTAATCGCTTATTATTACCTAATTTGCGACAAAGATAATAGTGATAAGCAAGGATGAAGCTATATTGATAGAAGATTTATAGATTCTGATTTTCTAGTTAGAGGTTATATTATAATGGTAGTGAAGTATAAAGGGCAAAAATTAAGATATGTAAAAGATTTTCATGGTAAAGAGGTTTTGTGGATTCTCAATCCTGAACAGATTGAAATGCCGGGAATGATATTTGTTGGTGGTTATTCAAACGAGTATTGCATTTTTATGGATACATTGAGTGATGATGAACAAAAGGAAATACGAAAACAGTTGAACAGCAGATGTCAGAATTATTCCAAACTTCTCGAACAAATGTAGTAGAACATATTAAGCATATTTATGAGGAGGGTGAATTAGACGAAATTTCAACCTGTCGGAATTTCCGACAGGTTCGAAAAGAAGGAAATCGTGAGGTGACAAGGCAGATTCCTCATTATAATCTTGATATGATTATCTCTCTTGGATACCGAATTAAATCAGTGATTGCAACAAGATTCAGGCAGTGGGCGACACAGAGATTAAAAGAATACATGCAAACATAGGAAGCTTGTTGATGGATACCGCTGTACATATAAAAGACAGTGGAATGAAGACAGGATAAATGCGGCAGTAGAGGAGATAATTCGTAAATTTGTAAAGAATCCGAAGTTTGAGGAAGAAATCAGAAAGCAGATAGGTGGCAGTATTGATACATCAGAGCTTGACAGAGAATATGATGGTTTGAAAGACAGATTGAGCCAGACAACAGGGGCAAAGAACAAGCTTGCAGACCAGATGGATCATTTATCTGTATCCGATAAGAATTATGACAAAAAATATAATGACATGCAGGAACGTTTGGACAAGCTATATGATGAAATTACGGATATTGAGAATGCCATGGAAGAAGTCACGACAAGGCTTTATAATATAAAGCAGGACAAAATCTCAGAAGATAATGTGTATCAGTTCCTTTTATTTTTTGACAAGCTGTATGATAAATTTACAGATTTGGAAAAGAAGACATTTTTAAAGAGCTTTCTGTCAGATGTATTTATTTATGAGGAAGAACAAAAGGACGGCAGAATATTAAGAGGTCTTCGATTTAAATTTCCGATATATCTGAATGGCAGAAATGTGCTTGGAGTGGATTGGGACAACGAAAGTACAGACGAGGCAGTGTGCCTGCTAAGTAGAGAAAGAAGTTCGTAGTTGGGGGAATAGAATTACATGAGAACAAATCACAAATTTCCATTTGCTATGACTAAGAAATCGTTGGTTGTATATATCGTTTTTACAGTACTTATGGGACTATTTCTGTTTTTTGTCAGAGGAGATATGGTTGGAAAGTGTGCGGCATGTATTGTTTGTCCGATGCTCATTGTATATTTAATCTATGCGTATTGTAAAGAAAGCAAAGCAGATATGAAAGCGCAAGAGACGAAGGCGCAATATATGAATGGCGGCTATTTTGAAAGCCCTGAATGGCATGAGAAATATGTAGCCTATCTTAATGAGCACCCTTTTGAGAAACCTAAATATCAAAACATGAAACGGGATTTATTAAAAAGATTTCAAAGACGGGAATATCTTGTCAAAATGATATTACCATTGTTCCTAATATTTTGCACCTTGTGTCTTATTCCTTTAGGACGTTATTATATGGCTATCATTGGACTTTGCCTGTTCGGATTCTTGTTTTGGCTAGAGTTTTCATTGTATATAGGAATGCCGGTACGGAAGTGGTTGAAGGGCGATATTGATTATGAGGAGCTTGAAGCGTCGTATTTAAAAAGTCAAATGCTTTTCTATAAAACAAATGCTTTAGCATTTGGAACTACACATTTACATGGATTTACAGAGAAAAAAATATATGCAATAGATTATCGGTTGGTGGAAGGAATATCAAGAAAAATAGTACGTCTTAAGAAGTATGAGGATGGAATTTATAATACGGAGGAGTGTCAGCATTTTGCAGTTATTCATGTCAGACTGCCAAGAAGCGGAAACATTTACGATGTTGAGATCGAACTAAATGAGTTTCAGGTTCAAATGGCAATTGATAAGTTATCCACTTGCAAAATTGGTGAAGATTTGATAGGAAATCTTTCTGTAAACGAGCATAAAGAAAATGAATAAAAAAAGAAACGAGTGAGCCGCTTGAGTAAAAACTGTACGGTTGTAAAACTCATTTCTTGGATACATTTTATAACAGAATTAGATGATTTGTCAATCCGAGTATTTGAAAACTTGTCCGCCGGAATATCGGATGTTCCGCGCAAATGCACAGATGGAAGAGAAATCCGCAGACTGCCAACAAAAGAAGATTTGGAATAATTAGGAACAAAGTTATGACGAAATATTATTTGACAAAAATTATTTATAATGGATTAACTTATTTTTTTATATGGTATAGCAACGATGAAGATGGTTTCTTGCTTTTTAATCAACGGCTGTTAGTTTTTTCTAGTGTCGAAGAAGCAAATATATTTGCGGATAAGGAACATATTATTTTTGAAAAAGGAATAACAGTCTTTTATCTATCTAAAATTACCGAGTTAATAGATAATGTAGAAATATCGCAAAATTGTCAAAGTTTAATAGATACATGGCATTTATTTAGTGATTTATCAAAATCACTAAATGAAGAATTTGTAGGAGATTATAATGATGAAGAAATTGTTGATATTTATAATAAGTTATTCTATGGAAGTAATTTGAAACTTCTAAAAAATGAAGAATATCATCCTAGTTTTAATGTTGATGAAAAAAATAAATGTTTGGAGATTTTTCAAAATGGGTTATCAATACTAAACAAATATCTTAATTATGATTTTCGTAAATAAAGATATTATTTTGTTAAATAAAGAATATTGTGGTGACGCAGCTTTTGTCATGAAGAAGAGTCCCTCTGAAAATGGGAGAGAATATATGCCGTATGAAGAGATAAAAGGTATAGTTATTGCGGTGTTTGTTTTGGCGGTAGTGGGGCCATTTGTTGGAGATATCATCTCAAGGCATTCGAAGCATCGGAAACCTGAAAAGCCAATCCCAAAGGGAAGAATTTGGCAATCTAATGATGGTTCGCTGCCGATTCTTACGATAGCGGTGCGATTGGTTGAAAAACAGGAACAGGAAGAACTGGAAGAGGAAGAGGCACTGCAACGGGCGATAGAAGCTGTCTTGGCACAGAACAAACGGGATTACCGTCAGGACATAAAAACTGGAAGGATTTGAATCTGTCCGAAATGTAAGAAGAAAAATGAGAGATACGTTACAACCTGTACCTGTGGCACGCCGAGACCAGAGAAGAAAATATGATATTTAAGTCAGGGACGTTACATAAACCGTCCCTTTTTTAACGGATTGACAGAATCAGATTGACAATGTTGATAAAAAGATTTATTATATAGACAAAATGACAATGGCGATAAGTATATTAAACTATGAAAAGAGGAGTTATGGGGGATACCACAGAATTAAGAACATTAGAATCTATCAAAACACATGTGTATATGATTCGTGGACAACAGGTTATGTTAGATGTTGACTTGGCGGAGATTTATGGTTATGAGCTAAAAGCGATGAATCAACAGGTTAAAAGAAATATTGAACGTTTTCCTGAAGATTTTATGTTTCAATTAAAAAAAGAGGAAATACCAATGGAATGTTTAAAGTCACAATTTGTGACTTTAAACGAAAATGGGAATAAACGTGGTATGCATATTAAAAAGATGCCATATGCTTTTACTGAGCAGGGCATATATATGCTTGCTACAGTACTAAAAGGTGAATTGGCTACTAAGCAAAGTATTTTTATTATGCGGGCTTTTAAGGAGATGCGCCATTTTATTGCCAACAATGCACTTATGTTTGAAAAAATAAATAGTATTGAGTTAAAACAACTGGAATATCAAAAGGAGACTGAGGAAAAGTTTGGAAGAATATTTGAATACATATCCAGTCATAAAAAAGATAATCAAAAGATTTTCTTCGATGGGCAGATTTTTGATGCATTCAGTTTGCTTGCAGAGATCATAGGCCGTGCGAAAAAAGAAATTGTCTTGATTGATGGATACATAGATATAACTACGTTAAATATTCTGGCAAAGAAGAATGTTGGTGTGGATGTTTTTGCATATACGTTTCCAAATGCAAAAATCTCCACACAGGATATCAATAAATTTAATGCACAGTATCCAACATTAACAGTAAAGAAAACGATTGCTTTTCATGACCGTTTTCTCATTATAGATGGCGCTGAAGGCTATCATGTTGGAGCCTCGTTAAAGGATGCTGGGAAGAAATGCTTTGGAATTAACAGAATACAGGGGATTGATGATATTAAGGGAATAATTAAAAAAGCACAGCAGACAAGTGCGTAAACGGAGGAAATAGAGATGGAGAAAAATATCACACTGGAAGATGCAATGAAAAGAATTAAGAAGCTGGAAAAAGAGAATGCAGAACTTAAGGAAGAACTGGAATATTATAAAAATCGGAAAATGAGTGGCCGGCAGAAACATAATGCAAAATGGATGGCAATATACAATGATTTTGTTGTTGGATACGAGAATGGTATGACAATGGTGGAGATTGCAAAACGAAATCACGTCAGTGAACGGACGATTTACAGGTATAAAGCGTATTATGACAAAATGAGGGAAGAGAAGCATGGCGAGGAATAGAATTATAACTGTACAAAATATCCCAATTACTATATCAGAAGCAGATTTAGATGATTATATTTGTATCACGGATATGGCGGCGGCTAAATCAGAAAGTTCCAGAGCAGCGGATGTAGTAAGAAATTGGCTTAGAAATAGAACAACTTTAGAATATTTGTCAACGTGGGAAGAGATATATAATCCGAATTTTAAAGTGTTCGAATCTGAACACTTTAAAAAACAAGCAGGTTTATTGACTTTTACACCAAGTGTGTCTGAATGGGTAAATCAGACCAGCGCAATAGGTTTATTTGTAAAGAAAGGACGCTATGGAGGAACTTTTGCACACAAAGATATTGCATTTGAATTTGCGTCGGCAATAAGCCCTGTTTTTAAATTGTATTTGATAAAGGAATTTCAAAGGCTTAAAGAACAGGAAAATGACATAAAGAAAATTGAATGGAGTGCAAAACGATTTCTCTCTAAAAATAATTATTTGATTCAAACCGATGCTGTAAAAAACTACTTGATTCCTGTATGTAACTATAGAGAAAATTTGCAATGGCTGCCATATGCTGAAGAAGCAGATTTGCTAAATGTTGCTCTGTTTGGATTTACTGCCAAAGCATGGAGAGATGCGAATCCAGAGCTTGCTAAGCATAGTAATATTAGAGACTATTCTTCGATAAATGAATTAACAGTTTTGTCAAATCTTGAAACACATAATGCCCAAATGATTCGCGAAGGAAAAAGTAAGGAGCAACGTTTTAGTATATTAAAGGAGATAGCGGAGTATCAGATAAACATTTTAAATGAAGCTCAAAATATCAGCAATAGAGATGAGCGAATAAAACAAGTGACAAATTCCCCCGAACAGGTTATAATAAAATGAGCTGGCGTCTTACGCCAAATAGATTACGGAGGAAAGAAAAATGACAAATTGGAAAAATCTTGATACTTTGGATTCTTACAAGGCACTCAAAGCTTGTAAGGGCAGTGTAGATCTCACAACTGTTATGGCTGGTGAGAGCGGTGCAGACCGTGCGAAGAATTACAGCGTACCGATGGCAGAGAAGCTTACTTACAACTTCGCTGCAAAGGAAGTAGACGATACAGTTTTGGAGAAGCTTGCAGCCCTTGCCAAGGAAGCAGAACTTGTTGACAAGTTCCAGGAGCTTTACAACGGGGCCGTTATCAATACAGGAGAGAACCGTCTGGTTCTTCATCAGATGACACGTGGTCAGCTTGGCGAACCGGTCAAGGCAGACGGCGTAGACAAGAGAACATTCTATGTAGAGCAGCAGAACCGTATTGCAGAGTTTGCAAATAAGGTACATAATGGCGAGATTACAAATGCAGCCGGAGAGAAGTTCACAACCGTTGTACAGATCGGTATCGGTGGCAGTGACCTTGGTCCTCGTGCAATGTATCTGGCACTTGAGAACTGGGCAAAGAAGAACGGTACATTCAAGATGGATGCAAAGTTCATCAGTAATGTTGATCCGGATGATGCGGCAGCAGTTCTTGCATCTACCGATGTAGCACATTCCATCTTTGTACTTGTATCAAAGTCCGGTACAACCTTGGAGACACTTACAAATGAGTCTTTCGTGAAGGATGCACTTGCAAAGGCAGGCTTGGATGCTTCTAAGCATATGATTGCCGTTACAAGTGAGACATCTCCACTTGCAAAGAGCGATGATTATCTTGCAGCATTCTTTATGGATGATTATATCGGCGGTCGTTATTCTTCTACATCAGCTGTTGGTGGTGCCGTACTTTCACTGGCATTTGGCCCGGATGTATTTGCACGTTTCTTAAATGGTGCAGCCGCAGAAGATGAGACAGCAAAGAATACGGATATCAGGAAGAACCCGGCTATGCTGGATGCATTGATCGGTGTTTACGAGCGTAACGTACTTGGTTACCCTGCAACAACCGTTCTTCCATACTCACAGGCACTGAGCCGTTTCCCTGCACATTTACAGCAGCTCGATATGGAGTCCAATGGTAAGTCTGTAAACCGTTTTGGTGAGCCGGTTGATTACCCAACAGGTCCGGTAATCTTCGGTGAGCCGGGAACAAACGGACAGCATTCCTTCTATCAGTTATTGCATCAGGGAACTGATATTGTTCCATTGCAGTTTATCGCATTCAAGAACAGCCAGATCGGTACCGATGTAGAGATTCAGGGAAGCACAAGCCAGAAGAAGCTCTGCGCAAATGTTGCTGCACAGATCGTAGCATTTGCATGTGGTAAGAAGGATGCAAACAGTAACAAGAACTTTAAGGGTGGTCGTCCATCTTCTATCATCATCGGTGAGCAGGTTGATCCGGAGACACTCGGTGCACTGCTTGCACACTTCGAGAACAAGGTTATGTTCCAGGGATTCCTGTGGAACATTAACAGCTTCGATCAGGAAGGAGTTCAGCTCGGTAAGGTACTTGCGAAGAAGGTACTTGCACACGAGACAGATGGCGCGTTGAAGGTATACAGTGATCTGTTTGGAATCTAAGAGGACAGCACAAGTTTGATATTCGTGTGTGTCAGACTGTATATCAGACGTCAGACGGATATTAGGCGGATGGATGTAAAGCATCCGTGCAGATATACCGATATATATAATAGAAGAAGCAATGACAAAAAGCCGTCGGGCTGGGACATAAGTTTCCCAGTTCGGCGGCTTTTCCGTGGGATCTGTTGACATATAATTTTCCATTCGCAATATAATGAATATAAAACAAACAAAAAACTTTATAAATTGAGGAAAAAATGTTGTCAAAAGCTGGAAAACTGTGTAATATAGAGAACATGTTGTTAAAATAAAACAAAGGAGAGGAAACTGAAAATATGAAATCAGGAATCGTAGGAAACATGTGGGAAGCAATTAATAGCTTTTTGACAAAAGTAGATGATTTCGTCTGGGGTCCGCCGCTTATGATTTTGATCATTGCAGGTGGAATCCTTCTTACCATCCGCATGGGTGTGCTGCAGGTCCGTAAACTGCCACTTGCCCTGAAATGGATGGTGAAAAATGAGGAAGAGGGCGAAGGAGAGGTAACCTCATTCGGTGCACTCTGTACGGCACTTTCAGCGACGATTGGAACCGGAAATATCGTCGGCGTCGCAACAGCGATCGGAGCCGGTGGTCCGGGTGCTCTGTTCTGGATGGTGCTTGCTGCATTCTTCGGAATGGCAACCAAGTATGCAGAAGGACTCCTTGCAGTTAAGTATCGTGTCGTAGATGAAGATAATCATGCACTTGGTGGACCGTTTTACTATATCGAAAAAGGTATGGGTACAAAATGGAAATGGCTTGCGAAGATCTTTGCATTCTTCGGTATCTGTGTAGGATTGTTCGGCATCGGAACATTCTCACAGGTAAATGGTATTGCATCGGCTGTCGAGGGATTCTTCGATCCGAATGAATCATGGAGCGTAGAGATTCCCGGAATCGGTACATATTCGTGGACGGTTGTAATCGCATCTTTGATTTTGAGTGTCTGTGTGGCGCTTGTGCTGATCGGTGGTATCAAGCGTATTGCAAATGTATCCCAGATCGTCGTTCCTTTTATGGCAGTGCTTTATGTTCTGCTTTGCCTGATGCTTCTCATCTGCAATATCAAAGAGATTCCGGATGCGTTCGTAACAATCGTAAAGGGCGCGTTCAATCCAAAGGCAGTGACCGGTGGTGTGGTTGGTACGATGATTGTTGCAATGCAGAAGGGTGTTGCAAGAGGTATCTTCTCAAATGAATCCGGTCTTGGCTCTGCGCCAATCGCTGCAGCCGCTGCAAAGACAAAGGAGCCGGTACGTCAGGGTCTGGTTTCTATGACGGGTACATTTATTGATACAATCATCATCTGTACGATGACAGGACTTTCTATCGTATTGACAGGTGCTTGGCAGCAGGAAGGCTTAGAGGGTGTACAGGTAACAACCTACGCATTCCAGGAGGGACTTCCGATTTCCGAGCAGGTAGCTGCGTTCCTGTTGATGCTGTGTCTGGTATTCTTCGCATTTACAACGATCCTTGGATGGGATTACTATTCGGAGCGCTGTCTGGAATACCTGTCAGGCAAGAACAAGAAGGCAATCCTTGTATATCGCTGGTTATACATCTTAGCCGTATTCATCGGACCATACATGACAGTAAAGGCAGTATGGACGATTGCGGATATCTTCAACGGATTGATGGCGATTCCGAACATGATCGCAATCTTCGCTTTGAGTGGTGTGGTTGTGAAGGAGACAAAGGACTTCTTCAAGCGCCATGCAGAGCAGAATCAGTTTAAGTAAATAACATGATTTTGAAACAGGTGTGCTGTATCGTTGCGGCATGCCTGTTTTTGCGTAAGCAAGACTTCACACTTTTTTCACAATTTTTATTAGCACTCACTATTGACGAGTGCTAATAAGTGTGTTATAGTACATCTAGAACATGAGGGAAGGCCTAGAGAAGGGAACCCGAGTGGGAAGGAAATAAAAACAAACACAGATCATTGTGAAGTATAAAAGGAGGTATGGCTTATGTTAATGCCAAGTTTATTTACAAATAGTTTTATGGATGATTTTTTTGATACACCAAGTTTTGGTGTCTATAAGTACGATGTACCGGCTCAGAATCTGATGAGTACCGATGTGTTCGAGAAGGAAGACGGTTACGAGATTGATATGAACCTTCCGGGATTCAAGAAGGAAGATGTAACCGGAGAAGTAAAGGATGGTTACCTGATCATCAAGGCTTCGACAAAGAACTCTAAGGATGAGAAGGATGCCAAGGGCAAATACATCCGTAAGGAACGTTATGAAGGTTCCTGCAACAGATCCTTCTATGTGGGTGATGCGATTACACAGGAAGATATCAAGGCAAAATTCGAGGATGGTGTTTTGAAGATTACTGTACCGAAGAAAGAAGCAAAACCACAGGTGGAAGAGAAGAAATTCATTGCCATCGAAGGATAATTTAAATAGCTAGTCAGACGATTTTTCGTTTCCCCTCTCTTACTGGGCGACCGCCGTATAAGCGGTCGTCCTTTTTGCTTTTTTGTCTATCATACAATTATATTTACAAAACATACGTTCCGTATTAGAATAAATACATATGGGAAAGCTTGATGTAAGGAGCAGCAATATGCGGCAGTATATAGCAATTGATCTAAAATCGTTTTATGCATCGGTAGAGTGCGTGGAGCGGGGATTAAATCCGCTCACGACGAACCTTGTAGTAGCAGATGAGAGCCGGACAGAGAAGACAATCTGTCTGGCAGTTTCGCCTTCTTTGAAATCCTATGGTATCTCAGGGCGGGCGCGTCTGTTTGAGGTCGTACAGAAGGTGAAGGAGATCAATCGTCAGAGGCTGGCATTTGCACCGGAACGGGAATTTACCGGATCATCATATGAGAATAACAAGGTCAAGGCAGATCCAAGACTTGCACTTGATTACATTGCTGCGAAACCACGGATGGCATATTACATGAAATATAGTACCCGTATTTACGATACTTATCTGAAATATGTGGCATCGGAGGATATGCATGTCTATTCAGTAGATGAGGTGTTTATTGATGCGACAGCATATCTTCATACATATCAGATGACTGCCCGACAGCTTGCGGAGACGATGATTCAGGATGTATATGAGACAACAGGGATTACAGCGACAGCGGGTATTGGAACGAATCTGTATTTGGCGAAGATTGCAATGGATATCGAGGCGAAGCACATGCAGCCGGATGAACGTGGGGCACGAATCGCAGAGCTGGATGAGATGACCTACCGTAAACTGCTGTGGAATCATGAACCATTGACGGATTTCTGGCGGGTGGGGGCCGGTTATCAGAAAAAACTGCACGCACAAAATCTGTATACGATGGGTGATATCGCAAGGTGTTCATTGGGAGAAGAAAATGATTATTACAACGAGGAGCTGTTATATAAGCTTTTTGGTGTGAATGCGGAATTGCTGATTGATCATGCATGGGGGTACGAGCCATGTACAATTGAGGAGATTAAGGCGTATCGGCCGGAGAGCAACAGCATCAGTTCAGGGCAGGTGCTGCAATGTCCTTATACATGTGAAAAAGCGCGCGTAGTCGTGCAGGAAATGACGGAGGCACTGGTGCTGGAACTGGTTCAAAAAGGGCTTGTTACGAATCAGATGGTACTTACAGTGGGGTATGATATCGAAAATCTGTCTGCCGGGGCAAATGGATATTGCGGAGAGGTGACGAGTGACCGGTATGGACGGAAAGTGCCAAAGCATGCACATGGTACGGAGAATCTGGAAGGGTATTCATCTTTAACGAGTAAGATTGAGGCAGCCGTGCTTCGCTTATATGATCGAATCGTAGATGAGAAGCTGCTTGTGCGGCGGATGAATGTCGTAGCGAACCGTGTGATCCGCAAGCAGGATGTGAAGGAAGAATCAAAAGGTTTTGAACAGCTTAATCTATTCACGGACTATGCAGTGTTAGAAAAAGAGAAAGAAGCAGAGAAGGAGAAGGAAGCGAAGGAAGAGCAGATGCAGCAGGCATTGCTTGCAATCAAGCATAAATACGGAAAAAATGCGGTGCTCCGGGGAATGAATTTCCGAGAGGGTGCAACCGCGCGCGATAGGAATAATCAGATTGGAGGGCATAAAGCGTGAGGCGGGATTATAGTGATATTATTAACCGTGAGCGCCCGGTGTCGAAGAAGCACCTGCCGATGGACCGGATGATGCGCGCGGCACAGTTTGCCCCATTTGCGGCCCTTACGGGACATGATGAGGCTGTGCGGGAGACGGCGCGGCTGACGGAGGAGGAGATAGAACTCGATGAGTATGAAGTTGCGGAACTAAACCGGAAACTGCAATGGTTAGCAGAGCATAAAGATGCGGAAGTGTCGATCGTGCATTTTATTAAGGATGCGAAAAAAGAGGGCGGTGCCTACGTGAAGGACACCGGTATTCTGAAGAAAATAGATGAACATACACATACATTGGTATTAGTATGCAAACAGGAAGAAGTGCAGATAGATATATGGAAAATAATAGAAATTTTAATCTGATTTTAATCTTTCCTACCTTATAGATTAATTTTTGTATCGTAAGATATGGACACAATCAAGAACAGCAAAGAACAAATCACAAAACAGCTGTTTCGGAAAATGGAGGATATCAGATATGGATCAATTAGAAAAGGTAGAAAAAATCAGAGAGAAGACAGGTGTTAGTTATGAGGATGCCAAGGGCGCACTCGAAGCATGTAATTTTGATCTGCTCGATGCAATTGTGTATTTAGAGAAGCTTGGAAAAATCAAGGCACCGGAGGTTGGGACTTACACGACCACAACGCAGGAGACATCAAATGAGCTGGCGCAGGCACAGGCAGCCTATGAACAGTCCTGCAAGAAGAAAACATTTGGTGAACACATGGATGAGTTTTTTGCATGGGTCGGCGGTATCATCAAGAAAGGCTGTGAGAAGAACTTTATCATTGAGCGCAATGGTGGACGGTTTATGCGGATGCCAATCATCGTATTTGTATTGCTTTTGATCTTTGCATTTTGGGTTTCGGTACCACTTTTGATCATCGGACTTTTTTGCGATTGTCGGTATCATTTTGAAGGTGACGCGAAAGCAGTACAGGACATCAACAACGCCTGCGACAAGGCATCTGATGCCTGCGCGGGAGTGAAAGAAGACATCAAGAAATAAAAATCTGAAGCATAGAGATAGGAAAATTAAGTAGTGGCGGAAAAACGACAACAGGTAGTTATATAAAGAGATGGACAGAGTACCAATTTTAATGCAGACCATTGGAACATGTCGGTACTTAATGAATTGTGCCAGTTTACTGGTGCAATGAGTTTAGTACCGCTACATGTGGAAGTGAGCGAGAGCGCGTCTGCATGTAATTGCGTACTCTGTCTATCTCGTGGAATATATATAATTTGTCGCTTTTTCGCGGTAGTAGGAGACGATATGAGTAAGATTTTGATTATTGAAGATGAAGCAGGTATTGCCCGTTTCGTTGAATTGGAATTAAAACATGAGGGAAATGAGGTTGAGAAGGCAGCAGACGGCAGAGAGGGCTTGGATAAAGCCCTCTCCGGTTCGTTTGACTTGATTTTACTTGATGTGATGCTGCCGGGATTAAATGGCATGGAAGTACTGCGCAGACTTCGTCAGGAGAAGGACACGCCGGTCATTATGCTCACGGCGCGGGATGCTGTAATGGATAAAGTTTCGGGACTGGATGCAGGTGCCGATGATTATATTACGAAGCCGTTTGCCATCGAGGAACTGCTGGCACGTATCCGTGTTGCATTAAAGAAACATGCACGTACAGAGAATGCACCGATGCATAAGCTGGAGGTGCTGGGCGTCTGCATGGATGAGGATCGTCATGAGGTGACGGTACAAGGAGAAAAGGTGGAACTTACGAACCGGGAGTTTGAGCTGTTGCACACATTGATGCGGAACAAGAACATAGTACTTACCCGCGAGAAGCTTTTAAACGAAGTATGTGGGTATGATTATGTCGGAGAAACAAACATCATTGATGTGTATGTGAGGTATCTGCGGACGAAGATTGATGATCATTTTGGAATCAAGCTGATTCAGACTGTCCGCGGAGTTGGATATTGTATTAAGGAGTCTTAGGAGTAACCGGATGAGAGAAGAACGAACAAATCGGAAGACCACCTCTATCGCCCGGAAGATTCATGTCGGATATTGGTTCCGGCGCTTTTTTGCGTTGCTGGGACTTGATATTGTGATACTTGGAATGCTGTTTGTGGCGGTACTGGTATGGAGGCTTGATACGACAGATACAGATTGGATGTCCGGGGCGAAACCGGTGCATATTACATGGTCCGGTGAATCGTATGCTACATGGACGATGACAACACAGGTCGGTGAGAACACGCAGGATTTTCAGATCCATGATATCGCGGACTATGCGGCATTGCCCCTCATCGTCATTGGTGCGGTGGAGATTATGATGCTTATTTCCGCGGGCTTTGGCACGCGGAATATCAGACGGAAGCTGCGTCCGTTGAATGAACTTGCCGTGCGTGCGGAGGCACTTTCGAATATGAGCGGTGACGAGGTGAATCTGGAGCATCTGGAACAGGCAATCTCGAATGTCTCTGTTGATGCAAATGATATACGGATATCGACCGGGGATAAGGACTTGCAGAGCATCGAGGCAGCGCTGAATAACCTGCTTGCGCGAATGCAGGAGAGCAAGCGGCAGCAGGCTCGGTTTGTATCAGATGCGTCACACGAGCTGCGAACCCCGATTTCCGTGATTCAGGGGTATGTGAATATGCTTGATCGTTGGGGCAAGGAAGATGAGGCTGTATTAAATGAGTCGATTGAAGCACTTAAAAATGAGTCTGATCACATGAAAGATTTGATTGAACAATTGTTGTTCTTAGCACGTGGTGACAGTGGACGTAATACATTGAAGCCGGTGGAAGTTGACTTAAATGACCTTGTACAGGAAGTATATGAGGAGTCGATGATGATCGATGAGACACATCCGTATGATTTTTCGGCCTGTCCGGGCTGTATGGTGCGTGGGGATGTTGCCATGCTGAAACAATCGATCCGTATTTTTGTGCAGAATGCGGCGAAGTATTCGGACAAGGGGGATACAATTCATTTTACAGTCGGACACACGAATCAAGGCGTCTATTATCAGGTACAGGACGAGGGCATCGGTATGCAGGCATCCGAGGTGGTGCACATCTTCGAACGGTTCTATCGTTCGGATGAAGCGCGTAACAGTGAGACTGGCGGCTCAGGACTTGGACTATCCATTGCAAAATGGATCGTGGATGCGCATGACGGAAAGATTGATGTATTGACCAGACAGGATTTTGGAACACGGTTTCGCGTGACACTCCCTTGTAGTACAGATGTAAATATGCTACAATGAAATTTCAGATTTTATGGAACGATAATGGCATGGAAAACATGTAGGGGAGTGTAAAATAAAGGATATGAAATCTTCAAAGAGATCTCAGAAAAAAGAACAAGGATTGAATATTATTATTGTTGGATGCGGAAAGGTCGGCAGTACCCTGGTCGAAAAACTCAGCAAGGAATCTCATGATATTACAGTAATCGATCAGAAGAATGAAGTGGTTCAGCGTATTACCGAGGACTATGATGTTATGGGTTTTACCGGAAATGGTGCGAGCTACAGCATCCAGATTGAGGCGGGTATTCAGGATGCGGATGTTCTGATTGCCGTAACGGAAAGTGATGAGTTAAATCTGCTCAGCTGTACGATTGCGAAAAAGGTCGGCGACTGTGCTACCATCGCACGTGTCAGGAACCCGGATTACAGTATGGAGCTTTCGTATCTTCGAAATCAGCTTGGACTTTCGCTGATCATTAATCCAGAGCTGGAAACTGCACGCGAGATTGCACGTCTGCTGCGCCTGCCGTCGGCTCTTGAGATCAACTCCTTTGCGCGCGGGCATGCGGAGCTTGTGAAGTTCAAGATTCCGAAGGAGAATCTGCTTCACGATAAGCCGATTTCGGCGATGCATGAGTTAAACTGTGATATGCTTGTCTGCGGGGTGGAGCGGGATGGAAAGCTGATTATCCCGGATGGTTCTTTCATCATGCGTGGCGGTGATGCCGTGACATTTCTTGCGACACCGACAAACAGTATGGATTTCTTCAAGAAGATCGGTGTCGATACACATAAGGTCAAAAACTGCATGATTATCGGCGGAGGAAAGACTTCATATTATCTTGGAAAACAACTGATATCGACCGGTGTGGAAGTCAAGATCATGGAGATGGACGAGAAGCGATGCGAGGAGTTAAGTGTATTACTTCCGAAGGCACTGATCTTGCATGGCGATGGCTCGGACGAAGACCTGCTCCGTGAGGAGGGCATCGAGAGTACGGAATCGTTTGTTCCGCTGACCGGACTTGACGAGGAGAATATCCTGCTTACGTTATTTGCGAGAAAATGCTCCGATACGAAGGTAATTACGAAGATCAACCGGAGTACCTTCAGCGATGTGCTCGATGGACTGGATATCGGAAGTATCGTATATCCGCGTTATATCACAGCCGAGAAGATTCTGGCGTATATCCGTGCGATGCAGAATTCGGTCGGAAGCAATATCGAGACATTGTATCATATCTTTGATAACCGGGCAGAGGCACTGGAATTCAAGGTTGAGAAGGATTCGCCGGTCATTGGAAAACCAATTATGGATCTGAAACTGAAGGATAACCTTCTGCTTGCCTGCCTGAACCGGAATGGAAAGGTTATTATTCCACGTGGTCAGGATGTCATCTGCGAGGGCGATTATGTGGTTGTCGTCACAACACATACCGGATTTACCGATGTCAGTGATATTTTGAAATGGCAGTAAGGGAGATTTTTTTGGAGACAGATTATGAACTACTCAGTTGTTATTTATATATTAGGCTGGATCATGGAAATCGAGGCAGCGTTCCTGGCCCTTCCGGGTATTGTATCCGCGATATATGGCGAGTCGGGTGGCTTTGCTTTTTTGTGGGTGGCACTTGGAAGTGCGGTTGTAGGTTCCATGATTATTCTGCATAAACCGAAGAATATGCGGTTTTATCTGCGGGAAGGCTTCGTGACGGTAGCGCTTTCGTGGATTCTGATGTCTGTGATTGGATGTCTGCCGTTTGTGATCAATGGTGATATTCCGCATTTTGCAGATGCGCTTTTTGAGATGATATCGGGATTTACAACAACGGGTGCGACAGTTGTATCGGATGTGGAAGGCCTGACGAAGGGCAGCTTATTCTGGCGAAGCTTCAGCCACTGGATCGGAGGCATGGGCGTTCTTGTATTTCTGCTTGCCATCGTGCCGATGGCGGGAGGCAGCCACATGAACCTGATGAAGGCGGAAAGCCCGGGACCTTCGGTTGGAAAACTGGTACCGAAGGTGCGCCAGACAGCCAAATACCTGTATATTATTTATTTTACCCTGACCATGATAGAGGTAATTTTTCTACTCTTTGGAGGAATGAATCTGTTTGAAGCTCTGACAACGTCGTTTGGAACAGCCGGAACCGGAGGTTTTGCAATCTGGAATGACGGATTCGTCAGTGTCAGCCCGTATAATCAGTGGGTCGTTACGATTTTCATGTTGCTGTTCGGTGTGAATTTCGGATTTTATTTCCTGATTCTCACAGGAAAGCTGCGGGATGCGCTGAAGTTTGAAGAGGTGCGGATTTATTTTATCATCGTGATTGCATCGGCAGTGTTTATCTTTATTAATCTGCGACATTTTGCATTGTATGCGCCGGTGGAAGGCATCCGGCAAGCGTTCTTCCAGGTAGCAAGTATTATCACGACGACGGGATTTGCAAGTGCGGATTTCAATCTATGGCCGGAGACTTCGAGGACAATCCTTGTGCTTTTGATGTTTATCGGTGCCTGCGCCGGAAGTACGGGCGGCGGTATCAAAGTCTCACGGTTTATTATTGCATGCAAGTCATTTATAAAAGAAATTATTTCTTATCTGCATCCGCGTTCCGTGAAGAAGATCAAACTCGAGGGAAAACCACTCGAGCATGAGACGCTGCGGGCGACAAATGTCTATTTTATGACATATATGGTTATTTTCGCGGTATCCGTACTGCTTGTGTCGATTGAGAACAAAGATCTGGTCACAAACTTCGCGGCAGTAGCAGCTACGTTTAACAATATCGGTCCGGGGCTTTCTCTGGTTGGACCGATGGCGAATTTCGGACATTTTACGGATTTTACGAAATATATTCTGATGTTCGATATGCTGGCTGGGCGACTTGAGATATTCCCAATGCTGCTGTTGTTCTGCCCGACGGTATGGAGGCGTCGAAGAGCATAGAAAAAGATTGTTTACAAAAAAGAGGAACCGGATGGGCCGGTTCCTCTTCGTGCGTTATAAGGCTATGGTTAATTACTGAAAGATTGATATAAGAATGGTATTCGTAACAGTAAACCTTATAACACACTTATTATACATGAAAAGTAAAGAAAAATATAGTGAAATTCAAAGATTTCTGTGTGAAAATAGCATTATATATGATATATTCATAATAAGTATGTGAGAAAATAAACGCAAAATCAGGAAAAGAACGGTAGGAGATATCGATGAATCAGGAATATCTGTTTAAGGAATTAAGAAAAGGTGCCACGGCGTCGCGGCAGATCGTTGTGACTGGATATTGCACGGCGGAGTTTATGGATGATAAAACGCTTTCAGCGTGTATTATAAGAAATGGAGCAAAGACGATACTGTCATGCGGATATGAAGTTGTACCGGCACCGTCGTTTCAGGGAAAACACGGCAATGAAAAAAAATATTCCCGTTTATTGACAGTCTGCATTACGGTATCGATGAAGATAGAGCCGAAGGATCAGTTTCAGCTTTTGGCACAGACGGAAGATGGAACACAAATTGTGATGTGTAGTAACAGGGGAGAAACTCTGATTAAAGAATTCCAGAAGATTTATTATTCGATTGATACGGTGAAAGAAGAAGCCGGATATTTTGTGATCCGGGGTTGGGCAATCGACAGTGAAGATGTTACGATTCGACTGCATGATAGAAAGACCGGGGAGATTTTGACGCTTCCCCCGAATATGCCGGAATGGTATATCCGCTCAGATGCCATGCGCCGGTTTACGGAGTGTAAGAAGATGGAGAAGATTGGATTTTCCATGAAGCTTCCGCTCGAGTGGAGTAAGCGGAGTTTGTCGATGGAATTTCAGGCGGGCAAATGTAATGCCAGAGAGAACGTACAGAAATCCGGGCAGGGATTTAGCGGCAGATGTCTGAATAATCTGTATGTGAATGTATTGCGTGTCTATAATAACACGAAGACATTGGGATTGCATAATACCTGTGTGAAGATTAAAAAACATTTACAGGTCGCAACGCCGTTCAGTCATAAAGACTATAACAAATGGGCACGCAAGAAACTGTTGACAGCCAAGCAGGTGGAACAGCAGAAAAAAGAAGAATTTGCATATAATCCAAAATTCAGTATTCTTGTTCCATTGTTTGAGAGTGATGAAAAATTCCTGAAAGAACTGATAGAATCAGTACAGGCGCAGACATATAGTAACTGGGAACTCTGTTTCTCGGATGGCAGCAAAGATTCTTCGCGTCTGGAAGTGTGGATGCAAGCATATCTAAAGTCAGATTCCCGTATAAAGTTTATTGCAAGACGGCAGGGACCGCTTGGAATCTCAGAGAATACGAATCAGGCGTATGAGCTTGCAACCGGAGATTATATTGTGCTTGGCGATCATGATGATCTGTTCACGGTGGACGCATTGTATGAGTGTGTGAAAACCCTGAATGAGAAAAAGGTTCAGGTCATCTATACAGATGAAGATAAAATTGACGAGACGGGAAAGACGTATTTTGCACCGAACTTTAAACCGGATTTTAATATTGACCTGCTTCGTTGCAACAATTATATCTGTCATATGTTTGTCGCTGAGAAAGAACTGGTAGAAAAGGTTGGATTGTTTGATCCGGCATTCAATGGCGCACAGGATTATGATTTTATCTTCCGCTGTGTGGAGCAGGCAGATGGAATCCATCATATTCCACGGGTGCTGTATCATTGGAGAGCGCATACGGTATCGACAGCAGAGATTCCTGAGTCAAAGATTTATGCTTTTGAAGCAGGGAAACGGGCAATCGCAGCACATCTGAAGCGTGTGGGATTGGATGGTGTTGTTGAGGATGGAGATAATCTGGGATTTTATCGTGTCAGCTATCCGGTGAAGGGAGAACCGCTTCTGTCTATCGTGATTCCGAACAAGGATCATATTGAGGATCTGAAGAAATGTATGAAGGCAATTGATGAGCGTTCAACATATCGGAACTTTGAATATATTATTGTGGAAAACAACAGTGAGAAGCAGGAGACATTTGCGTATTATAAGGAACTCGAAGCAAGAAAAAATGTGACCGTGCTGTACTGGCCGGATGAGTTTAATTATTCAAAGATCAATAATTTCGGTGTGGAGCATGCACATGGGGAATATATTCTGCTTTTGAATAATGATACCGAGATGATAAACGATGATTGTCTGGAGCAGATGCTTGGATATTGCCAGAGAGATGATGTGGGTATTGTCGGAGCGAGACTGTATTATGATGACAATACGATTCAGCATGCGGGTGTTGTTGTCGGATATGGTGGTGTCGCCGGACATGCATTTGTGACACTCAATGAAGATGAGGGACTGTATCAGTCGCGGACGAAGGTTGCCTGCGATTACAGTGCGGTGACAGCAGCATGTATGATGGTGAAAAAGAAAGTGTTTGAAGAGGTTGGAGGATTGGAACCGATGTTCCGTGTGGCATTCAATGATGTTGACTTCTGTATGAAAGTGCGGCAGACGGGTAAATTGATTGTCTATGTGCCACAGGCAATGTTGTATCATTATGAATCCAAATCACGGGGACTGGAAGATACGCCGGATAAACAGATCCGTTTTAACAATGAGGTGGAATTGTTTGTAAAACGCTGGCCGGAAATTCTGGCAAACGGAGATCCGTATTATAACGTAAATCTGGCTTTGGATGCAGCAGACTTTTCTATCCGTGTGTAGTGGATATTCAGATAACTTTAGATAGCGCGATGAAAGAATGAGAGGGTGTCCTGTGAAATTCCGAATATCAGATCTGAATGCAGATACAATTAAAAAAGGGTTTGCACATATTCGTTCGAATACGATTCCGGAAGCACTTTCCAAAGCCCGTTCCATGGTGACAGGACTGGATCTTGCATATGATCGTTTTTTTCGGGATACGTTAGAGGCAGATGAAGAGGAGTTGGCAGGACAGAGGCAGCAGACATTTGCGTACCAACCATGTATCAGTATCTTAGTTCCGGTGTATATGACACCGGAGCTTTCTTTGCGTGCTATGCTGGAGTCGGTGCTGCATCAGACATATGGAAACTGGGAACTGTGTCTGGTTGATGGAAGTCAGGCAAAGGGAGAAATGCCGGTTTTGGATGCACGAGTGTCAGAGAACGGTGAGCTCTCGGTGATGGATAAGGTGTACAGTCTGGAAACAGAGCGGATTATCCGGCAGTATATGGAGACAGAGCCTCGTATCCGTTATATCAAGATGGAAGAGAACATGGGCATATCCGGGAACAGCAATCGTGCATTGGCAGAAGCAACCGGAGAATATGTTGCGTTGCTCGACCACGATGATGTTCTGACAGAAGATGCATTATACCGGGTTGTAAGTACACTTCAGGAACAGCAATATGATGTGTTGTATTCGGATGAAGACCGGATGTCTGAAAATGGTGCACATTATTATGAACCGCGGTTTAAACCGGAGTTTGATATTGATCTGCTCCGTGAATATAATTATATCTCGCATTTATTTGTGGCAAAGCGATCTTTGATGCAGATGGATGGAGGATTTCATAGTGCGCTCGATGGTGCGCAGGGCTATGATATGATTCTGCGTTGCTGCGAGGGCAATCGTTCAATCTGTCATATTCCATATGTACTGTATCATAAGAGAATTCATGATGGAACTTCAGAGGAGCGGGAAATTAAGCACGCACAGGAAAATCAGGCGGGAAAAGAGGCACTTGAGGCACATATTGAACGGGAGCATCTGTTCGCACGGGTGATGCTGACGAAGCAACGCAGCGTGTATCAGGTAAAATACGATACGTTGGGGAATCCACTGGTGTCTATAGTTGTAACCGGACATACGGACCGTGCACTGATGAATCGGATGCTGGAGCCATTTTATGAGAAAACTCGATATAGTAATTTCGAAATCATTATTGTGGATCAGGATTCAGAGGATTCAGAACTGCAGAAATATTATCAGGAAATGCAGAACCGCAGGCGGAATATCTCTGTTGTGACGGCGCCGGCAGGGAAAAGTCAAACTGAATACCGGAATCTTGGAAGTATTCGAGCCAATGGGGCATATGTGTTGTTTCTGGATGCAAATCTGGAGATCGGAGACAGCGCAGCACTTGGCGAGATGCTTGGTATTGCGATGCGTGAAGATGTTGGCATCGTGACCGGAACACTCTATGATGACCGGGAGCGGTTGTATGCTGCCGGATTGGAGTTTTCAGGTGCGTATGAAACTGTGGTGCAGAGATGGCAGGCACAAACAGAGCGAATGGTAGATTTGGCAACGGAAAGACAGTTGTATCGTTATCCTTATCGTGGACTGACTGATTTTGAAACATGGAAGGACATGCGCAGAGTACAACGTGATGAAACCGGAGCCATGCGTTATTATGGCATGAACCGGGAATATGAAATTGTACCTGCATATTGTATGCTTGTGAAGAAACAGGCGTTTATGCAATTGGGTGGGTTTTCGGATAAGTTCCGGACAGAATTATCGGTGCTTGATTTCTGTCTGCGTGTGCGGGAGCATGGATATCGGATCGTAAATGCAGCACATGCAAAATGGCAGTTCCACGATCTTCCGGATGCAGTCCGGATGAAATGTGAAGCTGCCAATATAGATGCGCAGGTGGATTTTGCGGAACGTGATCTTTTTGAGATTCTTTGGTCACATGTATTGTCACTCCGTTAGATCGCCTTTTGTTAATGTTTTGAGTTGTTTGTCGCTGACATCTTCAAGCTCCACAATCCGGCTTGCCTGTCTTGCGATGGAACGTTCAAGATAATTGCGGACCTCTCTGGCGTTTGCAAAGTTCTCATCATGCGATTTTGCCCATATATTCAAAAGATCTTTCACATAAGCTTTTCCCTGGGAGTTTGGAATATAATCCTGTTTTTTGCACATGGACAGGAAGATTTCGAAGAGCTCGTCCCCACTGTAATCAGAGAAGTTAATATATTTGTTGAATCTGGAACGAAGTCCCGGGTTGGAATCTACGAATTCCTGCATGAGATCTGTGTATCCGGCAACAATGACAATCAAATTGTCACGGTTATCTTCCATCATTTTAAGTAAGGTGTCAACAGCTTCCTGTCCGAAATCTTTACCGTCTTTTCCGGCCGTAAGAGTATATGCTTCGTCAATAAAAAGAACACCACCCAGAGCACTTTCGACAACTTCCTTGGTTTTAATGGCAGTCTGACCGACATATCCTTCTACCAGATTCGACCGATCCACTTCGACCAGCTGTCCGCCCGGCAATACACCCAGACACTTATAAATCTTCGCAAGCAGACGGGCAACGGTTGTTTTTCCGGTTCCCGGATTCCCGGAAAATACCATATGTAATGACATCTCCGGCTGCTTCATGCCTCGTTTTTCGCGGAGCTTTTTTACTTTTAAAAGATTAATCAGTGATTTGATATCTTTCTTTACTTCGGCGAGTCCTGTGAGTTCGTTTAATTCATTCAACAGATCATCTAATTTGATATCTTCTTCCGGTACTTCCTGTTTATTCACGGCGCCCTTCATTGCGTTGATGGTAGCCTGGGCGGAGGATGTGTTTTTGCCGGATGTATTCGCTGCGGCAGGTTTATTTCCCGGGGTTACCGGATTGTGCTGTGCAGGATTATCTCCCGGTTCAAACAATTTCAACTTGCGAAGATATTCTTCGATCATACCTGTATAGGAAGTCAACGCGGAAATCTCTGTGTCGGTGGTGCGGCTGTTGCAGGAAATATATGCCTGTCCGAGTTCCACATATAAATTGTAGAGATTTCGAGACTTGGTAAATCCTTTTGTCGTACATGCGGAAAGTCCTGACTGGTCTGCCTCGACAAAGTAGGTCAGGGAACGGGGAATTGTTGTGGGAAATTCCGGTGTGGCGGTGCGGTCCTGCTTGAATCGAAGCAGGGATTCCAATGTAAAATATTGTCCAAGATATTCATGCAGAAAACGTGTTTCCGGATAGAGACTGCCATCGGAACTGTCAGTCAGATATACCAGAAACTGTAACAGGTCAAAACGGATCATGTCGTGCATAGAGATATCTGTTTTGGGACCAAACCCCTGCTGGCAGATGATTTCACCATACATATAGCAATCCGTTAGTTCTTTTTTTAAATCATTTATCATAGTTTCTCCTTGCCCCTGCTCAACGATAAACACTTTGCAGGAATACTCGAATTATCATGGATAAATGATAACGCAAAAACACAGTTCCGTAAAGCAAAATCTATTGAACAAGGTAGGGAAATATGGTACGATAAAACCCAATTGAGCTTATAAAGGACCAAAGACAATAGAGGTGGATTCATGACTGCGCAGGCAGCGTGGATAGGAGGAGAGAAATATGCGGTTTCGACCATGCATTGATATACATAATGGTGCGGTAAAACAGATTGTGGGTGGCAGTTTGAAGGACGAGGCTGATTTTGCAACCAACAATTTTGTGTCGGAATTAAAGGCGGATTTTTATGCGGATCTGTATCGCCGGAGTGGACTGGAAGGGGGGCATATCATCCTTTTAAATCCGGTGGGAAGTGCCTATTATAAGGAGGATCTGGAACAGGCAAAGCTGGCACTTGCAGCATATCCGGAAGGGCTGCAGATCGGAGGGGGTATCACTGCGGAAAATGCAGAACAATTTCTTGATATGGGTGCAAGACAGGTGATTGTGACGTCATATGTATTTAAGGACGGAAGAATCAATTATGAGAATTTGACGAGGCTGTCGTCTCTGGTGGGTGCAGAGCATTTGGTACTGGATCTTTCCTGCCGGAAAAAAGATGGCGGGTATTATATTGTCACAGACCGCTGGCAGAAATTTACAGAAGAACAGGTAGTGCCGGAGACATTGGACAGGCTTTCGGAGTATTGCTGTGAGTATCTGATTCATGCAGTTGATGTGGAAGGTAAGGCAGCGGGAATCGAGACGGAGCTTGCACAGATGCTTGGCACATGGGGCAGACAGCCTATGACCTATGCCGGAGGCGTGGGAAATTTTGCGGATCTGGAGAATCTGAAGCACTGTGGCAGAGACCGGATAGATGTGACGGTGGGCAGTGCGCTGGATATATTTGGCGGTAAGCTGCCCTATGAAGAGGTTGTGAAATTTTGTTCGTAGTTGTCGATGATGGGAACTACAATGAAACTATAAAAAGAGAGACAAAACAGGAGGGTTTATGAGAAAATTCAAGAAGACAGCCGCGGTCGTTGCGGCAACCGCGCTTGCGCTTTCTTTATGCGCATGCGGTGGAAAGACAGACACGAAGACAACAGAACAGGCATCTGAGAGCAATGCAACTGTGACAGATGCAGCCGCATCAAATTCTGTGGAAGATGATGGAGATTGGACGACTACAGAACAGGAAGTTGTGGAGGATGACCGGTTTACAACTGTAGAAGGTGCAGATGCGATGGGAATCAACTTTGACAACGGAGAGGCAGCAGGATTCACAAGTTACACGAACAACGGAAAGTTCACGATGTATGTGGAGAATGGAGAACTCGTCTGCGATATTGAGAAGAGTGGACCGCTGGAGCATAGCTGCCAGATTTATTACGATGGATTTACGATGGCAAAGGGATGTGTCTATACGATGAGCTTTGATGTCAGAAGTGACATTGAGCGTGTGATCCAGTGGCGCGTACAGGTAAATGGTGGTGATTATCATGCGTATGCGAGTGATTTTATCACAGTTGGACCAGAGACCCAGACAATCACAAAAGAGTTTACGATGGAAGAAAACTCCGATCCGGCTCCAAGATTTGTTGTGAATATGGGAACGCAGGAAGGACAGACAGAGGTTACCGAAGCACATAAGATTTATTTCGATAATATTTCTTTGTTTGTAACAGACAGTTCGAATGCAGAGAAGATTGTTGGCGCACCGCAGCCGATACAGGTAAAAGTAAATCAGATTGGCTATCAGCCGGATGATACAAAGACCGTGATTGTGACATCCAAGGATGATGAGAAATTCAAGATTGTTGATGCAGAGACAGAGGAGACGATGTTTGTTGGCGCATACGGAGAACTTTCGTATGATAAGTCTGCGGAATCCAATGTAAGACATGGAGATTTTACAGAGTTTAAGACCCCGGGTAAATATAAGGTTATTTCGTGCCCATCCGGTGCATCATATGAATTCTCAATCGGAGATGATTTGTATGATGATATATATAAGGATGTTGTTCTGATGTTATATAAACAGCGTTGCGGAACGGAAGTGACAAAGGATATCGCCGGTGATTTTGCGCATGAACCTTGTCATATGCATGAGGCAACTGTGTATGGGGATACTTCCGGTACAAAGTATGACGTATCCGGAGGATGGCATGATGCCGGAGACTATGGACGTTACGTTGTGTCCGGTGCAAAAACGATTCAGGATCTTTTCTTAGCATATGAAGATTATAATCAGGATGCCGATGATCTTGGAATCCCGGAAAGCGGAAACAAGATTCCGGATCTTCTGGATGAGGCAAAATATGAACTCGACTGGATGCTCAAGATGCAGAATGCAGAAAATGGTGGTGTATATCACAAGGTGACGGCATTGGTATTCCCGGAGACGGTACTTGCGGTGGAAGAGACGGACGATATGGTACTTGCACCGATCTCTTATGCGGCAACCGGAGATTTTGCAGCAGTTATGGCAAAGGCATCTGTATTATATGCAGATTATGATGCGGATTTTGCAAAGACCTGTCTGGATGCGGCACAGAAAGCGTATGCATTTATGGAGGCCAATCCGGATATGAAGGGATATGAGAATCCGGAAGAGATTGTAACCGGTGCATATGATGATAAGCAGCTCAAGGATGAGACACTTTGGGCAAGTGCAGAGCTATATATTGCAACAAAGGATGATAAATACCTGACAGCAACAAAGAATGCTTTGCAGGAGAACTACCAGCCTGGATTTGGATGGGCAAGTATCGGAAGCTACGCACTGTATGATCTTGCCAAGACAGAAGGCGTGGATGCGGATGTAGCGAAGACGGCCAAAGATGCGTTGCTTGCGAATGTGGATGAACAGCTTGCAAAATGTGAAGAAGAAGGATTCTACACAGGACTTGGAATCTCTTATCCTTGGGGAAGCAACATGACAATCGCCAACAATGGAGAGGCGTTCCTTGCGGCAGCAAAGCTGACCGGAGATGCAAAATACATTGAATATGCACAGAAGATGCGAGATTATATCTTCGGCGTGAATCCGACCGGTTACTGTTATGTGACGGGATACGGAACGCTTACACCGAATGCAACACACCACAGACCATCGCAGGTATTGAAAGAAACTATGCCGGGTATGTTGGTTGGTGGAGCCGATAATAATCTGGAGGATCCGTATGCAAATGCTGTATTATATGGAATTGCAGCCGGACGTGCATATGTGGATAATGAACAGTGTTATTCCTGCAATGAGGTTACGATTTACTGGAATTCACCACTCATCTATCTGCTTGCAGGTTTAAAAAATAAGTAAAGGATTAGGATAGTACATTGATTCGTTTTATAAAGAAGATACTTGCCAATGAAAAAATGAGATACTTGATTGCAGGTGGCTGTACCACAGCAGTCAATCTGGTAACATTCTTTCTGTTACGATTAATTACACCGATATCAAGAAATGCATGCAATGCCATAGCAATCGCTATGGCAATTGCTTTTGCATATTTTTCGAACAAATTCTTTGTGTTCCGGAGTAAGAAAAAAGGTTTTTATGCAACCGTTGTGGAGGCAGTTCAGTTTGTCGGTGCAAGACTGGTATCTATGGTCGTGGAGATTTTAGGATTTGCGATTTTGTGTGATACCTTCCGGATGCATGAACTGGGATCAAAATTGGTCGTGCAGGTTATTGTGCTTGTGCTTAACTATATTTTCAGTAAACTGATCGTATTTAAAGAGAAGAAAAGTTTTCGGGAGAATATCCAGGATAACTGGTGTTATTATCTGTCGTTTGCAATCGTTGCGGTGGTCATGCTGGTTGTCTGTATTGCCGAGAAGATTGCACCGTTCGGAGAGAATTCTCTGACACTTGTGGACAGTGTACATCAGTATCTGCCGTTCTTCTCGGAACTCAGGGATAAACTCTTGCATGAGGGAAGCCTGCTTTACACGTGGAATGTAGCGCTCGGATCGAATTTTGTATCTCTGGCAGCTTACTATCTGATGAGTCCGTTTAATTTGATTCTTCTAGTGTTTGGCAAGGAACAGATTGCGGCAGTCACATGTTTCCTGATGTGTCTGAAGATTGCGCTTACCGCAGTAGCAATGGTGCATTTCTTAAGCTGGAAGGATGGAGAGAAAAAGAGAAGCTTCCTGATTGTGGCAGTATCTGTTGCATATGCGTTAAGCAATTATGTAATCGGATACAATTGGAATACGATGTGGCTGGACTGCATCATGATATTCCCACTGATTATGCTCGGGTTTGGGCGTATGCTTGAGTCGAGGGATCCGAAGATGTATGTGCTCTCTTTATTCTATGCGCTCTATTGTAATTATTATATTGGATATATTATTTGCCTGTTTTTGGTGTTATGGTTCTTCGTATATGAACATAAGACATTCAAACGTTTTCTTGCAAATGGTGTCCGGTTTGCTGTGTATTCGCTTATATCAGGAGGAATGGCGGCGTTTATCCTGCTTCCGGCGTATTACGGAATCATGGCGACAGCAGCCGGAGATATGGCACTGCCAAAAGGCACCTGGTATGGAAATATATTTGTAATGCTTCGACAACTGCTGGTATTTACAAAACCGATTACAAATCAGATTTATGATGGTGGCGTGAATCTGTACTGCGGTATGCTGGCGGTTCTCGCATTGTTTTTATATCTGTTTGTGAAGGAACATCCGTGGCAGAAGATTAAGAAATATGCATTGCTTGCAGTGCTGCTGATCAGCTTTAACCATCAGACACTGAACTATATCTGGCACGGTATGCATGATCAGTATGGAATACCAAACCGGTTTTCGTTTGTGTTTATTTTTGTGTTACTGATGATGACGTATGATGCGGTACGGAGGATTACAGAAATTGATATCTGTTTTGTTATTTCTTCGGTGTTACTGGCCGGCGCGTTTGTTTTTGCATGTAAGCAGCAGGCTGGTGAGACGATTGGGAAATATGCGCTTCCGGCAAGTCTTGTGCTTTTGGTTTTGTATGGAGCTGCCTGCTGTCTGAGAAGCAGAAAGAAAATCACGCATGCGACATACATTGCCGCGATTGGAAGTGTCTGTCTTGTTGAACTTGTCGCAAATGCAGCGTACGGGTTCATGGACAATGGTTATTGTCATTATAAGAAATATTACGAGACCAGCCCACAGGTGACAGATGCCAATGTGCGTGTTGGCGAGCTGGCACAGGAAGAACAGGCGGGATTTTATCGTTCGGAGCTGATGAAGTATACAGTGCTTGACGAGGCAAGCTGGCACAATATGCCGAGTGTAAGTACATTTAATTCTACCGTTCTTGGGTCTGTCGTTACAGCGATGGGGCGGCTTGGATTTTATACCGGAGCAAATGAGTTTTTGTACCGTGGATATACACCATTCACCAATGCAATCTTTAATATCCGCTATCTGCTGGAGCGGCCGGGAGATCTGAATAATTTTGATTATACATACAAAGAAACGGTAGATAATGTATCAATCTATGAGACTCCGTATCCAACATCCATTGGTTTTGCGGTAAGCAGTAATGTGAAGGACTGGGATCCAAACCAGTACACGGCATTACCGGCGCAAAATACTCTGGCATATGATATGACCGGAATTGGTGGATTTTTCCAGGATGAGAATCCGGCAATCAGTGTGACAAGCGACACAGCCGCAGTCAGTTATGCGGACAATCGGGTTACTTTCACGCCAAATGTGTCCGGACCGATGTATTTTATGATCAGCTTTACTGCGGATCATGCAGGGGATTACTATGTGAACTGCCGTGGTAATTATGTGACAAAAATCCGGTTTTATAAGAACGGGCAGGAAATCGCCTATGATCGTTATCAGATTCAGGCATTTCACTTAGGACAGCTGGAAGAAGGCGATTATATCTCAATTGAGTATGAATACAGCAATATCAGTGGTCCGGAGGTGGCACCGTTTTATGTGTCAACCTTCCGTAGAGATGTGTTTGAGCATGTCTATATGAAGCTGACAGAGAATCTGTTTGTTGTTGAGACACTGAAGGATGGGTATGTCAGCGGAACAGTCAATATACCGGAAGACCAGACATTATTTACAAGCATTCCTTACGATGAGGGATGGAGTGTAAAGGTTGACGGCAAGAAGGTTCCTTATTACCGGGTGGCTAGCGCTTTTATCGGAGTAGACATGGAACCGGGAATGCATGCGGTTGAATTTTCTTATATGCCAAAGGGGTTGATGGCTGGTATTTTGACTTCCGTAGTCTGTATGATTCTGCTTATGTTTGCATTGCAGGTAGAAAAGAAATTGTCTGTGCGGAAAACAGACGAAAAACTTAAACAAGAGGTCGAGACAGATATTGAAAATCTCGAAAATGTATAGTAAAATATCGATAAATAGGGGGTGTTACGCATATGGAAAAACTAGCAAAATTAGGGTGGCAGAAATTAATTGTCATAGCAGCGGCGGTGGACGTTGTGCTTGGAATTGTATTTGGCGCAATATTTCATGCAATTCCGGCGGGAATTATTGTCGGTGTGTTGGCAGCGGTTGTCACAGGCGTGATTGTATTTGCACTTGGAGGCGGAGAGGTAGCCGGTCACACAAAGGGAGACAAATACAAGAAGCTGTTCATGAATCTTCCGATTGGATTCGCACAGGCGAAGATTATTACAGATTCACTTGGGAACAGCATAGGGTATTGTATTCAGGAAGCGAATGAGCGGTTTGGAAGCTATTTTAACCTGGATGCATCTGATTATCAGGATAAGATTCTTGGTGAGAGTAAGATTGAGGTATTGCAGGATATTAACGCATGGTTTACCGCGTATAATACATCCGGTACCAAAGAGGGCGACTTCATGGATGTTGAGATTACCATGGAGAAACTCGGTAAGGTATTCAATACAGTAATGTATAAGTCCGAAGCCGATTATATCAATATGGTTGTTATTGATATCACCGATCAGAAAGAGACGGAGAATAAGCTTTCTGCAGCGATTGAGGATGCGAATGCCGCATATAAGACACAGGCGGAATTCCTTGCCAATATGAGCCATGAGATCCGTACACCAATCAACGGAATCCTTGGCATGCTACAGCTTACACTGATGGCAGACGATCTGCAGGCTGATTACCGCGACAATCTGCTTACTGCAAAGGGTTGCGCAGATAACTTGCTTCGTCTGATTAATGATATTTTGGATATCAGTAAGCTGGAAGCCGGTAAATATAACCTGAAGGAAGAAATCTTCGATGTGCGTGCGGCCATTGAGGAGACAGTAGCCGCACAGGTACCGATAGCAACAAACAAGGGACTTGCCCTTGACTGTACATTTGGTAACAATATTCCAAAGCTTGTAAAGGGCGATGGACAGAGAATCCAGCAGATTTTGAATTGCCTGCTTTCGAATGCATTAAAATTCACATCTGAGGGAAGTGTAAGAGTAAAGATTGCCGCAATTGATGCAGAAAAAGAAAATATCAACCTGCGAATCGCGGTTGCAGATACGGGCATCGGTATCTCTGAGAAGAATATGGACAAGCTGTTTATCCGTTTTTCCCAGGTTGATGCTTCTGATACAAGAAAGTACGGAGGTTCCGGACTCGGTCTGGTTATCTCGAAGCAGATTGCAGAGCTGATGGGAGGTAACATCAGTGTTCAGAGTAAGGAAGGCATCGGTTCTACGTTTATCGCAGAGATTCCGTTGAAGGTTGTAAAGGCAGCAGAGGTAGAAGCAACCAGAGAAGTGGAAGAAAAGGAAGATGCCGCAGTCTTCTCGATCAATGCACACAGTAAGGCCCGTATCCTTGTTGCTGAGGATGAACCGGTCAACCAGCAGGTTATCGGTAAACTGCTCGGCATGGCAGGGTTCTCCTACGATATTGCTGAGAACGGGGAGAAAGCAATCGAACTGTTCAAGCAGAAAGAATATGATGCAGCGTTGTTTGATGTGCAGATGCCAGTCATGGATGGTATTGCAGCAACACAGCAGATTCGGGAGATTGAGATGCGCGAGCATAAAAAGAGACTTCCGATTATTGCAGTAACAGCGAGAGCAATGTTTGGAGATAAGGAACGTATCTTAGAGAACAAACTCGATGATTATATTGCAAAACCTTATAATCTGAACACAGTAGTTGAGACACTCAACCGATATATCGATAAAAAAGAGGATTAGTGAGTTGTTCACGAAAATTTAAACGTTTTTTAATATATGTTGGTTGACTGTATATCTTTTTAGTGATACAATTTCGGTGGTTTTGGGTGGATATCTGCCCTTAATTAATAAAAAGCAAAGGAAGGAAATTTTAAGATGGCAAACATTGATTTAACCAAGTATGGAATTACTGGAACAACAGAAATCGTTCACAATCCTTCATATGAAGTTTTGTTTGAGGAAGAGACAAAGGCTTCAAACGAGGGTTATGAGGTTGGACAGAACACAGAATTAGATACAGTCAACGTTATGACAGGTGTATTTACAGGACGTTCTCCTAAAGATAAGTACATCGTTATGGATGAGAATTCTAAGGATACAGTATGGTGGACAACAGATGCATACAAGAACGACAACCATCCTATGGCAGAAGAGACATGGGCAGTTGTTAAGGATCTTGCTAAGAAGGAGCTTTGCAACAAGAAGCTTTATGTTGTAGATGCATTCTGTGGTGCAAACAAGGATACACGTATGGCAGTTCGTTTCATCGTTGAGGTTGCTTGGCAGGCTCACTTTGTAACAAACATGTTTATCAAGCCTTCAGAGGAAGAACTGAAGGACTTCGAGCCGGATTTCGTTGTTTACAACGCATCTAAGGCTAAGGTTGAGAACTATGCAGAGCTTGGTCTTAACTCTGAGACATGTGTAGCTTTCAATATCACATCTAAGGAGCAGGTTATCATCAATACATGGTATGGCGGAGAGATGAAGAAGGGTATGTTCTCTATGATGAACTATTACCTTCCACTTAAGGGTATCGCTTCTATGCACTGTTCTGCTAACTGTGATATGGAAGGTAAGCACACAGCTGTATTCTTCGGCCTTTCAGGTACAGGTAAGACAACACTTTCTACAGATCCTAAGAGACTTCTGATCGGTGATGATGAGCACGGTTGGGATGACAACGGTGTCTTCAACTTTGAAGGTGGATGTTATGCAAAGGTTATCGGACTTGACAAGGAGTCTGAGCCTGATATCTACAATGCAATCAGACGTGACGCTCTTCTTGAGAACGTGACTGTTGATGCAGCAGGTAAGATTGATTTTGACGATAAGAGCGTAACAGAGAATACTCGTGTTTCTTATCCAATTGATCATATTGAGAAGATTGCATCTAAGGTAAATGGCGTTTCCGCAGGTCCTGCTGCAGAGAACGTAATCTTCCTTTCAGCAGATGCATTTGGAGTACTTCCTCCGGTATCTATCCTGACACCAGAGCAGACAAAGTACTACTTCCTTTCAGGATTTACTGCGAAACTTGCTGGTACAGAGCGTGGTATCACAGAGCCTACACCTACATTCTCAGCATGCTTCGGTCAGGCATTCCTTGAGCTGCATCCTACAAAGTATGCAGAAGAGCTTGTTAAGAAGATGGAGAAGAGCGGAGCTAAGGCTTACCTCGTAAATACAGGATGGAACGGAACAGGCAAGCGTATCACAATCAAGGATACTCGTGGAATTATCGATGCAATCCTTTCAGGTGATATCAAGACAGCTCCTACAAAGAAGATCCCTATGTTCGACTTTGAGGTTCCAACAGAGCTTCCTGGTGTAGATCCGGCAATCCTTGATCCAAGAGACACATATGCTGATCCTACTGAGTGGGAGACAAAGGCTAAGGATCTCGCTGCAAGATTTGAGAAGAACTTCCAGAAGTACACAACAAACGATGCTGGTAAGGCATTGGTTGCTGCTGGTCCTAAGGCTGAGTAATTTAATAGCTTATAAATAAGAGTACCCCGCGTCGATGACGCGGGGTATTTTTTACCCTGTTTTATATGGAGATGTTCTTAATGGACATTCAAAGCAAGCATCTCTATATGGAATTTCTGGCAATGCAAAATAAAGATGTACTTAAACATATATTTTATTCTCGATTTATTCCATATACAATGTATGAAAGCTAAGAAGCTCTAAATGTTCTGATTTACATGTTAAAAATATACGCCACCGCCGCCGATTCGACATCCATGTCTCAACGGCGGCTTGTTTGAACATCGTGTTCAAACATGGCTACGTACCTGCAGAACATTAAGAACTTCTAAGCTTTCAACATATCGTATATTAGAATGAATCGAGAACAGAATATATGATATGAACACGTTGGAGATTGTAATGCCAGAAATTCTAATAAGATATGTTGTACAGCTTGTTCACAAAATGAACGATTCCAGCACATAAAACATTCGCCACGCCCGATGCCTCAATATGAAACATATCGAAAAACGAAATGTTTGACAAACGATAATATATATGATATATTCAAATAAATTTGAAAGGGGGAATTCCTATGGACAGGGCAAAGCGGAAATATATGAAATTGTTGAGGGACTATTTTCCGTATGGAAGAGCATGCAGGAAAAAGTTTCTGGTATCAATTGCTGAGGATATAGATCATTTCGTTCGGGAACAAGAACATTGCACTTATGAAATGCTGGTGAGAGAGTTTGGAAAACCACAGGAAGTGATCTTGAATTATCAGAAAGAAATTGAAATATCAGAGATATGTAACGTTCGAAAAATAATGATGAAGCATGTTGGATTGACAATAGGTGTGTGTGGCATATTGTTTGGAGCTGTTATGTTTTCAATACCGAATCTAAGAACAGAACGGAAAGACACTGCTGAAGACAACGTGGCAGATACAGTGGGAGAAGACATAGACGAGGGTTATAGTGATTTGGAAAAAGAACTGCTTAGTCATAGTGGAAGCTATTATGACGAGTATGGAAATCAAGTATTATCGGTGTGCGTAAGTAAAAAAGCGGGAACAACATTTACTTCATATATTATACAGAATCGGTTTAATCATTAGGGAGAAAAAGACATATATGGAAAGTAAAAATATGTTTTACCGTGGTTATGTGGAGTTACTTGTGTTGAAATTTCTTTCAGAGAAAGATTGCTACGGTTATGAAATCGTGAAAAGTATAAAGCGGGCTTCCGATGAGAAGATTTCGTTATCTGTAGGAACGTTATATCCAACATTATATAAGCTAATCGATCAGAAGTATATTAGTGATTATAAGAAGCAGACTGGTGAACGAATGGTGAAGGTGTATTATCATCTGGAGAACGCAGGGAGAGAACGATTGAACACCCTAGTAGCAGAGTACCGGGAGTTCTCTCGGGTTATGAATAAAATCCTGAATCTGGAGTAGTTCGGTAATGGTTGGCGGACATCGAGGATGCAACAGACAAGTGTCAGGCGTATCTGGAAATTAAAATTGAAACAGACACATTGAAGTAGAAAAACAGTTAGTACAGAAGTATTGCTAAAAACAAAAAGCAACTCCTTATGAGGTGACCCCCAAAAGTTAGACTTTATTGCGAAGTGGATTTTCCACTTCGCATTTTTCATTTATGCAGCCAAGAGGCGTTTCCTGTATTGTACAGGGCTGAGCCATCCTAGTTTCTCTTTGATACGTTTTTCATTGTAATACTTGATATATTTTTCAATCGCCAATTTAAGTTCATCAAAGCTATAGTATACAACACCATAGTATATTTCCTGTTTTAATAATCCAAAGAAGTTCTCCATAACAGAATTATCATAGCAGTTCCCTTTCCGTGACATACTTTGAAAAATACGATTTTCTCTTAATCTATGAGAGTAAGTCTTCATCTGATATGCCCACCCTTGATCCGAGTGAAATGTTCTCCTAAACCGACAATCAGAAGTGATTGTGATTGCTTCTTCCAGAGCAGTCATTACACTTTGTGCAGATGGTCGTTTATCAATACCAAAGCTTATGATTTCTCCATTATACATATCCATAAATGGGTCAAGATATAACTTCTGCATCACCATTCGTCCTTTTTCATCTATCTCGTAATACTTAAACTCTGTTGTATCTGTTGTAATCTTCTGATGCGGTATATTGGTGTGAAATCGTCGTCTAATTCTATTCGGAGCAACTGTTCCCACTTTTCCACGATAAGAGCTATACTTACGAGATTTTCTAGTGAAAGATGTCACTTGAAGATTTAGTCGTTGCATTAACTTCTGTACTTTCTTTTTATTCACCACGTAGCCTTGATTGCATAATTCTGCCTTCATTCTTCGATAGCCGTAGTCTTTGTGCTCTGCGTGTAGTTCTAGCATTTTAGCCTCTAATTCAGCATCCGGATTTTCTCTATCAAATCGCTTTTGCCAGTACATGTAGGTTGCTTTCGGCATACCTGTATATGAGAGAAGATCTTTTAGTTTGAATTCTCTTCGGAGGCTGTGGATGACTCTTGCACATCTCTCATTTTTGCTTCGTCCTCTAAACGCAGTCTCCTCAGTTCTTTTAAAAAGGCGTTCTCTATCCTTAACTTTAATAACTCATCTTCAAGTTCTTTGACATGTTCTGCGCTGGTATCCACTGCACGCTCTTCAAACGAAGAGGTTTTAGTTTTATGATTGTCTTTTTGATTCAATGTTTTCTTACGACCTTTCTTCTTAGGTCTCAATGCGTCAGGACCAGCAATCCGAAAGCCTTGAACCCATTGAGCAATCATTGCTGCATTATTTATTCCTTGAGACAATGCTAACTCCTGATATGAAACCTCACTTGATAAATATAACTCTACCACATGAAGCTTAAATTCAAAAGAATAATTCTTTTTTTCTCTTGATCGCATCAAACCAGCATCGCCGAATTTATTATAATAGTCCACCCAATTTAACACTTGTCTTTTGTTTTTTACATTGTACTTTTGTGCTAGATAGTTGTACCCTCCTTCGCCGTTCAAATAAGCAATTACTACTTTTTTCTTAAATTCAAAACTATATTTTGCCATAAAAATACCGACCTCCCAATCGTTAGATTTTTGGTCTAACTTTTGGGGGTCGGTACATTATGGAGTTGCTTTTTGTTATATATGCAATTATAAATTATCCTTCACATATTGCTGTACCAGCTTTTCAATTAGGAAGAACTGGGATGGACCTGCATCAAGGACGACCTTATGGAACGCCTGCTCGTCAAACTTGTCGCCAAGAGCAGATTCTGCATAATCGCGAAGCTCCTGGAAAGACTGCCAGCCCATGACGTACATCTGGTAATTGACAGGTTCTGCGATCACGTAATCCATGACGTCCTGTGCACCTTCCGAGTTAAATCCGTTGTTGGACAGATAGGTTTGTGTAGCTTCCAGATCCCAGCCCTCGTAGTTGACGCCGATTTCGATACGGGCGCTGACAAGCAGGTTTAATTCAGAGTTGATACGTTCAAAATCTGCATAACATGCATCCGGATAATCTTTGTACATTTCGTAGCTCATCATTTCCACGTAGGTTGCCCAACCTTCCGAATAGCCATTAAAGTTAAGTAAGGCACGGAGTGGCTCCGGATTCGTGTTCAGATAGTAGGTGAATTGGTACATATGGCCTGGAATTCCTTCGTGAGCCAGTGTAGACCATAAATCCCCGGCGCCATCACTGCCCATATTCAGATAGATGGAGTTGTCATTATATGCATCAATCGGTGTTGTTACATAGAACGCCGGGCTGACGATATCCTCCAGAGATTCGTGCACATTTTCTACTTTGTAATTTACATCCGGCATAGCCGGAAAACGATCTGCAAAACAGTCCTTAAAATAGTTGATCGTTTCAAGTGGATCTTTGTCATCGTACAAACTGCTGTCGGCATCGTTAAAGTACTGTTCATAGGCAGAGTAGTTTGAAAGTGCGACTGTCTGATATTCGGATAAGACATCATCAAGTGCATTGTCGAGCCACGTAATGACTTCTTCCGGTGTTTTATCTGTACCAACTTTGTCCTTTAACAAATATGCATAATATTCTTTTCCGTTTTCATATCCTGCCAGCCCCAGATCGTTTGTTCCGGCATCTTTGTTTGCAGTGAAGAATTTGATTACATTATCGTAGCATGGGATGACAGAATTGATAACAATATCATGGTTTTGGGTAATGTAATTCTGAATCTGGTCTTCGTTTAACCCTTCGACTCCGCGAACTTTATCTTCAAAAGTTGCAATCAGGAGGTTTTGTTCTGGCCTGGCGATGAATTCCTGACACTGGCGAATGACTTCGCTGGCAGAGTGTTCATTCATGAAGAGACCTTTGTCAATTTTAATCTGTTCAAAGTCCAGATATTTGTTATAGTAATCTGGTAATTGCTCCAGCAAAGCCAGATAATCCTGTACGTCATTCTCATTGTAGAATTTATATTCGGACATATTGATCGGCATGTTTGTCTGGAGACCGCTTGTGTAAGCAAATGGTTCGTATAGATAGGTGTAATCGTAGGATTCCAGATTTGTATCCAGATAATCCTTCAACACATCATATGTGTATTTCTGGGAACCTGTCAGCAGATCATAATCAAATTCCTGAAGTTCCGCGAGTTCATCTTCGGTTTCTTTTTTATCGTCTGCAATCGCTTCTTCCGATATCTCTGCATCACCGAAGGTTGCAGTTGGAACTTCCAAGTCATAATCAGCCGGATTGGCAATGGTATAATGTAAGGTCACCGTGTCGCTCGTTACGCTTTCTTTGAAATTATCCATAAGGTAGGTATGGAAGCGTTCCTGCTCTGCCACAGCGTCTGCACCGGTTGGATCCGGCAAAGAATACGCACAATCCTCCAGTGTTGAAGTATCTATAGAAGGCGGGTTTTCACTGGCGTCATCGGTTGCAACGTCTTCGACATTCTCGGCGAGTGATGTTGCACTCCATTTGCGGCTGCCGTCAGTAGTATTTCCACATCCGGTCAGCAGAATCGACATCGCACATATGACTGCTATAGCGGATGCTTTCATATTGTATTTTTTTCTCATAAAATCATTTCCTCCGTTTCGAATTATCATGATATATAGTATTTTCTTTTCTTTTGCAGACAATACAAAATTATCATACCCGATATTTTCAAAAACTGCAATCTTATGATACATATTTCACAAAATGCACAGGAAACAACATGTCGAAAAGACAAGAAATACCGCTATATAAAGTGCACGAAATCAGGTTTCAAGGAAGCATATTTATGTTAAGGTAAGAACGGGAAAAAATGTTTACATTTAAAGGAGAGATGGAAAATATGACGATTAAAGAGGCTGCGAAGAGACTGCATGTGGAGACACATGTACTTCGATATTGGGAGGATGAACTAAGTCTGGACATCAAACGGAATGCGCAGGGACACAGGTATTATGATGAACGGGATATCCGGATGTTTGAGAGCGTGAAGGCGATGAAGGAAGAGGGGCTGATGCTGAAGGATATCCGAAATGCGATTATACGTGCCAGACGGGTGAAATCCGGTGAGATTGAAGCGCATGTATCGGATGAAGAGGAATCTTGTACGGATGACGGACAGACGGCTGCAAAACAGGAGTTGGGGAATGACTGTGAAAAAGTGGAAGAAAAACATTCGGTTGAGCTTCAACCGGTACATACACGGATGGATGAGGACAAAGATTCTATGTTGGAAAGAATGCAACGTATGGTTGGAGATGAAGATAAAGTTGTTGATTTTAAACAGGCGCAGCTTCAAAGCGTGATGAATCGTGTGATTGCAACTGCATTGCGTGAAAATAAGGATATTATCACTACTTCGATTAAAGAAGAGGTGACTGCTGATGTGATGAGGCAATTCGATACGGTCATGCGTGAAAAGGAAGAGCGAGAGGAAGCCAGATATCGAAAGCTTGATATGGTGTTGCGGGAAATCCAGCAGGCAAATGCGGAAGTGGCTGCAACGAAAGCAAAAAAGGGATTATGGAAAAAACATCGGTAAATCGTATGACTTTAGCAGGAAATTCCATTACAGATGTTGAAATTTCTGTCAGTCGTTAGTTGCAAAAAAAGAACAACTCTTGTATAATTCCTATTAGTTATGTGCTAATATAGTGAAGAATAGAAGAAACGGACAGGGATTATGAAACCAGAGATTTTATATGAGGATGCATATCTGATTGCCTGTGTGAAACCATATGGTGTATTGTCACAGGGAGACAAGGGCAATGATGAAGATATGATTACAAAAATCAAACATTACCTGTATGACCAAGATACATCGGAACAGGCAGAAGAACCATACGTTGCTGCGATACACCGGCTGGACCGTCCCGTAGGGGGTGTGATGATATTTGCAAAAACCCCGGAGATTGCAGCAAAACTGTCGGATATGCAGCAGGATGGTGAAATCGTGAAATACTATCAGGCGGTGATAACCGGTGAACTCCCCGATGCAGAGGGGGAGATGGTAGATTATCTTCTGCGGGATGGAAAGACGAATACAACGAAGGTTGTAAAAAAAGGCGAGAAGGGTGCGAAACGCGCGGAATTATATTATGAAGTTTTGGATGCGATGGATACGGATGATGGAACGCTCAGCTATGTGTTGATTGAACTTGTGACGGGCAGACACCATCAGATTCGGGCACAATTTGCAAGCCGTGGCTGTGGCATCTGGGGTGACACAAAGTATAATCCGAAATTCGCAAAGACAAAGCGTAAGTATAAGCAGATTGGTTTATTCTCCTCAAGGATGGAATTTACGCATCCGATTACAGGAGAAGAGATAGTAATCAAGAAGGAACCGGAGGGCGAGGCGTTTACGGTACTTGATTTAGATGAATTCGAATAAAGTGGAAATAGAAAGGACAAGAAAAATGGCAAAGGACAAGAAGTTAGTAGAGCATATTACAGCGATGGATGAGGATTTTGCACAGTGGTATACAGACGTTGTTCGTAAAGCAGAACTGTGTGATTACACAAGCGTAAAGGGATGTATGGTTTTTAAGCCGGCAGGTTATGCGATCTGGGAGTTGATTCAGAAGAATCTCGATGAGCGATTCAAGGCAACCGGTGTAGAGAACGTATATCTTCCAATGTTTATTCCGGAGAGTCTGCTGGAGAAGGAGAAGGATCACGTCGAAGGATTCGCGCCGGAGGTTGCATGGGTAACACATGGCGGATTGAATGAACTGCAGGAGCGTCTCTGTGTCAGACCGACATCCGAGACATTGTTCTGTGATTTCTATTCTAAAGAGATTGAGAGTTATCGTGATCTTCCTAAGGTATATAATCAGTGGTGTTCCGTTGTCCGTTGGGAGAAGGAGACAAGACCATTTCTTCGTTCGAGAGAGTTCCTGTGGCAGGAAGGCCATACCGCACATGCAACTGCTGAGGAGGCAGAGGCAAGAACTATCCAGATGCTGAATGTCTACGCTGATTTCTGTGAGGAAGTACTTGCAATTCCGGTTATCAAGGGACGTAAGACAGATAAGGAGAAGTTTGCAGGTGCAGAGGCAACTTATACAATTGAGTCTCTGATGCATGACGGCAAGGCACTGCAGTCCGGAACGAGCCATAACTTCGGTGACGGATTTGCAAGAGCGTTTGGCGTCCAGTATACAGATAAAGACAATAAGCTTCAGTATGTACATCAGACATCCTGGGGTATGACAACGAGAATGATTGGTGCTATCATCATGGTACATGGTGATGACAGCGGGCTGGTGCTTCCGCCAAAGGTAGCTCCAACACAGATTATGATTGTTCCAATCATGCAGAAGAAGGAAGGCGTGCTGGAGAAGGCAGAAGAACTTCGCAGTGTGCTTGCATCAAATTTCCGTGTGAAGGTTGACGATTCCGATAAGAGTCCCGGATTCAAGTTCGCGGAGCAGGAAGTAAAGGGTATTCCGCTTCGTGTTGAAGTAGGACCAAAGGATATTGAGGCAGGACAGGCAGTTGTTGTCCGCCGCGATACGAGAGAGAAGATCATCGTACCATTTGACACACTGGCAGAGACTTGTGAGGCATTGCTTGCACAGATGCATGATGATATGTATGCAAAGGCAAAGGCACATCGTGATGCGAATACACATGTTGCTAAAAACTGGGATGAGTTCACAGATATTCTGGAGAAAAAGCAGGGATTCATCAAAGCTATGTGGTGTGGAGAAGAAGCCTGTGAGACAGCCATTAAGGATGAAACAGGAGCTACAACGAGATGTATTCCGTTTGCACAGGAGAAGCTTGGCGATGTATGTGTACATTGTGGCAAGCCTGCAAAGCATATGGTTTATTTTGGAAAGGCATATTAAAAATAGGAATTACGACATTTACCCTGCTGGTATCAGCAGGGTAGTTGTTTATCCGGGTGAAATACATGAAAATAGATATTCCGACAGGTGCGGCATATATTTTACGACAATTGAATAAACATGGGTACGAGGCATATATTGTTGGTGGATGCGTGCGCGACAGTCTGCTCGGCAAGGAACCGAATGACTGGGATATTACAACTTCGGCGAAACCGGAGGAGGTTAAGTCGATTTTTCGTCGTACAATCGATACAGGAATCCAGCATGGAACGGTGACGGTTTTGGTTGACCGGGAAGTTCTGGAGGATGGAAGCGGAAGACCGGTTAGTCATATCGATTATGCGTTTGAAGTGACAACGTATCGTGTTGATGGTGTCTATACCGATCATCGGCGCCCGGAATCGGTTTGTTTCACGGCAAGTCTCGAAGAGGATCTGAAACGGCGGGATTTTACAATCAATGCGATGGCATACAACCCGGAGCAGGGCGTGATTGATATCTTCGGTGGACAGGAAGACCTGAAACGCGGAATTGTTCGGTGCGTAGGATGCGCTTCCGAGCGGTTCGATGAGGATGCACTTCGTATTCTGCGTGCTGTCCGGTTTGCGGCACAGCTTGATTTTGTAATTGAGGAAGCAACGCGGACTGCTATGCGGAAGCAGGCAAAATTTTTGCGAGATATCAGTGCGGAGCGTATCTGTACGGAACTTACAAAGATGATTGTGTCGAAACATCCGGAGCGGTTGGAAGAAGCGTATGAGTTGGGCCTGACCGGTATATTTTTGCCGGAGTTTGACCGGATGATGCAGACACCACAGAACAACCCCTATCATCTGTATGATGTCGGACATCATACACTGAAGGTCGTGCAGGCGGTTTCTGCTACAACGGTACTTCGCTATGCAGCGCTGCTGCATGATGTTGGAAAACCGGAATGCAAGACGACAGATGACACGGGGGTGGATCATTTTTATGGACATCAGGAAATTTCTGCAAAGATCGCGCGTACGATTCTGCGTCGCCTGAAATTGGATAATGATACGATCGATCAGGTCTGCAGGCTGGTAAAAAATCATGATTATGGACTTTCCGGGGACGGACCGGGTATGAAGAGCTTTCGCCGGTTTGTAGCACAACTTGGTGCAGAGCATTTCGAAGATTTTCTGGAGATACGCAAAGGTGATATGGCAGGGCAGAGTGGATATCATCTCGAACAGCGCAGGCAGGTGATTGTGCATATGGAAGCAATGTATGCGGAGATCATAGAACAGAAACAATGTCTGAAACTGTCGGAGCTTGCAATCGGTGGAAAAGATCTGATTGCAATCGGTGTAAAACCCGGACCGGATATGGGACGGATTTTGAAAGCACTGCTGGATCGGGTACTTGAAGAGCCGGAATTAAATACAAGTGAACAATTATTGGCGATTGTAAAGGAATCGTATCTATAGATGCAGACAAACAATCGGAATGAAACAGCCTCTCCCGGCATACAATTAACAAGACTGATGTTGGGAGGGGATTTTTTGTGGCTGAAAAAATGTCGGAAGTGTTCGAGATGTACGATGTGAGATTGGATCACATAGGACGGGGGCGGGGAGCGATGGTGCTGTATACGGACAAGGGGGTTCGGCAGGTGCGAGCAGCAGAAGTGAGCGAGAAGAGGCTTCAGGCGGAATATGAATTCAAAGAGAATATGTATGCGGCAGGGTTTAAAAATATTGACCGTCTGGTGAAAAACAACGAAGATGAGCTGATCACCTATGACAGGTATGGAAATCCGTTTGTGATGCGCATGTATTTTGATGGACGGGAAATGAATGTTATGAACAAAAACGAAGTATTACATGCAGTTGACAATCTCATTTTGCTGCATCGAGCGGGACGAGAGGTGTGGCAGGCAGTTGACCGGGATATGCAGATTCGGGAAAAAAATGATGTCAAACGGCGAAACCGGGAGCTGAAACGTGTATATAATTATATTTCGAAGCAGAGTCCAAAGCGGGAGTTCGAAGCTCTGTTTATACGGGCATTTCCGTATTTCTATGAGCAAGGACTGCAGTGTGAGCGGATGTTAAATACAGAGCCAAAAGAATGTCGGCATCTGGGGTATTGCCATGGGTCTTATAATCATCACAGCGTACTTATATGTGGCGGTGGCACGGACCGACAGGCAGCAACAATCAATTTTGAAAAGTATCATGTGGGCAACCAGCTTCAGGACCTGTATTATTTTATACGAAAGACTGTAGAGAAAAATGGATACACCTATGCATTGCTGCAGGCGATTCTGGAGCGGTATCAAGAGGGGATTTTACTGCAACAGGACGATATCGAATACATTCAGGGACTGTATCGATATCCGGAAAAATTCTATAAGTTATCAAATCAGTATATGAATGGTTCTAAGGCAAGAATTTCTCCGAAAATGGTCGAAAAACTGAACCGGATAATAGTGGAGGAAGAAAAGAAGCAGAATCTGTTAGAGAAACTATCTTCATATAATATCTCGAAAAAATGAATATATAATCTTCACATTTGCAAAATAATCTTGTATAATACAGAAGTTAAGGTGGTTTTATGGATAAGCGGAAAATACGATATGGATTCGTTGTGTTGTTACTGGCATTTGTGTTAGCGGGCTGTGGGCAGGAAAAGAAGAATGATGTCAAAGTCTATGAGAACACAGAGGAAGTCACGACTGATCATGCAGAGGCTTCCATGACGGCAATCATAACGAGCATGGACATGGAGAATAATCAGATGCATTTTGTATCAGTGCCGGATGGTGCCGATATAGCATTGCAGTATCATGGCGGTGTGCGTGTGAGCGATACGCAGGGCACAGACATCGGCATTGCGAATATTGCCTGTGGAAGTGTGGTTGATATCGTTTATTATTCCGACACAGAAAAACTAATCAGTATTGCGAAGAATGCAAAAGTGAAAACTTATACGGGCGTGAAAAAATTCGCATATCGCCAGGATAAGAATATCGCTGCATATAACGGAAATAGCATAAAGGTGGCTGATTATACGCAGGTATTTGACGGAGATCAAGCAGTTTCTCTGGCAGATGTCAATACCGAGGATGAGGTTACTTTGTCTGTATGGAACGGAACACTGGTATCGGTTGTGATCACAAAAGGGCATGGTTATGTCCGTCTGCTGAATCAGGGAACATATATTGGTGGATTCGTGGAGATTGGGAAAGATGTGATTGTGCCGGTGACGGCAGATATGCTTGTGGCCGTGGGCGAGGGTGAGTATACACTTCGTATCAGCAAAAACGGATATTCAGGAGAGAAGAGTATTCGTATTACGAAAGACCGGGAGATGAATGTAGATCTCTCGGATGTTGCAATTCCGTCCGGAACGGTGACATTTTCAGTTTCTCCGGATAATGCAGGAGAGGTGATTAAGGTAGATGGGGAGGAAATTGCGAACCGAACCTATACCGGGTTATATGGTGAACACCAGCTTAGTATCACGGCAGATGGATATGATAGTTTCCGTGGAAGTTTTAAGATCACGGAGACAATGAAGACCCTGCGGGTAACTTTGCAGCAGGAGACCACGGAGGAAACAACGGAAACATCTGAGGAAACTACTACACAGGAAGAACAGACGACACAGACAGATCAAACAACGCAAAGTGTGCAGACGACCACACAAGATGGACAGACGACGGAGTCGGTGGAGCAGGGGAATAAAATTACGATTAAAAAACCGGAAGGAGTCGGTGTATATTTCGATGGAGATTATGTCGGGATCGCACCGGTGTCGATAAAAAAGGCAGCGGGAACGCACACGATTACCTTATATAAAGCCGGTTATTTGATAAAAAGTTACACAATACAAGCCGAAGATAACGGCAAAGATGATGAATATAGCTACGCGGATTTGATATCCGTGCTGGACTAAATATTAGGAGGAACATCATGGACATGGATTACAAGAAGGTTTATGAAGAATGGCTGACAAACCCGTTTTTTGATGAAGCAACAAGACAGGAGCTGGCTGCAATCAAGGATGACGAGAAAGAAATCAAAGAGCGTTTTTATACGGATCTTGAATTCGGAACAGCCGGATTGCGCGGTATTATAGGTGCCGGTACAAACCGCATGAATAATTATATTGTTGCAAAGGCGACACAGGGGCTTGCAAATTACATCAAGATGCGTAAGAAGCAGGCGAAGGGTGTTGCGATTGCCTATGATTCCAGACATTGTTCACCGGAGTTTGCAGATGTGGCAGCATTGTGCCTGGCTGCAAACGGTATTAAAGCATATGTATTCGAGTCACTTCGTCCAACACCGGAACTATCTTTTGCAGTTCGTTATCTGGGCTGTGTGGCAGGAATCAATGTAACAGCCAGCCACAACCCACCGGAGTATAACGGATATAAGGTGTACTGGGAAGATGGTGCACAGATCACACCTCCACATGATGCGGGTATTATGCGCGAAGTAAAAGCAATTTCCGTTCAGGATGCTGTTACAATGCCGAAGCAGGAAGCAATCCATGAGGGCTTGTATGAGGTAATCGGCAAAGAAATCGATGATGCATATATGGCAGAACTGAAGAAGCTAGTTCTGCATCAGGAGTGCATCGACAAATACGGAAAAGAATTGAAGATTGTATATACACCATTACATGGCACAGGAAATATTCCGGCAAGAAGAATCCTTCGCGAGCTTGGATTTGAGAATGTATATGTAGTTCCAGAGCAGGAACTGCCGGATGGCGATTTCCCAACTGTAAGCTATCCGAACCCGGAAGCAGCAGAGGCGTTCGAACTTGCGCTTGCACTTGCGAAGCATCATGATGCAGATCTCGTTCTCGCAACGGATCCGGATGCAGACCGTCTCGGTGTATATGTGAAGGATAAGGATGGTGAGTATCACTGCCTGACCGGAAATATGTCAGGAAGCCTGCTTGCAGAATATGAGCTCAGCCAGATCAAGGCGACAAGAGGTCTGCCGAAGGATGGTGCACTGATTAAGTCTATCGTTACAACAAACCTTGTAAATGAGATGGCAAAGAGCTATGGTGTAAAGCTGGTTGAAGTTCTGACCGGATTTAAGTTTATCGGTCAGAAGATGTTAGAGTTCGAGACAAAACATACAGGCACGTATCTCTTTGGATTTGAGGAGAGCTACGGATGCCTGATCGGTACACATGCCAGAGATAAGGATGCGATCGTAGCAACGATGGCGCTTTGTGAGGCAGCAGCATATTACCGATCACAGGGCAAGACGTTGTGGGATGCTATGATTGATATCTACGAGAAGTATGGTTATCATGTGGATGCAATCCATACACTGACCTTAAAGGGTATCGAAGGTCTCGAGAAGATTAAGAGTATCATGGAGCAGTTAAAGTCCCACACACCGAAGGAGATTGCGGGCTTAGAAGTACTCTGGGCACGTAATTATGACAATGATACAGCGACAAATATGAGGAATAAGGCGGTTATTCCAACCGGACTTCCAAAGTCAAACGTTGTATATTACGAGCTTGAAGGTGGCGCATGGCTTTGCGTCCGCCCGTCCGGTACAGAGCCAAAGATCAAGTTCTATTACGGTGTTATTGGTAAGGATTTTGACGATGCACAGCAGAAGTCAGAGGAATTTGGCGAAGCAGTCAATAAGATGATTGAATATATGATGTAAGAGTTTGAAAGCGGTTTCGGGAACCCGAAGGGTGAAGAAATCGCTTTTACTTATAATGAAAGAAAATGAAGGGAAGACGACATGCTGCAACTGAAAAACATAGTAAAGGACTATGGAGAGGGAGATTCAAAGGTACAGGCATTAAAGGGCGTCAGTATTAATTTCCGGGCAAATGAGTTTGTCTCCATTCTGGGTCATTCCGGATGTGGAAAGACGACACTTTTAAATATCGTGGGAGGGCTTGATCAGTACACCGATGGCGACCTGATTATCAAAGGAAAATCCACGAAGAAATATAAGGATAAGGACTGGGATACTTACAGAAATCACAGTGTTGGATTTGTATTCCAGAGTTACAATCTGATTATGCACCAGACCGTGTTGCAGAATGTTGAGCTGGCACTGACTTTATCAGGTGTCTCAAAAAGTGAACGCAGACGCCGGGCGAAGGATGTGTTAGAGAAGGTTGGACTTGGCAATCAGATTCATAAAAAGCCGAATCAGATGTCCGGTGGACAGATGCAGCGTGTGGCAATTGCGCGAGCGCTCATCAACGATCCGGAGATCCTGCTTGCGGATGAGCCAACCGGTGCGCTTGATACAGAGACAAGTGTACAGATCATGGATCTCTTAAAGGAGATTGCGAAAGACCGGCTTGTTATCATGGTTACACATAACCCAGAGCTTGCGGAGCAGTACAGTACGCGAATTGTCAAGCTGTTAGATGGTGAAATCAAGGATGACAGCATGCCGTATTCCGATGAGGAAGCGGCGAAGGAAACATATAAGGAATTAAGCAGGAAGGACTTGAAGCATAAGCGGATGTCGTATTTTACGGCACTTAATCTGTCTTTTAACAACCTGCTTACGAAGAAGGGAAGAACTCTGCTAACCGCATTTGCGGGAAGTATAGGGATTATTGGAATTGCGCTGATTTTATCATTGTCCGATGGATTCCGGAATTATATTAAGGGGGTAGAGGAGGATACACTTTCCACCTACCCGTTGGAGATCACAGATGAGTCGATTGATATGTCTGCGATGATGGGAATTATGCTTGGCACCGAGATGAAGAGTGAAGAAGAGCATGATATGGACAAGGTGTATTCGAACAACTTTGTCGGAAATTACATGAAGAATATGCTTGGGGAGGTCAAGGTCAACGATATGGTATCCTTCAAGGATTATATCGAAGAAGGTGACGGTCAGAAGATGAAAGACTATACCAGCGATATCATGTACACCTATGGCATTACGATCAATGCGTATAAAAGTGATGTGGATAAGGAGGTCTATCAGGTCAATCCAAGCACTGTCTTTGACAGCGTCGGTTTCGGTTCGATGTCAGAGATGGACAATCTTGGCATGACGGGAACGCAGAGTACAACGAATGTCTGGTCAGAAATGATCAGTAATCAGGAGCTGCTTGAGAACCAGTATGATGTCGTGGCCGGGCGTTGGCCGGAGAATTACGACGAAGTCGTGATGGTTGTAACGAAGGATAATGAAATCAGTGATTATGAGCTGTATTCGCTTGGAATCCGGGATGTCAGCGAGATGCAGGAGATGATGCGCGCGGCATTGAAGGGTGAGACAAAAACATATCCGAATACTTCGTACACCTACGATGACCTGCTGAGTCTCACCTATAAGGTAATTCCGTCTTCGGATTTTTACGCATACGATGATTCAGAGAAATGTTATGTCAATAAGAGTGATGATGCGGATTATCTGAAAGATAAGATCCGGAAAGGTCTGGATATCAAGGTTGTCGGCATTGTCCGCCCGAACGAGGATGCAACGGTTCATTCAATCACGACGACAATTGGTTACACCCATGCATTGGTGGAAAAACTGATGGATCTGTCAAAAGACAGCGAGGTTGGAAAGGCGCAGCTTGCAAATCCGGATAAAAACGTATTTACCGGATATGAATTTGGTGCGGATTTGAGCGAAAAGGCACAGAAGGAAGCCGAACAGCAGGCACAGGATGCGATGAGTGAGATGGGAATCGCAGATATGACAGAGGATCAGTTGTATGAATATATGGCGAGCCTTCCGGCAGACCAGTTAAAACAGTTTATGCAGGCGATGACCGAACAGACGCAGAGTGTGTCAAACAGTATGTCGCTTTCGGATTTGAAATCCGCAGAAAATGCAACCTATGATGATAACCTTATCACACTTGGCATTGCCTATGAGGATGATCCGAAGGTTATCCGCATCTATCCAATCGATTTTGAGTCGAAGGAAAAAATCATTGACGCGATTGAACAATATAACGATATGGTGAGAACAAACGGCGAAGATGAGAAGGAAATTTCCTACACGGATATGGTAGGAACGATGATGTCTTCCGTCAGTACAATCATCAATGCAATTTCATATGTATTGATGGCGTTTGTGGCGATTTCTCTTATTGTTAGTTCGATTATGATTGGCATTATCACATATATTTCTGTGTTAGAACGGACGAAGGAAATCGGTGTACTGCGAAGTATCGGTGCGTCAAAGAAGGATATCTCACGTGTATTTAATGCGGAAACAATTATCATTGGTTTTGTAGCAGGTCTGATCGGCATCGGTGTTACTATGATTTTGAATATCCCGATCAACGCGGTCATTCACCATCTTGCGGGACTGACCGGTGTGGCGAAGCTTCCGGTTGTGGGTGGTGTGATTTTAGTAGCAATCAGTGTCGTACTGACCATGATCGGAGGGTTGATTCCGGCCCGTGTGGCATCCAAGAAGGATCCGGTTGAGGCATTACGAAGTGAGTAAATAAGAAAAAATACAGTTTTAAAGGGAAAGATGTTTCGTTTTGATCGAGCGTATGGGAGGAACGAAGTATGAGAGCATTTGAAGATATAAAAATTGCGGTTGCGGGAACCGGATATGTCGGATTGTCACTTGCAACCCTGCTGTCCCAGAATCATATCGTGACAGCAGTTGATATCATCCCGGAGAAGGTGGAGCAGATTAACCATAAAATTTCGCCGATTCAGGATGATTATATTGAAAAATACCTTGCAGAGAAGAATCTGAATCTGTCGGCAACCTTAGATGGGGAAGCGGCATATCGTGATGCGGATTTTGTCATCATTGCTGCGCCCACGAACTATGACAGCCAGAAGAATTTCTTCGATACAACGGCGGTGGAAGCGGTAATTGAGCTTGTGATGAAGGTGAATCCGGAAGCTTTTATGGTTATCAAATCAACGATTCCGGTTGGTTACACCGAGTCTGTACGAAAGAAATATCAGACAAGCAGAATCCTTTTTTCGCCGGAGTTTCTGCGGGAATCCAAGGCGTTGTATGACAATCTGTATCCAAGCCGTATCATTATCGGTACGGATAAGGACGATGCAGAGGTGGACGCTGCGGCGCATACATTTGCACGACTTTTGCAGGAGGGGGCGGAAAAGGAAGATATTGACACGCTGTTTATGGGATTTACCGAGGCAGAGGCGGTCAAGCTTTTTGCGAACACGTATCTTGCGTTAAGAGTGTCGTATTTTAATGAATTGGATACCTATGCGGAGATGAAGGGACTTAATACGCAGGCAATCATCAACGGCGTGTGTTTAGATCCGAGAATCGGAATGCAGTACAACAATCCGAGCTTCGGCTATGGCGGTTATTGCCTGCCGAAGGATACAAAGCAGCTGCTTGCAAATTATGACAGCGTACCACAGAATATGATGACGGCAATCGTGGAGAGCAACCGGACGCGGAAAGATTTTATTGCGAGTCGTGTGCTTGAGAAGGCGGGTTATTACAGCTATGGTGCAAATAACGAGTGGAATGCAGCAAGCGAAAAAGAGGTTACAATTGGCGTTTATCGGCTGACGATGAAGTCGAATTCTGATAACTTCCGCCAGAGTTCCATTCAGGGTGTGATGAAGCGTGTGAAGGCAAAAGGGGCAAAGGTTATCATTTATGAGCCGACTTTACCGGAAGGAACGACATTTTTTGGTTCAAAGGTGGTAAATGACCTGAGCGTGTTTAAGAAACAGAGTGATGCAATTCTTGCAAACCGTTACAATGCGGAGTTGGACGATGTGCAGGACAAAGTATATACGAGAGATATCTTTCGGAGAGATTAAGGAGGAAGTATGGAACAAAGTTTTTCGAAACGATGCCGTTACTTTGTGTTATTGATTTTCTGTGTGACCGGGATGGTTATATTTGATCGTTCTTTGGTGTTTGTGTCTCCACAGATGACCATTCATAAATTGATTGTGATTGCGCTGAATATATTTGTAATCGGAGTTGTACCATTTGCATTTGCATTGATTCCTTGGCTTGCAAGAGCGACGGATGTTGTGTTGCGGTGGTTTATGAAATGTATCGAGAAGATACAAAGAAACTGGAAGAAATTTCTTTTATATATTGGGTTAGGAGTTGCCGGATGGGGTATGGCTTGGTTACTGGAGATTTGTATCATAAGCCGAATGCTCCACGAGGCGGTAAATGACAGTCGGAGAGTATTTGTCTTCGCAATTATTTTGCTTGGAATCGCTGTATACGGATTCCGAAAACGTGCAGGGCAAAAACCGGAGCAGTTTTTTGTTGTTGTAGCACTGATTTTAGGTGGCATGCTGATTCGTATTTCTCCTGCAACATTGGGGATTACAGCCGATGATGAAACACACTATGCCCGTGTTCTTGCAGAAGCCAATTTGTTTGATGGAAGCTGTTTGGATGTGGAACAGAAAATGTTGGATGAGTTTGCGCAATCTGTGTATTATAAATTGGCGTATGATCGAGAATCAAGAGCTGATTATTATGCTGAATTAAATGCAATGTATGAACAAAAAAATGTAATTCATCCGAGCGTTCGATTGCATGGAATATGGTCTCTTTCGTATGTGCCATCGGCGATTGGAACGATCATTGGACAGGGGTTGTCGTTGTCGTTTGTGCATGTGTTTATGTTAGGTAAATTGTTCAATTTACTCTTCTATGTAATGCTGTTTTATTTTGCAATTAAGAAGATACCATATGGGAAAACATTGCTGGCTGTATTTGGGTTAGTACCAACGAGTATTTTTATGGCATCTAATTATTCTTATGATCCGTGGGTCATTGGATTTATAGTGTTGGCATATTCGTTTTTCTTCTATGAGATTCAAAATCCGGACAAGAAGCTGGAAGCAAAAAATGTGGTGTGTATGATCGTATTTTTAATACTTGGATGCATGCCGAAGGCAGTGTATTGTGTACTTGGACTTCCGTTTTTGTTCATGCCAAAGGCAAAATTCAAAGACAAAAAGCAGCGCCTTATGTATTATATGCCCCTCGCAATTGCGGGGGTAGCGTTGCTTGCAACCTTTGCAGTGCCGGCATTGATACAGGGAGTTGGATCCGGGGATTCCCGTGGTGGGGAAGGAATCAATGCAAATGCACAGCTTGCCTATATTCTTTCAGATCCGATTGCGTATGCTAGGGTATTTTTTCACTTTTTAAAGGATTACCTTTCTTTTGGTAATATGCAGAGTTACATGCAGCGGTATTTCTATTTTGGAAATGGTGATTTTTATGTGCCTGTATTTGTGATACTGGTAATCGTTGCATTTTTGGATAAGAAAAAGGCAAAAAATCAGAGAATTTTGGTCCGTATATCCTGTGTTGCTGCCAGTTTGCTGGCTGTAGCAGCTTGTGCAACGGTTATGTATATCGTGTTTACTCCGGTAGGTTCCGAGCAGATTTTTGGCTGTCAGGGACGATATATTCTCCCGGCGATGATACCGTTTTTGGTTGCAATATCACCAGACGTTTTTGATAACAAAATCAAGCCGCAGATATTTACGATTGTGCCGATGATACTTGTTTCATCGACGTTTTTGTACAATGTATATAATATGAGTGTGGCTTTATATTAGTTGACAGGGGAGTATGTGATGAAATTACGGAATAGTATGAGAAGTATACAGGTGGGATTCTATAAAAGCATTTCCTGGTTGTATTTTGGAATGATGCTTGTGATCTTTGCAATTTGTGTTTTTTGCTTTCAAATGTACTTTGGCCGATCAGAGTTTTATCAGAATTATATTCCTGTGTTTGCCTTGCTGCCGTTTGGAATAATTTTTGTTGCCGGATTGAGTTGTGTGGCAGAGCTTGCTGCCTCGCGGATTGCGCGCGCGAACCGATGGATGATAATTATATCTGTAATATTATTACTGACACAGGTGTACGCGTTAAAGTGTTACTTTTTTTCTACAGATTGGGATGCTAGGACATTGATATTTTTATCGCATAGTGTTGCGCATGGGGAAGATTTATCTATATATAAGGAGTATTTTTCGAAATATCCGAATAATCTTTTCCTTGGATGGATTTTCGCAATGATATATAGGGTGGCACACGTGATAGGATTTCATGCATTTGAATATGTTTTAGTTCTGTGCGTGCAGTGTGCATTAAATGTACTGACAGGATTTCTGTTTGCGAAGATACTAAAGAAGTTAGTCAGTGACAATCGATTTGTAGTGCTTGGGTATGCGGTATATGTTTTATTGATTGGAATGTCCCCGTGGGTATCTATTCCATATTCGGATTCAATGGGATTGATATTCCCGGTTTGGATTTTGTATATTTATTTGAATCGAAACAAATGTCGGCTTGTGTTCTTGCCGTGGGCAGCGATTGGCATACTATCCGGATTCGGATATAAAATCAAGCCGCAGATTATAATTGTTCTAATTGCAATTCTAATCGTGACGGTGCTCAAAAAAAGACAAGGGCTGGATTGGAAAAAGATGTTGCAATGTACAGCCGGTGCTTTTGGGGGAATAATTGTGGCAATCTTGCTTGCGGGTGCAGCGGTTCGAAGTATGAATGTGCCTCTTGATACCGAGCGGGAATTTCGTATGCCGCATTATTTTATGATGGGGCAGTGCCCGGAAGGACTTGGTGTCTGGTGCCCGGAAGATGTCGGTTTTTCGGATTCGTATGCAACGGTGAAAGAACGGGATGCAGCAGATTGGGAACGGGCAAGGTTACGCATTCGGGAAATGGGCGTTGGAGGCGTTATAAATCAATTCACACGAAAAACGTTGACGAACTATTATGATGGAACATTTGGCTGGAGTGGAGAAGGCACATTCTTTTTTGAAGTTCGTGAAAATACAGGATCTTTAGGAGAACAGTTTTTTCGCGGATTATACTATACAAGAGATCATGCTTCAGAGGGAAAGTACTACACAGTCTGGTCGAATTTTGTACAGATGTTGTGGATCACATGTTTGCTTTTCAGTATATTTGCAGCTTTTTCAGAGCGGACAGATGAAAAGAATGTGGTCATGTTGAGTATAATCGGGTTATCGATATTTGAGGTATTGTTTGAAGCACGAGCGCGGTATTTGTACATATATGCTCCGTTTTATATACTTCTCGCGGTCTGCGGACTTGCAGTTATTATGAATAAAAAAGGGAAAAATTCACAGGAGGAACAGGAATGAAACAGTATGACTATCTGGTTGTAGGTGCCGGACTTTATGGTGCGGTATTTGCACAGCAGGCAAAGGAAAAAGGGAAAAAGGTGCTTGTAATCGACAAGCGGCCGCATATCGCCGGAAATGTGTATACAGAGGATGTAGAGGGCATCCATGTACACAAATATGGTGCGCATATTTTCCACACAAATAATAAGCGGGTGTGGGATTATATTACAAAATTTGCAGAGTTCAACCGATTTACAAATTCGCCGGTTGCAAATTACAAGGGTGAGCTTTATAGTCTGCCATTTAACATGTACACATTTAATAAGATGTGGGGTGTGGTAACACCGGAAGAGGCTGCTGCAAAGATTGAAGAGCAGAAGCAGGCAGCAGGTATCACAGAACCGAAAAATCTGGAAGAGCAGGCAATCAGCCTAGTTGGAACAGATATCTACGAGAAACTGGTAAAAGGCTATACGGAAAAGCAGTGGGGACGTCCATGTACAGAGCTTCCGGCGTTTATTATCAAGCGTCTTCCGGTTCGCCTGACATTTGATAACAATTACTTCAATGCGCTGTATCAGGGAATCCCGATGGGCGGATATACAAAGATGGTCGAAAACCTGCTTGATGGTATCCAGGTGAAGCTTTCAGCAGATTATTTCGCAAACAAGGCAGAGTATGATGCAATGGCAGAGAAGGTTGTCTACACAGGTGCAATAGACGCATATTTTGATTATAAGCTTGGTGCACTGGAGTATCGTTCGGTCCGGTTCGAGACAGAACTTCTGGATCAGCCAAACTTCCAGGGAAATGCGGCAGTGAACTATACAGATGCGGAGACTCCTTGGACCCGTATTATCGAACACAAATGGTTCGAATTTGGCAAAGACGATTCTGGCAATGATCTGCCAAAGACGGTTGTATCCCGTGAGTATTCTTCCGAGTGGAAGGTGGGGGATGAACCGTATTATCCGGTGAATGATGAGAAAAACGGTGCATTGTATCAGCAGTACAAGGAGCTTGGTGAGCAGGAATCGCATGTGATTTTTGGTGGACGCCTTGGTGAGTACAAGTATTATGATATGGATGCGGTAATCGCATCTGCACTTGTGATGAGCGAGAAAGAACTTGCATAAATATAACAACATGGGATTACTATAACAAAAAGCGGTTGGAAACAGATATGCTGTTCCGGCCGCTCTTTTTCTTCTAAATATTGGTCTGTGTCAAACGATTTATATATTTTATCACATACTGCTATCGCAGCAATTCCAAAATCGTATTTACCATCAGGTCGTTCTGCATCGGATTCATGATGGAGAACCGCACGAAATGAGAATCTAAGCCATGGAAATTCTCACAGTTTCGAAGTACAATGCCTTTCAGGTTGCAATGTGCCAGGAGGGATTTCGCGGTCACATCCTCTTTCAGGATCTGCATTAACACGAAATTCGCACTTGGTTTAAACAACCGCAGATTTTTGTTTGTGCTCATTGCCGAGTAGATCAGATTGCGCTCGGTGAAGATGCGCGAGTGGGATTCCCGGATATAGGAATTATCTTCGAGCATTGCAGTACATGCAGCCGCGGTCAGGCAGGAGATGCTGTTTGGCGTGGCTGTCATGTTGATGATCGTCATATTTGTTTCATTGTTCATAATGGCATAGGCAAGCCGTAAGCCAGGCACTGAGAAAAACTTGGATACGCTGCGGAGAATGATAACATTCTCATAAGTGTTTACAAGGGAAATAGCAGTGCGGCTTTCGTAATTTTCTGTAAATTCAATATACATCTCATCAATCAAAAGCGAAATGCCATGTTCGTTGCAGGCGGTAGCTAATTTCTCAACCTCTGCCCGGTCAATGACCTGTGAAGTTGGGTTGTTCGGGTTTCCCAGAATCACCAGATCAAGGTCATCTGTCAAATGGGATATGAAATCATCCATGTCTAAATGATAATCTTGGTTGATATCCATCTCATAAAAAACGGTTTCGCATCCGTATACAGACAATACATGTTCGTAATCTATAGCGGATGGAATTGGAAGTAATGCTTTTTTGGGGGCAAGCAGCGCGACAAAGAGGCGAAGCAGGTCCGAACTGCCACTGCCGAGTACCAGATGCTCCGGAGCGCAACCGGCGTATGAGGCAATTGCATTTTTTAAAGGTTCATAATAGGTATCCGGATAGCATCCGACTGCATCAATGTTCTCTATGATTGCGCGTGTTACACTCTCCGGAACGCCAAGTGGATTACAGTTTATATCATATCGGACAGTCTCATACTGTTCGATGCGAAGTGGCCCGTTATTCATAAAATCCTCCTATACTAACAGAAACAAACCATTTATAACCCTGTCTTGAAAAAAGAAAGGGGGTTTGTTATAATGTGATATGTGTTAAAAGGGGATAGTGGGTGAACTATACCCTCTTACCGTTAATTATACCTATTAAACAGACGAATGACAAGTAGGATTTCAGTACGAAGCCAAGAAATAAAGGAGATACCATGAAGGCGATAGTAGAGCATTATGCAAAGGGCGAATTTCAGGTAGACCGGCCTGAGGTCGCTATATCGGAAAAGTTTTTAAAACTGAATATTGAATCGGGAACTTTGTATGAGGGTGTCTTCAAGGTAAGTAGTACGAACAGCCATGTCATCAAAGCGATGGTATATGACAGCCGGTATATGCTGCGTTTCAACCAGCACACATTTATAGCAAAAACCTTTGATGTCGGATTCACATTTGATGCAACCTGTCTGGAAGCAGGAAAGAATTACAAAGGACATATCAGTGTCATCACCGATGGCGGTGAATTTAAAATCATGTATGACATTGATATTACAACACCATATGTAAAGTATGGGGGTCAGAAAATTGACGACCTCTTTAAATTTGCAACCCTTGCCGAAAGTAACTGGTCAGAAGCTGCGCGTGTGTTTGTGCGTGATGATTTTAAACGGACATTTATCAATCGTGACCCGGTTATAAAGCAGATTTACAACAGCTTGATGGAAAGCCAGTCTGTGAATCAGGCACTTGAGGAGTTCCTTGTGTATGTGCATAAGAAACGTGCACTTACACTGTCTGTATCGAAGGCAAAGGTAAATCTGGAGTTCCCGGAGGAGCTTTCCAAGATATCGATTAATATTAGTAAGAATACATGGGGATACAGTAGTTCCACGGTTCGCTCTACGGAGGATTTTATCATTCCTGCAAGAAAGGTGATCACAAGTGCGGATTTCTACGGAAATCTGTATTCTCTGGATGTTCTGATTTCACCGGAGAATATTCCGGATGGTGTGACATCCGGAAGAATTATTATTGAAAATGTCTATCAGACCATCGAGATTGAAATTAATCTGTCCAAACCGGCAGAAAAAGAAATCAAGATCTCAAAACCGGGAAGTAAGACACACTTGATCAAGACCAATCAGGTCCGTTTGATCAAGACTTATATGGATTACCGGATGGGACGAATCCAGCTTCGGGAATACATCAGTACGACATTGTTTACATTTAATAATCTGGCACGCTATGTACCGGAAGAGGACCTCTATCGTCTTGGTACAATGCATATGAATATTATGCAGGGAGAGACGGAGAAGGTAGAGCAGGAGTTCCTTCGTATCGAAGCAGATGTTGATAATTCCGGTATGAACAACAAACAGAGTTGCTATTATGCTTATTTAAAGGCGATGGTAAGCAAGGACCATCGGGCAACTGATCAGGCGCGGGAACTGATTCGCCGGAGTTATTGCACAGAGGATGACAAGATTTTTTATTTTTGGCTGTTGTTGTTTGTGGATGATACTTATAACAATGACCAGACCGCATTGTATCGAGAAATAAGGAATCTGTACGAGGGCGGTTACAATAGTCCTTTGATGTACATGGAATTGTGTGAGGTTTTGAACAACAATCCACTTTTGCTGAAACATATCACAGATCTTGAGGTCACAACAATTCGCTGGGGATTGCGCCATCAGTACCTGTCTGATGAGGTAATTGAGGCATTTATCCAGCTTGCAGCATCGTTCCGTACGTTTGATGCGAAGATCTTCGAGATTATGGATAGCATCTATTCCAAGAAAAAGAGTGATGAAGTACTGTCAAGTATCTGTTCAATGCTGATTAGTGCAGGAAAACTGGACAACAAATACCATCGGTTCTACCGGGATGCAGTCGAGCGGAATCTGAAGTTTATCGGATTGAATGAGTGTTTTGTCAAGAGTATGAATTTTTCCAGATACGATCTGATTCCGCAGTCGGTTTTGATGTATCTGAATTATAAGAATACACTTTCGGAAAAAGAGCTTGCGTATTTATATGCAAACGTGATTTATAACAAATCCCAGCATATGAAGGTGTACCATGAATATGCGACAACAATGCAGGATTTCATGGAGAATATGATCATCAGTGGGAAGGTCAGTGATGATCTGACTGTATTATATGATGAATTCTTAGAGCCGGAGACGGTCAGCCCGATGTATGCAAGCAAACTGATCAACATTATTTTCCGGAGAAAACTTGTCTGCTTCAATAAAGGTGTTCGTGCCGTGATCGTCACACATCAGGAGTTAGAAGAGGTCCAGCGTGTACCAATCGTAAATGGTGAAGCGTATGTGGAGATCTTGTCGAATACCGCATCTATCATCTTCGAGGATGGCGCCGGAAACCGTTATGCAGGATCCATTCCGTATCGGTTGGAGCGAATTGTAGACGAGAACGCATATATGGATATCTGCTGCAAATACAGTCCGAGGGATTACCGGGTGTTGCTGCACAATTATGAGCAGCTTGGTGATTTTACTTTTAAGAAGGCAATAGAAGTAAACGCCGCGCGGGATATTGTCAACTGTGATGAGATCTCATACGACTACAAGCAGCAGGCATATCTGAATATTATTGAGTATTACCACGAGAATCTGGATAACGAGGTTCTCACGAAATATCTGGAAAAACTGGACATTGAATACTTAAATCATGCAAATGCGCGTGTGATGATTGCGTACATGGTTGATATGAACATGTTCGATAAGGCATTCCAGGCGGTGAAGTTGTATGGCTTTGATGAGATCGACAGCGAGGAACTGTATCGTCTGGCGGATTATGGTGTGGAGGATAGCAACGGATTCTTAAATGAAGACCTGCTTTCAATTTGTATCCACCTGTATAAATCTGGTAAGGTTAATGAACGGATTCTTGTCTATATCATCAATCATTATAAGGGTGATTTGGAAGAACTGGCAGGTATCTTTAAGACGGTGCGTAATCGTGTCAGGGATATTTCTCTGCTGGCAGAAAATACATTGGCACAGATGATGTTTGCGATGGGAAATGTTGAGTACATCTACGACATCTTTACTGCATACTATGCAGGCAGAAATCGGGGACTTGTTGTGAAGGCGTTCCTGCGTTTTGCATGTTATAATTATCTGATTAAGGATGCACAGATACCAAGCGGTGTCTTTGACTGCCTGTATCAGGAGATACAGAAGGGCAATATTGAAGATGAGATTTCGCGTATGTCGATGCTGCATCATTTCTCTAAGCTGGACCGCTACACAGCGGAGCAGAAGACATGGATCAAGGATGCGGTAGGAAAATTCATGGATGCAGGAAAGCTGCTTCCGTTTTATAAGAGCTTTCAGTCATTTATTAAATTGCCGCAGGATGTCATGTTAAAGACATATCTGATCTATAAGAGTGAACCGGGCAAGCAGGTGACAGTCAAGTATGCATTTGATACCGGATCCAGACAGAATCTGATTTATAAGACAGAGCTTCTGGATGAGATGATTCCGGGTATGTATGTGAAGGAATATGTGGTGTTCCACGGCGAACGTCTGGTATATGAGATTTCGGATGATAAGCAGGGCACTTCTTATGTGGTGGAGAGTGAATCACTGAAGTCCAAAGCGTTTAACCGCAAGGATCGTAACCGTTTCGAGATTATTAACAGTATGCTTGTCAATCAGGAGATGCGTGAGGACAATGAGCTTTTAGAGACATTGGATGTATATTTGAATACGGTACATCTGTTTGAAGAGAATTTGAGTATACTGTAATATCTCAGGGAAACCTGCGTATTGCAAGGCACAGAAATGGATAGAAGTACGAAAGGAAGAAGACATGTCAGAGGCATATTATATAGGTATGGATTTGTGCTCGGATTCCACGCAGATCAGTTTTTATAACGATATCTCGCGGGAACCGGAGACAGTCAACCAATTGAATAATAAAGAAACGTATATGATGCCGAACATCCTGTTCTTCGGGTTAGAGACCGGAGAGTGGTATGTTGGTTCTGAAGCTTCTGAGGCACGATTCAAGGAACAGGGTATTGTATTGGATGAACTGTTTCAGAATGCCCGAAGCGAGGAGACCGTCGAGGTGCATAATACGCGATACAGTTACAGAAAGCTGTTTTTGATGATGCTCAAGATGCATGTCGATTCTTTCCTGTATCGCTATGAAGGGGCGACGGTAAAAAAACTTGTAATTACGATTCCGGAATATAACAAGGATCTGTTCCGCGTGCTTTCAACCTTCTACAAAGAACTTGGAGTGGAGAAGGAACAAGTGGAGATTACAAGTCATCTTGACAGTGGCTTGTATTATATTTTCAATCAGGATGAAAGTCTGAGAACAAACAGTGTTGGATTATTTGATTACAATACAGATGGACTTCATTATTATAGAATCGATATCTCACATGGTCAGGAGCTGAATACGATCAGCGTGACACATGAGGATTATTCCGAGAACTTCAATCTGGCAGCATTTGGTGGGGATAATATCCTGATGGATGTTACATTTGCAAAGATTGTTGCGAACGAGACAAAAAAGACATATATTTCGTCTATTTATCTGACTGGGCTTGGATTTTCGGAGAAGTGGCTGAACAAGTCGCGCGAGCTGCTGACGCAGGGCAGACGTGTATTTGCCGGACAGAATATATATACGAAGGGTGCCTGCTACAAGGCAGTCGGTGGCGAATATGGTGAGTTTTATAAAAAATATTTTGTAGAGACAAAAGAAAATGTGATCTTTGATGTGGGAATTTCTTCGGAGGATGAAGAAGACAGATTTATTCCGATTGCTCTGGGTGGCAGACAGTGGTACAACATCCATGGCAAGATAAGTATTATATTGGATGACACAGATTCTTTGACACTGGTATACAGAAACCGAAAGACCGGGGAGGAAGAACGTGAAGTTGTGAAACTGCATGGAATTCCGAAGCGCCCGAACAAGACGTCAAAATTTTCTGTTGAGGTGGAATTTGAAAATCCGCATCATGGCGCATTTATCATTAAGGATGTCGGGTTTGGAAAATTATTTCCGACCACGAACAAGATTTATCGTAAGGAGTTTGATGTTTAATGTCAAAAATTATCTTATGTACAAGAAAGGAAGCATCGCATCCGTTTATCTTCCTGAATACAAAGGTGGAAATCAACACCTACGAGGAGCTTTGCTTTTATATCTACAATAATACCGTGCTAATCTCGAAATCTTCGCTTTCAGAGAAGCTTTTTGACTGGATTCGGGATGAGCTGGATATGCCGGAGCTTGCAGCAAAGCTGGTGGCACTTTCGAACAAGGCGACATTTGCACAGGATCTGCTTGTGGAAATCCTGAATGCGGGGGATTATTATACGCCGGATGAGATTGCAACTTATGTGGAAGCATGGCAGAAATATCGCAGGCTGACTGCGAGCCAGCGCAAGAAACTGAAAGCGGACAGCTATCTTGGCTATCGCAGATACATTAAGGCAGCATCTATTTATGATGAGATTTTGGACAATCAGCAGGATATTACGGACAAGGTATTCTTAGGAAATGTCTATCATAACCGTGGGGTGGCGGCTGCCAACAACATGGATGTGGAGGATGCAAAACACTATTTCATGAAAGCGTATGAATTGAATGGAAACGAGGAAAGTCTGCGCAGTTATCTGATTGTATTTTCTGCAGGTAATGATGCAACGACACTGAAGCAGGAGATGCGCAAGTTTGACCTCGATGATGATAATTTCGAGAATCTGATGATTGAGATTGGAGATTCCAATGAAGATGTTCGTGAGATGACGATTTTCTCTATGTTACAGCGTGCGGTATATAATCGTATGAATAAGGACATGATTGATTACGATAAAAGAATGGATATTATACTTGGACAATTGAAGGATGAATTCAGAGAGCAGGCGATTTGATGGGAATGTTTCAGAAAATCAAGGCATATCTAGATGAAGACGATGCCGAATATGACGCCTTGATTGAAGAACAGGAACGCATGCGGGAAGAACGCAGAAAGCGGAAAAATCAGTCAAGAGCGGAGCGTAACAAAGAGAAAGCGAAGCGTGCAGCACAAAAGGCTGTGTTGAAGGATCGTGTCGATCCGGAGATTCGAAATGAAGTCAAAGAGACGGTATCTTCAAATAGGGAGAGAAAGACCGTTGGTGATTTCTGTGAGCAGTTGGTTGATGTGAAGTATCACATGGAAGATATGCGGCAGGAGTATAAGCTCGTGACAGATTATCTGGTGGATATTCAACGGATTGAGGAACTGCCGGTGAACCTTGCGGAGGATATTGTGGATACTGCACAGGAAATCGAGAAGCTTGATGGCAATCGAGCCCAATATCAGCAGTCAGAGACTCTGCTTACGACAGAGCAGTATCGTACAATGCAGCGGTTGGAAAAAGAAATTCCTGATACGATTCGCAATCTCAATGATATGGAGATGCGGGATTCCATGCTGAAAAACGATATGGGGTATCTGGAAGGGGAAAAAGAAGATTTGAAGTATTCCCGTGTGGAAGATACAGACCGTGCGGACCGGATTCGCGGAGCGCTGATTGTCGTTTTGGTACTTTTCCTTCTGGTCAGTATTACGTTATTTGTGGTGGCATTGGCATCCAAGCAGGATGTGACGCTGCCCGCAGCAATTGAGGGAACCATAGCGGTTATCTGTTTTGCGGGATGTTATATACGATATGCCAATATCAGCCGGCGCGTGCGGGAGACCGATGCAAAGCTGCAACGTGCAGTATCGCTTTTGAACAAAGTGAAAGCAAAATATGTCAATAATACAAATACATTGGATTATATATATGAGAAATATGGTGTAAATTCCGGGAAAGAACTAATGTTTCAATGGGATTTATACAACCAGATGCAGCGGGATGCGAAAAAATATTCACAGGCAAGTGAAAGTTATTATCTGGCCTGTGACCGGCTGGTAAAACAGCTTTCGGATGTGGGAGTAACGGATCCGATGGTGTGGAAGAATCAGACAAATGCACTGATTGACCGACGAGAGATGGTTGAGATTAAACATGGCTTGAATGTGCGGCGTCAGAAGATCCGCGAGAAGATGGCAAGCTGTGAGAAAATCCGCGAGAATGCCATGACAGCATTGAAGACAAGTATTGCGGCAAATCCTGGTATTGAAAGTTATATTCGGGAACTGCTTGCCACGTATAATCTGGAATTATAAAACAGGGCCGCATATACATTGTATTAAGAAGTTTGATTGTGTAGTTGTACTGCACGATATCATTCATATATGGAGGAAGAAAGAAATGGCTAAGGAATTAGAGAAGAACTACAACCCGGCGGAGATTGAGCCGCGTCTGTATGAAAAATGGGTTGAAAACAAATATTTTCATGCGGAGGTAGACCGGAGTAAAAAGCCGTTCACAATTGTGATGCCACCACCGAATATTACAGGACAGCTGCACATGGGCCATGCGCTCGATAACACCATGCAGGATATTCTTATCCGTTTTAAGCGGATGCAGGGGTACAATGCACTGTGGCAGCCGGGAACCGATCATGCCGCAATTGCAACAGAGGTTAAGGTAATTGAGGCACTGAAAAAGGAAGGCATTGACAAGGAAGACCTTGGACGTGAGAAGTTTTTGGAGCGTGTCTGGGACTGGCGTAGAGAATACGGCGGTAAGATTGTCAACCAGTTGAAGAAGATGGGCTCATCTGCGGACTGGGATCGTGAGCGTTTCACGATGGATGAAGGCAATAATAAGGCAGTTACAGAGGTATTCTGTAAACTGTATGAAAAAGGATATATGTATCGTGGATCCCGTATTGTAAACTGGTGTCCGGTCTGTCAGACATCCATTTCTGATGCAGAGGTTGTGCATGAGGAGCAGGATGGTTTTTTCTGGCATATCAATTATCCGGTAGTAGGAGAGGAAGGCAGGTTTGTAGAGATCGCAACGACTCGACCGGAGACATTACTCGGAGATACTGCTGTCGCAGTAAATCCTGAGGATGAGCGATACAAGGATATCGTTGGCAAGATGCTGAAACTGCCACTGACCGATCGCGAGATTCCGGTGATTGCCGATGAGTATGTAGATAAAGATTTTGGAACCGGATGTGTAAAGATTACACCGGCACATGATCCGAACGATTTTGAAGTCGGAAAACGTCATGACCTTGCGGAAATTAATATTTTAAATGATGATGCAACAATCAATAATCTTGGCGGTAAGTATGCAGGCATGGACCGATACGAAGCAAGAAAGGCAATGGTTGACGATCTTGATGCACTCGGACTTCTCGTAAAGGTTGTACCACATAAGCATATGGTCGGTACACATGACCGTTGTAAGACGACGGTAGAGCCGCTTGTAAAGCCACAGTGGTTCGTGAAGATGAGCGAGATGGCAAAACCGGCAAAAGAAGCGGTTGTAAGCGGCAAGCTGAAGCTGATTCCGGAGCGTATGGACAAGACATACTACAACTGGCTGGATAATATCCGTGACTGGTGTGTATCCAGACAGCTCTGGTGGGGACACCGGATTCCGGCATATTACTGTCAGGATTGTGGTGAGACGATCGTATCGAAGGAAACTGTCTGCACCTGTCCAAAATGTGGAAGCAACAATATAAAGCAGGACGAGGACACACTGGATACATGGTTCTCATCTGCACTCTGGCCATTTTCTACACTCGGCTGGCCGGACAAGACAGAAGATCTGGATTACTTCTTCCCAACAGATGTACTTGTAACGGGATACGACATTATCTTCTTCTGGGTCATCCGTATGGTATTCTCATCGATCGAGCAGACAGGCAAGCTTCCGTTCCACACGGTACTCTTCCATGGTCTGGTCAGAGACGATCAGGGACGTAAGATGAGTAAATCCCTTGGAAATGGTATCGATCCGCTGGAGGTCATCGACAAGTATGGTGCAGATGCGCTTCGTTTCACATTGATTACCGGAAATGCACCGGGTAACGACATGCGTTTCTACTGGGAGAGAGTGGAAGCAAGCCGTAACTTTGCGAATAAGATCTGGAACGCATCCAGATTTATCATGATGAATATTGAGAAGGCTGATATCACAGGTATTGATGCTGCTATGACAGCCGATGTCGATGCAGCTATGAAGCAGTATGGATTCACACTCGCAGATAAGTGGATTTTATCTAAGATGAATGATCTCGTACAGGAAGTGACAGACAACATGGAGAAGTTCGAGCTTGGTATCGCGGTATCAAAGCTTTACGATTTCCTTTGGGAGGAGTTCTGTGACTGGTATATTGAGATGGTAAAACCAAGACTCTGGAATGACGCCGATGAGACAAAGGCAGCAGCACTCTGGACACTCAAAACAGTGCTTACAACCGGTTTGAAGCTGTTGCATCCATATATGCCATTTGTTACAGAGGAGATCTTCTGTACATTGACGGACGAGGAATCAATCATGATTTCCAAGTGGCCGGAATATGATAAGGCATTTGATTTCAAGGCAGATGAAGCAGCCGTAGATAAGATCAAGGAAGCCGTACGCGGTATCCGTAATGTACGTACAGAGATGAATGTTGCACCGAGCAGAAAAGCAAGCGTGTATGTTGTATCTCCAAAGGAAGACATTCGTGCAATCTTTACAGCAAGTACAAACTTCTTCGCTATGCTTGGTTATGCAAATGAAGTACATGTGCAGGCGGATAAGAGCGGAATTGCAGATGATGCGGTATCGGTTGTAATCCATGATGCAGCAATCTACATCCCATTTGCAGAGCTTGTTGATATCGAGAAGGAGATTGAGCGTCTGACGAAGGAACAGACAAAGTTAGAGGCTGAGATCAAGCGTGCATCCGGTATGCTTGCAAATCCAAAGTTTGTAGATAAGGCACCTGCAGCAAAGGTTGAGGAAGAGCGTGCAAAGCTGCAGAAGTATACAGAGACATTGGAGCAGGTAAAGGAAAGACTTGCGAATATCGCAAAATAGTCACTGGGAGAGGCCGTTTGATGAAACGGTGACAGGTGAGAATCGATGAATAACGAAAAGGTCTTAAAAAAGAAAATAGAGCGGTATCTTCTGATGCCGCTGGCACTTACATTGCTTTTGGTTGGTATGGTAATTGTACTGTACGCGTATGACAGGAAAAGTGGTGTGATTGCTGCCGGAGCTGTGGTTATCTTTGTCGTGTGTGAAGTTGTATTTTTTATCGTGATGAAAGCAGCGATTATGCCTGTGGTTTTCCGGTTCGCATTGGAACAGGGGCAGATCCAGAAGGAACTCTTAAAGGAACTGGATATTCCATATGCTTTGCTGGACACAGATGGGAAGATTCTGTGGGGCAATGCGAAGTTTATTGAGGAGATCGGAGTTGGTTCCCCAAAACGTATCCGCAAAAATATTGCGAATTTCTTTCCGGCAATAGACGCGGATGTATTGTCTTCGGAAGAGATACAGATGGATCTGGATTATCAAGACCATATGTATCGCGCGATTCTTCGACGGATTGATTTCACGGAGGCATTGGTTGATTCTGACGAGGATGCAATCGTGGATCACCAGGCGGATGCCATGATTACATTGTATCTTTATGATGAGACAGAGCTTCGGACATATAAGAAGGAAAATGAAGACCAGAAGCTGGTTGCCGGACTTTTGTATATTGATAATTATGATGAGGTAATGGAGAATACCGAGGAGGTTCGTCATTCGCTGGTGGAAGCGTTAGTTGACCGACGAATCAACATGTATCTCTCAACAATTGATGCAATTGGAAAGAAGCTGGAGAAAGACAAGTATTTCTTTGTGTTCCGTCAGCAGTATCTGCCGCAGCTTCGCGAGACAAAATTTGCGATTCTGGATGAAGTTAAGAGTATTAATGTCGGAAATGAGATTCCGGTCACATTGAGTATCGGCGTTGGGGCCGGTACGGACAGCTTTGCGCAGGCATATGAACGTGCTCGTACAGCCATTGGACTGGCGCTTGGCCGGGGTGGCGATCAGGCGGTAGTCAAATACGGTGATAAGACAACGTACTTTGGAGGAAAGAGTGCAGGTACAGAGAAATCGGCAACTGTAAAAGCACGAGTAAAAGCGCAGGCATTCCAGGAATTGTTAACAACAAAAGACAGTGTAATCATCATGGCACATAAACGTCCGGATGCGGATGCGTTTGGTTCTGCTGTAGGTGTTTACCGATTGGTGAAGACATTAAATAAAAAGGCATATATTGTTGTAAATGAAGTGACATCTGCGATTCGGCCAATCATCAGCGGATTCATGGGTAACAGCGTGTATGGAGATGATATGATCATCAACAGTGAACAGGCGATCAGCCGGGTAACCCCGAATACCCTTGTGGTTGTAACGGATGTGAACAAACCAAGCATGACAGAGTGTGAGGAGCTGCTCAGTCTGGCAAAGTCCATCGTGGTATTTGATCACCACAGACAGTCGGATGAAGTGATTGAGAATGCAACCCTTTCCTATATCGAGCCGTATGCAAGTTCGGCGTGTGAGATGATCGCCGAAATCCTGCAATACATCGAGGGCAAGGTGAAGCTTCGTCCAATTGAGGCAGATGCCATGTATGCAGGTATTGTGATTGATACAGATAATTTCTTGACAAAGACAGGGGTACGTACATTTGATGCGGCATCTTATCTGCGTCGAAGTGGTGCAGATGTGGTTCGTGTCAGAAAGATGTTCCGGAGCGATATGTATACCTATCGTCAGTTGGCAGAAGGTGTGATCAATTCGGAGATTTACATGGAACATTTTGCAATCTCTACCGTAGATCCGAAGGAGTCGGATGCACCGACCGTGGTTGCTGCGAAGGTTGCAAACGATCTGCTTAATATCGATGGTATCCGAGCATCGTTTGTCACGACACAGAAGGATGGTACGGTCTATATGAGTGCACGTTCGGTTGACGATGTAAATGTACAGATTATCATGGAGAAGATGGGTGGTGGCGGTCATGCAAATATCGCCGGAGCACAGTTTACAAATAGCTCTAATGAGCTGGTTTTGATTCAGTTAAAGACACTTCTGGATGAGATGTATCGTGAAGGGGATATTTAAGCCAGCCAATCACTCATATCAGGATAGGAGGAATAGAACATGAAAGTTATTTTATTACAGGATGTAAAAAGTCTCGGAAAAAAGGATCAGATCGTAGATGTATCCGATGGGTATGCCAGAAACATGCTGCTTCCAAAGAAGCTTGGCATCGAGGCGACATCCAAGAATATGAATGATCTGAAGTTAAAGAAGGCACATGAAGATAAGGTTGCTGCGGAAGTCCTGGCAGAGGCACAGGCGCTTGGCGCACAGATTGAGAAGGAAAGCGTGATATTACCAATCAAGATGGGTGAAAACGGAAGAACATTCGGATCGATCTCGTCCAAGGAAATTGCAGAGGCGATTAAGTCACAGCTTGGACATGATATTGACAAAAAGAAGATTGTGATGAAGGATGCAATCAAGGCTCCCGGTACACGCACAGTAGGAATCAAATTGCATGCAAAGGTAACGGCGGAATTGACTGTTAAGATTGAGGAAGCATAATTCGAGTAATTTAAAATTATGGATGAGAATACAATAAGACGTATACAACCGCATAATGATAAGGCTGAACAGGGAATTATCGGAGCTATGTTGGTGAATCGGGATGCAATCACAGATCTTGTGGATCTTCTGACGGGAGAAGATTTCTACAACAAGCAGTATGGTATTCTGTTTGACAATATGATGGAATTATACACGGAAGGTGCGAGTGTAGATCCGATTACATTGACTGAACGCCTGCGCATGAAGGATATACCGGAAGAAATTGCGAATGCTGTGACACTGGCACAGTTGGTGCAGTCAGCGCCATTGTATGCCCCTGTAAAAGATTATGCAAAAATAATCAAAGATAAGGCGGCGCTTCGCCAGTTGATCAAGCTCTGTGAGAATACGGAGAAGGATGGATATTTGTCACAGGAACCGGTAGAGCTGATTATGGAACGTGCAGAGCAGAGCATCTTCAAATTGGTTCAGAATCGGAACGGATCGGAAGATACTGTGCCAATTCGTGAGATTGTCATGAACGTCATCCGTGAGATGGAGGAAGCGGCAAGAAACGATGGAAAGGTCACGGGTGTTCCGACCGGATTTCGGGATTTGGATAATATGTTGACCGGTATGCATGCCGGTGAACTTCTGCTTGTGGCAGCCAGACCTGCGATGGGTAAGACTGCATTTGTCCTAAATATCGCACACCATTTGGCGGTGATGAAACACATTCCGGTTGGATTCTTCTCTTTGGAGATGAGTAAGGAGCAGCTTGCAAGCCGTATTCTGGCAGTGGATGCAATGGTAGATTCGAAAAGCATGAAAGTCGGAGATTTGTCGGATGATGACTGGGATAAGGTTATTGAAAGTACCGAGGCAGTTGCTAATTCTCCGTTGTACATAGAGGAAAATTCTTCCGTTACGATATCGGAACTTCGGTCAATTGCGCGAAAATGGAAACAGAACTATGGCGTACAGGTGATAATGATTGACTACCTGCAGTTGATGAGTCCGAGCCGGGCAGTGGAAAGCCGGCAGCAGTTTATTGCAGAGGTTTCCCGTGCTCTTAAGAATTTGGCAAAGGAATTGAAGATTCCGATTATTGCATTGTCGCAGCTTTCCCGGGCGGTAGATGCAAGGCCAGATCACAAACCGGTGCTTTCGGATTTGCGAGAGTCAGGCTCTATCGAGCAGGATGCCGATGTGGTTATGTTTATTTATCGAGACGAATATTACAATCCGGAGACGACGACGAAACCGCAGACAGCGGAGATTATCATTGCAAAACAACGTAGTGGTGAGACCGGCAGCGTAGATTTAAGATGGATTGGAAAATATACGAAGTTCGCAGATCCGGAGAAACACTATAAAGGATGATCTGTGGAGAAAAACAGGGAGGCAGAAGACAGATGGGGAATCGTTATAAGAGAATGGTAACGCTTGGTATGATCAGTTTCACGGCACTTTTGGCGTGGAGCTATTGTATGCTTGCGTATCATTCAAAAGTAGTATATATTGCGGTGATTTCGCTCGTGTTGATTGGAAGTATCTATGCATTGCTTTTGTCTGTAGTAGATATAAAGGTTGCAAAGGAGCAGGCAATGCAGGAGTATGTAACAAAGACCCTGCAGGAATATGCGAAGAAGGATGATACTGAGATCCTGAACGACATGGAACGTCTGGCAAAGGCCTCTTATGTGCAGCAGAGAAAGACAAATACATACCTTTCTTCTCAGGCAGAGCAGTTGGACGAGGCGTTGAAAAAGACGGTTAAGATTCTCATCAATTATGACCGAAAGAAAGAAGAGGAAGCCGCACAGCAGGCGGAACAGATACAGAAAGAACTGGAAATGAAGGAGGCTTTGCAGGCACAGAAAGAGCCGGATCATACTGCTCTGGTGTTAGAAGAGTTAGGAAAGCTGACCAGTGATGTGAAGGCTGTGGTTGCACAGTTGCAGCAGGTGACTATACAGTTAACGGCATTACATGAGACTGTAGATACAATCGAGGTATCAAAGTATGTGGCGGCACCACAGGCAGCGGATGTTTCGACAGAGCCAGCACAACAAAAAACGGTGGATATCGCTGAAACAACAGATACATTTGTAGATGATAGTCTGACTCGGACCGATGCTGTACAAACGGACGAAGAAGCTGCATTAACGGCAGAACCGGAAGTGGCTGTGGCGGAAGCTGCACCAACAGAAGAACCGGAGGCGGTAGTGGCAGAAACTACACCAACAGAAGAACCGGAGGCGGTAGTGGCAGAAACTACACCAACAGAAGAACCGGAGGCGGTAGTGGCAGAAACTACACCAACAGAAGAACCGGAGGCAGTAGTGGCAGAAGCTGCGCCAACAGAAGAGTCAAAGCCCGCATTTGATATGGAGGATTTCTTCTCGCAGTATGGCGGCAGCGCGGACAAAGAGCTAAAAGAAGAGGCAGAATTCAAGGAAGAAGCAGCGAGTACAGGTATGTTGGATCAGAATATGATTGATGCGCTGCTTGGAAATCTGCAGGCAGATAAACCGGTAATTGATGTAAAAAATGCAGATGTGATTCCGTTTCCACAGCAGGAATACACAGATGATGCCACAGAGGAAGCACATGTGGAAGAGGTTGCAGAAGCTGTGCATGAAGCGGAACAGGATATGACGGATACAACGGTCTATGCGGATGCGGAGTCAGAACATTCGGAACCAATGTCGGCTATGCCGGTGGATGACAATCCAAACCGGACGCTGTCACCGGAGGAGATAGCTGCGTTATTTGCATCCATGCAATAGGGAATAAATGATGAAGCATTGCAAAAGTATCAGGGAGTCGGTACTTTTGCAATGTTTTTATAAAGGAGGAGGTTACATGGAGAGAACAAAAGCAATCGTGAAATTCTTCTCACAGGAACCAATCGAGAATGTAATGGTGATGATGAAATATCTACCGGAACGGGTGATATTCATGGGACATAAGGATAATATGATTACGAAACAGATTCGTGATATTGAACAGTTTCGTGATCACAAATGCCCGGATGTGGAGTTGGAGTTTTTGGAGGTTCCAAAGGACGATCTGGATAGTATTATAGGAACTCTGGCTGGCATTATCCGGGAATATCCGGGTATTCGTTTTGCTTTGACGGGCGGCAGTGAGATGCTTTTGATCGCACTTGGATGTATTTCTGCGCGGATGGAAGTAAGTAAGTTGCGTATTGACCCATTTACCGGAAAGGAGATTGATATCGTTGGGTCGAAAGTGATTACGTCCGATTATCATTTTAACATCAGTATCGCGGAAGATATTATGTTGCATGGCGGTCTGCTTACAAAGGAAACCGGAAGTATCTCTGAATGGAAATTCACAGATCAGTTTCGTGAGGACATTCGAATCATGTGGGATCTGTGCCGCAGGTATCGCGGGGACTGGAATAAGCATTGCGGTTTGATCGATGAACTGCGGAAGAACACTCCGGACCAGAGAGAAGGCTGGGAGGAGTTATATATTAATCAGCTTGGCGATGCAATTCACCTGTTGCGTGATTTATATGAGATTGGTATGTTGCGGGATTATGAGGAACATGGAAAGAAAGTTCTGTTCCGATTTAAGAATAATCAAATTAAAAAAATTATTGCCAAAGCGGGAAATATGTTGGAGCTGCATGTGTATGAGGTGGCAACACGAGAAGGATATTTATTCTCGGACGCTGTGATCGGTGCACATATTGATTGGGATGGAGAGGTGCATGACACCGCAAATCCCGGATATGATACGATGAATGAGATCGATGTAATTTTGATGAAGCAGGTGTGTCCTATCTTTATATCCTGTAAAAGTGGAAAAGCGGGAGGCAGTGCCCTGCATGAACTGGAAACGGTATCACGGAAGTTTGGCGGGAAATATGCCAGAAAGGCACTTGTCTTAGCGCGAGCCTGTGACAATACGACCGGAACGATATTTTTCAAACAACGTGCACGGGATATGCATATCTGGATTATTGATGATGTGTTCCGGATGAGTGATGAGCAACTGCTAAATAAATTAAAGAGAATATAAAAAATTGCGATTCCTTCGTTCTTCGTACATTTGAATCGTAACAGACATGTGCATCTTCGGCTGTCGCCTTGCATGTTGCGTATGCCTGTTTATCTTATCCGTCAAATAAATAAGCATCCCTGCCTACAGGCAGAGATGCTTATTTGTTTAACAAAATTATTCTTTTAACAGATTATCATTATCAAAGTAGTCAATCTTCATAGAACGACGAACATCCTCGAGTGTCTTGGAGGCAGTCTCTCTTGCTTTTTTACTGCCCGCTTTCAGGATATCATAGACATCCGGAAGCTTCTGCTCCCACATCTTACGACGCTCACGGATTGGGGCAAGCTCTGCCTGAAGTACATTGTTCAGGAATTTCTTTACCTTTACATCACCTAAGCCACCGCGGGTATAATGCTCTTTCAACTCGTCCATACCGGAATACTCTGGAAGGAACTCTGCAAAATATTCCGGCTTGCTGAATGCATCCAGATAAATAAATACCGGATTACCCTCAACCTGTCCCGGATCTTCGACACGAAGGTGATTTGGATCGGTAAACATCGACATAACCTTTTTCTTGATATCTTCCGGTTCCTCTGCAAGGTAGATACAGTTGCCAAGTGACTTGCTCATCTTTGCCTTGCCATCAATACCCGGGAGACGTAAGCATGCACTGTTTTCCGGAAGTACAATCTTCGGATCAGTCAGTGTCTCGCCATAGACGGTATTAAATTTGTGTACGATTTCCTTACACTGCTCAATCATCGGCATCTGATCTTCACCAACTGGCACATGTGTTGCGCGGAAGGCTGTGATATCGGCTGCCTGGCTGATCGGATAGCAGAAGAAGCCAACTGGAATGCTTGCTTCAAAGTTACGCATCTGGATTTCTGCCTTAACAGTCGGATTACGCTGTACACGGGAAACCGTGACAAGGTTCATATAATAGAAGGTAAGCTCTGTTAATTCTGGAATCATAGACTGAATGAAAATCGTTGCCTTCTCTGGGTCGAGTCCACATGCAAGGTAATCAAGTGCAACCTGCATAATGTTCTGGCGTACCTTCTCCGGGTGCTCTGCATTGTCCGTCAGCGCCTGGGCATCTGCAATCATGATATAGATTTCGTCATAGATGCCGGAATTCTGTAATTTCACACGCTCCTTTAACGAACCTACATAATGTCCAACATGTAAACGTCCTGTTGGACGATCACCAGTTAAAATAATCTGTTTCATAGTATAATCCTCTCTTATTAAAAACCTGTTTCGTTCATAAAATATCACAACATATAGAATACCCATTTTACCGCTGCAGGTCAAGCAAATTTGCGAAAAAGGAACAGGAATCTTGCTTGTCTAACAAGGTGCAAATAGGTATAATAACAATATAAGTGTCGGGACAGGACAGGGAGGTGCGGAAGATGGCAACCATCAGTTTATGTATGATCGTGAAAAATGAGGAAGAGGTTTTGGCGCGGTGTTTGGATACCGTGGCGCATTTGATGGATGAAATTATTATTGTGGATACAGGTTCTACGGATCACACAAAGGAGATTGCTGCGAGGTACACCAATCAGATTTATGATTTCACATGGATCGGGGATTTTTCTGCAGCGCGGAATTTCTCTTTTTCCAAAGCGACAATGGATTATATCTATGCGCCGGATGCAGATGAGATGCTTGATGAAGAGAATCAGCTGCGTTTCCGGGATCTGAAGGAGTGCCTGCTTCCGGAGATTGAGATTGTGCAGATGTGGTATGTCACGCAAAGCTGCAATACAGTTATGAATGCGAAGAAGGAATTACGTCCAAAGTTATTCCGGAGACTTCGGACATTTACCTGGATTGATCCGGTGCATGAAACGGTTCGGTTAGATCCGGTGGTGTTCGACAGTGATATTGAAATAATACATAAACCACTTACCGTTCACGGAGGCAGAGACTTTGAAATCTGTGAGAGAATCTATGCGAGGGATGGGGATTTGTCACCAAAGCTTCGCAAGATGTACGCGAAGGAACTGCTAAAGTGTGGAGAACAGTTGGATTTTGAACGTGCAAGAAAATTCTTTCTTGGAGAATGGGAGAAAAACCCGATGGCAGAAGCAGGCAGAGAAGCTGCATGTGTGTTGGCCCATCTTGCAAGGCTGCAGAACAATGGTGCGGAGATTATGAAATATGCCCTAAGGAATATGCTGGATACGCCATGCGCGGAAATCTGCTATGAGCTTGGCTGTTTTTATAAAGAATGGGGAGATTATGATGAAGCAATCGTCTGGTATCAGAATGCTATTTCGGAAACGTCGTGTATTCTGGATGTCGAAGCCGGTGGGAAAAAGAGTCTGCAGGGGCTTGTGGATTGTTATGCGGTGTTACTTGAACAAACTCGAGGGCTGGAGGCGGCAGAGCTGTCAGAAGAGCAGAAACAGTGCATGGAATTTTATGAGCGTCAGCATGAGAAATATCGGAAGGAACTTGAAAATTGGGAGATGCCGGAACAATTGTAGCGGGATGTTTAGGCACGGAGAGAGCTGAAACATGTGAAATGGAAATAAGAGAATAAAAATAAGCGGGTATGTCTGCCAAGCCATACTCGCTTATTTTATGTCTTATTTACGGTGTAATGTTTTTATGAAAACATCTTGATTCTTCGCACATGTCTCTCATCGTTTGAGAATGGTGTATCCACGAATTTGTCTACGATCATCAGTGCAAGACCAGGTCCGATCGTGCGTGCGCCCATGCAGAGTACGTTGGCGTTGTTGTGCTCACGGGTTGCCTGTGCAGAGAAACAGTCACTGCAGAGTGCAGCGCGGACACCTTCGACTTTATTTGCAACCATGCTCATACCGATTCCGGTACCACAGATGAGAATACCAAGATCCTGCTTGCCGGCGGCAATTGCCTCAGCAACCGATTTTCCATAAATCGGGTAGTCGCAGGATGCTGTGCTGTCACAGCCGTAGTCTGTCACTTCAAATCCGCGATCCTTCAAATGCTTGATAACCTCCAGTTTGAGTTCATATCCGCCGTGGTCACTTCCAATTGCGATTGTCATATCTTAAATCCTCCTGTAATTTTATGAAATACATGCAAACCATATATAAATATAAGAATGTACATAATTACGAATTCTACGCAGACGCGCTTCCGCTCAGCTCATCACGCAGCGGTACTAAATTCGCGACAAAATCAGTCGCTCATTAAGTGCCGGCGTGCTTCGATGGTCTGCTTTAGAATTGTAATTATGTACATCATACATATTAATGTGGTTTGCATGTATGATATCTACACGGTAATGACTCTGTGACCAGCTGCCTTCAGCAACCGGTTCATGATGGCACCACCGAGTTCATTCTGGTCAAATGCTTCGCTGTACATATATTCCATTTGTTCACTGTCGCATTCGCGTAGAGCGGCATAAAGCCGTGCAGAGATTGTCTGCCCTTTGCTTCCTTCGCCTACAATCATCACATTTGGGTAATCCTTATATAGGGAAGCATGCTCTTTGGTTGTGAGAATTGCCACTTTATAGCCTTGTGATTCTTTTTCGTTTACCAGTGCTTTGATCTTCTCCGCAACGCGCAATGTCTCGGCTTCGGTTGCGTTATAAGAGACCTTAATCCCGGAATGCAGGCTTGCCCGGTTAGCGGATTCATCTGCAGCCGCCTCCACAATGCTGAGCGTTCCATGCGGTGCGTAATGCGTATATTTCATGCCTGGTGCTTTCGGGCGAAGGTTTGGATCCGGTTCGATAATGGCCGGATCGATTGTCACATCACCTATAATCTTGGAGAGCATCTCCTTCGTGATAAATCCCGGTCGAAGAATCGTTGGGATTGTGCCTGTCATATCGACAATTGTCGATTCGATTCCGATTCCGACGGCACCACCATCTAATATCATCTCGATGCGGCCGTCCATGTCCTCCCATACATGCTGTGCGGTCGTCGGTGATGGTCTGCCGGAAGTGTTTGCAGATGGGGCTGCGATGGAGACACCGCTTGTGCGGATCAGCTCTTGTGCAATCGGGTGGGATGGCATCCGGATCGCAACGGTCGGCAATCCCCCGGTTGTTCCATCCGGAACGATGGCAAGCTTCGGAAAGATGATCGTCAGCGGTCCCGGCCAGAAAGCTTCCATCAGCATGTGCGCTTTTTTTACCATGTCCGGGTGCGTCCGGTTCATCGCTTCCAGATCTGCCAGCTTCTCTACCGCATTGGTATCTGCGATGTGGACAATCAGTGGATTATCACTTGGACGTCCTTTGGCAGCATAGATTTTTGCGGCTGCATCTGCATTTAATGCATCGGCACCCAATCCGTAGACTGTTTCTGTCGGAAATGCGACTAAACCGCCGTCCTGCAGGATTTTCGATGCTGATGCGATTGCTTCTTTGTTATTTCCGTTTAATAATTTCGTTTCCATGCCGCTATTTTACATCAATCATTAGGGAAAGACAACCTTTTCGCAAAAAATACAATTACGAAATACTGTTTAATTCGAAGTATAAATGATTGATAAATAAGGAAAAATCTTATATAATAAACTTTGTGTATATCTGATTGTATTGGAAGGGTTTGAATGAACAACAAAGAGAGAAGCCAGGTTATGAAGATGTTATATCTGATCACGCAGATTGGGTTTACGATGGTGGTTACGATCTTCATAAGCATGGGCATCGCATATCTGATAAATCGTATATTTGGGAAAGATTTTATGGTATGGTTTATCGTGATCGGTGTGCTGGCGGGTTTTCGCTCCGTGTATATTCTTATACGGAAATTCCTGGATGATTCGGATAATAAGCACAAGTAAATGGAGGCAAAAAGACAGGCATAGCATGGCAGAGGTTCATAGAATATTGAAGGAAATGTATATCGGTATGGCTGTCTGTATGATTGTCTTTCTGGCGATTGGTGCATTTTTTATGCGTCCATATTATATTTTTGCGCTTGCACTGCTTGTTGGAAATCTCGGTGGGGCACTGCGCATCTATCATATCTATGATGTGCTTGATCAGGCACTCGATATGGGAGAGGCGGGCGCAAAGAAAAAGGTAATCGTGAATAGTCTGTTGCGTATGATTGTGACACTTACTTTGTTGGTAGGTTCTATTTTTCTTGGGTTACAGGCATTTGCCGGCGTGGCGCTCGGTATGGTGGAGCCGAAGATCTCCGCGTATCTCCAGCCACGTACACGAACCGTGTTGATTCGCCTTGGGCTTGAAGAACCTGAGGAAGAACATAAAGATACAAACAATGGGTGATTGCAGGATGTGGGTCTGTGGACTCCGCAGGTGCATGCAATTGCCTGACAAAAACTAAAAAAGGAGGAAAAGCGTATGAGGAGTGGGTTTGCCACTGGAATACAGGTAATCAGTAACAGCTCGGAAGATGTAGATTTCTATATCCATGAACTGTATCCGGTTCATTTCTTTGGCACGACGGTATATATTACCACCACCCATGTCTGCACCTTCATTGTACTGCTGGTGATTGCAATCTTGGCAATCTGTGCCAGAAGAAGTGTGCTGAAGACGAGGGATAACCCAAGTAAATTCGCCACTGGAGTCGAACTTGCCGTAGAATCACTGATTAAGTTCGTCAACAGTACGATGGGAAAAGAAGCAGGTAAGCATTATATCAATTACATCGGAACTTTGTTCATATTTGTACTTTTTTCGAACATATCCGGCTTATTTATGCTCAGGCCGCCGACCGCGGATTACGGAACGACGCTCTGTATCGCTCTTGTATCATTTGTCATGATACAGTATGCATCCATTCGTTACCAGAAATGGGGTGCATTTAAGAGTCTGTTCGATCCGATATTCCTGTTCTTCCCGATTAACGTAATCAGTGAGTTTGCCACACCGGTATCACTGTCACTGCGTTTGTTCGGTAACATTCTGGCAGGAACCGTTATGATGGCACTTTACTATGGTATGCTGCCAATATTTGTAAAGATAGGTATCCCATCAGCACTGCATGTGTACTTCGATTTGTTCTCAGGTGTGATCCAGGCGTATGTATTCTGTATGCTGACGATGACATTTGTTGCAAATAAGCGAAATGTAGAAGGGTAATAACATTTTAATATCAAGAATTGGAGGAATTATTTCATGAATACTATTACAGGTGAAACAATTATCAACGCTGCATCCGCAATCGGTGCAGGTATTGCAGTTTGTTCCGGTATCGGTCCCGGTATCGGTCAGGGTATCGCTGCCGGCTACGGTGCTTCCGCAGTTGGACGTAACCCGGGTGCAAAGGGTGACATCATGTCAACGATGCTTCTTGGACAGGCGGTAGCCGAGACAACCGGTCTGTATGGTCTGGTTGTATCACTTCTTCTGATGTTCGTTAAGCCTTTCAAGTAAGAACAAAATTAGGAGGAGTAAAATATGACAGGAATTGCAAATATCGCGCTTCTGTCAGAGGAGACGGGCCGTATCTTCGGTCTGGATGCGCAGCTTCTGTTCGATATACTGGTACAGGGACTTGCGGTATTTCTGCTCTTCATCTTTCTGACTTATGTGCTGATCAATCCGGTGCGCAAGGTGCTCGAGGACAGACAGAACAAGATCAAGGATGACCTTTCTCATGCGGCGACAGACCGCGAGGAGGCAGAGAAGCTTCGTGCAGAGTATGATGAAAAAATCAAAAATGCGAACAGCGAAGCGGGTGAGATCCTTTCTTCCGCAAGAAAACGTGCGGTGAAGAACGAGGAGAACATTATTGCCGAGGCGAAGGAAGAAGCAGGACGCATTATCGACAGAGCAAACAGTGAAGCCAAACTTGAAAAAGAACGTGTGAAGGATGAGGTGAAACAGGAGATCATCGGTGTGGCAACCGCAATGGCAGGAAAATTTGTTGCATCCTCTCTTGATGAGAACACACAGGCTTCTCTGATTGATGAGACGCTGAAAGAGATGGGTGATGATACATGGCGAAACAAGTAGAAACAACCTATGGAGATGCACTTTTGGAACTTGCCTTGGAAGAAGGCAGTCTGAATATGCTCTATGAAGAAGCGCAGGCTCTTGTGACAGTGTTACAGGAAAACGAAGAATTGCTCCGCATTCTCAAGCATCCACAGATTGATAAGGACGAGAAGCGGAAGATAGTGGATAACATCTTCAAAGACCGCATATCGAAGGATATGGTTGGATTGTTCGGCATCATGGTTGAGAAAGATCATGGCAGCAAGATTGTAGATGTGCTTCACTATTTTATCAGACAGGTAAAACGAGTAAAAAATATAGGAGTTGCAAGTGTGACAAGTGCGGTTGCACTTACCGGTGCACAGAAAGCATCAATCGAAAAGCGTCTGCTTGAGACGACAGATTTCGCTTCGATGGAAGTAACCTATACGGTAGATGCATCCATCATCGGCGGACTTGTGATTCGAATTGATGACAGAGTGGTTGACAGCAGTATCAAAACCAAGATTGAGACGATGTCAAAGGCACTCGCACAATCATAAGAAGGAGGTGTTCGTGTTCCATGAATTTAAAACCGGAAGAGATTAGTTCCGTAATCAAAGAACAGATTAAGAACTATGAGACAAAACTGGAAACATCCGACGTTGGAACAGTTATCCAGGTAGCGGACGGAATTGCACGTATTCACGGTCTTGAGAATGCGATGCAGGGCGAACTTCTGGAATTCCCAGGTGAAGTATACGGCATGGTTATGAACCTGGAAGAAGACAATGTAGGTTCGGTTCTTCTCGGTGATCATAAAAATATCAACGAGGGAGATATAGTGAAGACAACAGGACGCGTGGTGGAAGTGCCTGTTGGCGATGCGATGCTTGGTCGTGTCGTAAATGCGCTCGGTCAGCCAATCGATGGCAAAGGACCAATCGCAACCACGAAGTCAAGACAGATCGAGAGAGTAGCATCCGGTGTTATCTCCCGTAAGTCTGTAGATACACCGCTTCAGACAGGTATCAAGGCAATCGATGCCATGGTTCCGATCGGAAGAGGACAGCGAGAGCTGATCATCGGCGACAGACAGACCGGTAAGACAGCAATCGCGATTGATACGATCATCAATCAGAAGGGGCAGGGCGTAAACTGCGTCTACGTTGCGATCGGTCAGAAGGCATCGACCGTAGCGAATATCGTGAAGACTTTGACAGAGTACGGCGCAATGGCATACACAACGGTCGTTGCAAGTACCGCCAGCGACTTAGCTCCGTTACAGTACATTGCACCATACGCCGGATGTGCGATCGGTGAGGAATGGATGGAAAATGGAAAGGATGTATTGGTTGTATATGATGACTTGTCAAAGCATGCAACTGCTTACCGTACACTTTCCTTGCTTCTCCGTAGACCACCAGGCCGTGAGGCTTATCCGGGTGATGTATTCTATCTGCACTCCAGACTCTTAGAGCGTGCAGCGAAGTTGTCAGATGCACTCGGTGGAGGATCGCTTACAGCCCTTCCAATCATCGAGACGCAGGCAGGTGATGTATCTGCGTATATCCCGACAAACGTTATTTCCATCACAGACGGACAGATTTATCTGGAGACAGAGATGTTTAACTCCGGTTTCCGTCCAGCCGTAAATGCAGGTCTTTCTGTATCACGTGTCGGTGGTGCCGCGCAGATCGGTGCCATGAAGAAGCTTGCTTCCCCAATTCGTGTGGAGTTAGCACAGTACCGTGAGCTTGCAGCATTCTCCCAGTTCGGTTCCGAGCTTGATGAGGATACGAGAAACCAGCTTGCACAGGGTGAAAGAATCAAGGAGATCTTAAAACAGCCTCAGTATAAGCCAATGCCGGTTGAAAAACAGGTCGTTATCATCTACGCTGCGACAAGAAAGTATCTGCTTGATATTGCGGTAGACCGGATTCTGGAATTTGAGAGTGGATTGTTTGAATACATTTCCACAAAATATCCGGACATTTTCGAGAAGATCCGCGAGGAGAAGAAGCTGTCCGACGAATTAGAGGACGCTTTGAAGAAGGCAATTACGGAATTCAAGGAAACATTCTAATAAATAGAGCGAGGAGGTTGATCTTTCTTGGCATCCATGAGAGACATTAAGCGACGCAAAGAAAGCGTCCAGAGCACGCAGCAGATCACCAAGGCAATGAAGCTTGTCTCTACAGTTAAGCTTCAGAAAGCCCGCGGGAGAGCTGAGAGCAACAAACCATATTTTAATATGCTCTATGATACGATATGTTCCATCCTTGCAATGACGAAAGAACCAAACCATAAATTCCTGAAGGAAAACGGCAGTGACAAGAAGGCAGTTATCGCGATCACATCGAACCGTGGACTTGCCGGTGGTTACAACAACAATGTTGTAAAGGAGATTGTTGCAGCCGGATTTTCGAAGGAGGATACCTATATCTATGGTATCGGAAAAAAAGGTATTGAGGGCTTGACCAGAAAAGGTTACAGCATATATCAGGATGAATCAGAGATTATCAATGCACCATTGTTTGACGATGCGACCGAGCTTACGAAGCAGCTTTTGACGCAGTATTCCAAGGGCGAGATCGGTGAGGTGTATATCGCATATACGAATTTCAAGAATACCGTGACACAGGAAGCAAAGCTTATGAAGCTGCTTCCGATCCGGGAGGAAGATTTCACACCGGAGCAGCCAATCAGTGACGATAAGTTGCTGATGAACTTCGAGCCGTCGGAGGAGGAAGTCTTAGACCAGATCGTGCCGAAATATATGTCCAACATTATTTATGGTGCACTGTTAGAGGCGGTAGCCAGTGAGAATGGTGCGAGAATGCAGGCGATGGATTCCGCGACAAGCAATGCGGAGGATATGATCGGAAGCCTGTCACTCAAGTACAATAGAGCAAGACAGAGTGCAATCACGCAGGAGCTTACGGAGATTATTGCCGGAGCTGATGCAATAAGTTAAAGGAGATTAAGGAAATGGCAGATACAAATGTAGGTAAGGTTACCCAGATTGTCGGTGCCGTTATCGATGCGAAGTTTACCGAAGGTAAACTGCCTGAGATTCATGATGCGATAACGATTGCCACAAAGAGCGGTGACACACTGTACGCCGAAGTATCCCAGCACTTAGGGGATGACACCGTTCGCTGTATCGCGATGGGACCGACAGATGGTCTTGTACGTGGTATGGAAGCGGTTGGTACCGGCGCGCCGATTACTGTACCTGTCGGTGAAGCAACACTGGGACGTATGTTCAACGTGTTGGGACAGCCGATTGACAATAAACCGGCTCCAAAGGTAGACACTTACCTTCCAATCCATAGAAAAGCACCGGAGTTTTCAGAGCAGTCAACCGAGACAGAGATTCTGGAAACCGGTATTAAGGTCGTTGACTTGCTTTGCCCTTATCAAAAGGGTGGTAAGATCGGTCTGTTCGGTGGTGCCGGTGTTGGTAAGACAGTATTGATTCAGGAGCTTATCACAAATATCGCGACAGAGCACGGTGGATATTCTGTATTTACCGGTGTTGGTGAGCGAACAAGAGAAGGAAATGACCTGTATTACGAGATGATCGAATCCGGCGTTATCGAGAAGACAACGATGGTATTCGGTCAGATGAATGAACCGCCAGGAGCAAGAATGCGTGTTGGTCTGACAGGTCTTACGATGGCAGAGTATTTCCGTGATCAGGTTGGAAAGGATGTATTGTTGTTCATCGACAATATCTTCCGTTTTACACAGGCTGGTTCGGAGGTATCCGCACTGCTTGGACGTGTGCCTTCTGCCGTTGGTTACCAGCCAACCCTGCAGACAGAGATGGGCGCATTGCAGGAGCGTATCACTTCGACAAAGAATGGTTCTATCACATCGGTACAGGCGGTCTATGTGCCGGCCGATGATCTGACAGACCCTGCACCTGCAACTACATTCGCACACTTGGATGCGACAACGGTACTTTCCCGTTCCATTGTAGAGCTTGGTATCTACCCAGCGGTAGATCCTCTGGAGTCTACTTCCAGAATCCTCGATCCGAGAGTGGTTGGCGAGGAGCATTACAAGGTGGCACGTGGTGTACAGGAGATTCTGCAGAAGTACAAGGAATTGCAGGATATCATCGCAATCCTTGGTATGGATGAGCTTTCTGAAGAGGATAAGATCGTTGTTGCCAGAGCAAGAAAGGTACAGAAGTTCCTGTCGCAGCCATTCCATGTAGCAGAGCAGTTTACAGGACTTCCTGGTAAATACGTTCCACTGTCTGATACGATTCAGAGCTTCAAGGAGATTCTCGAAGGTAAGCATGATGACATTCCGGAGAGCTATTTCTTAAATGCCGGAAGTATCGACGATGTACTTGCGAAGTGCAAGAAGTAGAAATAAATTAGGTGGTATACATGGCAGAAAATAAAATGATGGTTCGCGTGATCGCACCGGAACGGGTATTCTATGAAGGAGAAGCTTCTTTCCTTGAGTTTAATACGATTGAGGGCATCATCGGACTGTACCCAAAACATATACCTATGACTGTGGTTGTTGCACCGGGTGTCTTGAAGATTCGGGAAGATGGTGGAGACAAGGAAGCGGCATTGCATTCCGGTTTTGCGGAGATTCTTGGCGATTCTGTCACAATTCTGGCAGAGTCAGTCGAATGGCCGGATGAAATTGATATCCGTCGTGCTGAGGAAGCAAAGATTCGTGCGGAGCGCCGTATCCATGACAACTCACAGGATATTGACCGGGCGGAACTTGCACTGAAGCGTGCATTGCTTCGTTTGGAGATGACAAAGAAAGTTTAAAATACATTATTGTCAAATCGGCACCACCAGCTTGGCTGATGGTGCTGATTTGTATAGTACTTGAGGGCTGCAGCGTCAAAAGCGCTGAGAACAGAATGAAGGTTATTCAGAAGAAATTTGCAGACAGTGCAGTAGAAAAAATATGGTAGTCAGAGAAAATAAAAATGAAAGGTATATGATAGCGATATGCGATGACGAGCCAGAGCAGCTTGAACAGATGAGATGCATCTGCCGCGACGTGATGCATCTGCCGGATGATATGGTGGCAGTGTACAGGTCGGGGATAGCGATGGACGAGGCACTCAGGTCGGGAAAGCTGGATGGCGATGGTGCAAGGCTGGTGGCATTTCTGGACATAGAGATGGATGGACTTGATGGCGTGCAGTTGGGACGAAATCTTCATGAGCTGATGCCTGACAGCGTTGTTGTATTTATAACAGCACATCCGGAGTATGCAATCAGGGGATATGAGGCGAGAGCGTTCCGCTATCTGTTAAAGCCATTGACACATGACTCAGTAGAAAAGGTTATGGGCGAGATACGGAGGGAATTCAATGCAAACAAGAGTGTAATGCTGAAGCTCCCAGGTGCTGAAGGGTCGATATGTCTGGATGATATTGTGTATATATCGGCAGAGGATAAATATGCGATCATATATACTGTGGATAGACATATCACAGCGAGAGAAAGTCTGGGAGAACTGGAGAGAGAGCTTGAAGAATATGGCTTTTTCAGAATACATAGAAAATATCTTGTGAATATGAGATATCACAGGGAGCTTTGCAGAGGAAAGCTGATTCTCGGAGATGGAAATGCGCTGCCGGTCAGCAGACGGCGGGAGAATATGTACAGAGATAAAATAATGGAGAAAATGGAGAAAGAGCTGAATGGGTGATTTTGGAATTCAGATATGTATAGTGCTGATAAATGGATTGGAGATATTTTCCATGGTGCTTATAATGCAGCTTTTCTTTGGTGTAAAGCCGCTGAAAAGACTGCGGTATTATCCGGTTTTATTTGGAGGAATATGCGCATATGACGCAGTGGTTACATTGGTATGTAAAGAGCAGGACATGTTACAGATGCTCCTGCTTTTTGGGTTTCTGATCGTGTATGGTGCTGTCCGGGTTGATAAGCACCGTGTGCGTGCAGGATTTGAGGGCATATTGTCGTGCCTGCTCTATGTTATGTATGGTTTTCTGACCCAGATGACAGGCACCATGCTTGGTCTTGACGGGTACAACATTAGGCTTGGCGAGGAGAGCCAGTCTGTGTTCGAATTCGCAATGGACATAGTTATACTGGTGGTGTTATGTCTTGCGAACAGAAAGGTTATGACAAAGCATATTGACGTAAGGCTGACGGCAGGGGAGGAGATACTTCTTCTTGCGATAAGCCTGTTTTCTCCCGTGTTCTGCGCAGGGCTGGACAGAATCTATCACAACGTGGATGGTATCAAATATTCAATCGCCTGGGTGCTGTTCGCAATCGGGGTAAATGCTGCTGTGTATGCATGGATAATCCATAGGAAGCTGACCAGACATTATAAGTCGGTTTCGGAAAATTACAGGCAGAGCTTTGATGCCGAGTATCAGTATTTTAAGGATTATAAAGAAAAGCAGTCGGATGCAGTGCGACTCAGACATGATCTGAAGAATCATATGCTGACTATCCAGGGGCTCATGGATCGCGGAGAATATGACAAGGCAAAGAAGTATTTTCAGGAGATGACGGAGAGCGGAGGAATAGATACCGGCTGGATAGCCACCGGAAACGAGATTGTGGACATATTGCTAAATGCCAAAAGATCGGTCATGGATGAAAATAATATACAGATGGACGTGAGCGGCGCATTTGGCAGGTTGTCACAGATGGACAACTCTGACTGCAGTGTGTTAATAGCGAATCTCATTGACAATGCAATAGAGGCAAATGCAGCATGCCGGAAAGACCGGTATATAAAGGTTCGTGCGTCTGAAAATCCGGGCTCACTGATGCTTCTTGTGGAAAATCCTATGTCGGGTGAAATCAGGTGCGATGGAGACCAGTTGATATCAACCAAGACTGACAGTAATACGGAGCATGGAATCGGCACAGTGAATATTAAGCGGGTTGTAGAAAAATATCATGGCGAATGTCAGATGAAATCAGGTGACGGCATATTTGTCGTGAAAGTAATACTGCCGTTTGTCGCAAATAATGACCGTTTGTCGCAATAGAGAAAAAACTGAATATAATCGTGATATACTTCTGTTGTGTGAACACAGGCAGATGGGAGCCGGTGTAGATATTTGCACAAATATTACATGGCGAGGAGTATAGCATATGAAAAAGATTGGTATACGAGGAGGGAATATTATGAAGAAGATAATGGCGATAATAGCATCAATGGCGGTGATGATGAGCTTTGCTGCGTGCGGAGATAAAAATGATACAAGCATCGATACAGAGGACACAGCGGTGAGCACCGCTGTTGATACTGCAGAGGGGGAAGAGACTAACAACGATGATGGAGTATCCGTAACAGACAGCACAGAGATTACGGTGGATGATGTGAGAAAGCACGCAGAAACACCTGCATCAGACTTTGAATATGTAGATCACGGTGACAGCGTATCCATAAAGGCATATAACGGAAGTGATCCGATAGTTGTCATACCGGAGCAGATAGATGGAAAGGATGTTATATCTATAATTGATGGGCCTTTTAATAACGATAGTTTTATAAAAGGAATCTCACTGCCTGCTACGATAAAGGAAATTGGTGATTCTACATTTGGACTTAATGACTCGCTGCAGGTGGTTCTGGCATCGGGTGTTGAGACGGTGGGAAGGGCAGCGTTCCAGCACAATGACAGTTTAAAATATGTAGATCTGGGCGACAATCTCAAAGAATTTGATGATGCATATTTTTCGGATACATTAGAAGTGATTCATATTCCGGAAGGTGTAGAGAATCTTGATAAGGTAGCCTTCTTTGGCGAAGATGCCCTGACAATTGTTGGTAAAGCCGGTTCATTTGCAGAAACATTTGCAAAGGAAGAGGGAATAAATTTCGAGGAAGAATAATAAAGTCTGATTGAAAGAGCTAGGAAAAAAAACGCATCGAAAGATGCGTTTTTTATTTTGCCTGCATGTGAGTAGGAGCAAAAGCAGTGAAACAGGGGAGATGCTCCAACCGGAAAGGGTTGAGAATCAAGCGGATTGAGGGTAAAATAGTGAAATAAGAGAAAAGCTCCAATTAGCGTGTGCGGAGCAAGTATGGGAGGAAGACGATATGAGCGAAAAGACGGATGAAGGTCAAAACAGGAATGAATTGGAAGCAAAGCTCAAATCCAAACAACGAACGTACAAGATATTGACAAAGCTTTGTTGGGTTTTCCTGCCTATGCTGGCAGCACCGTTTATTCCTGCATTCTGCGGGGCGGAAGACTCGACGTGGACCTATCGGCTGACTGGAATTGCGGTTGTTTCCATTATGATTGGATTTGTCATAGCATTAATTGCTGCAAATATAGAGAAACAGATGAAGGAACTGATTGGACAGTGTGCCGTGCGGGGCGTGTTGGAAGAACAGATGCAGGTACTGGAATATATGCCGACCGGGCATACAAATGAAGATTTCCTGAAAAACTGCAGACTCCTGCCGGAATATAATGAAGTGACCGGTTCCGATTACTTCCATGCGATCTACAGAGGTGTAGAGATCACGTACTGCGATCTTTGCCTGAGGTGGCGAAGCGACAACATGGATCCGGACAGACCGGGATCATCTTCTGCAGTGACGCGATTCCAGGGACCATTTGTGACCATAGTCCTTCCACATAATATAGACGGTGTCGTCCATGTCATTGAGCGGAAAGGCAGGAAGAAACCGGCAGAAGCAATCCGGCTTGGAAATACAGATTTTGACCGGAGATTTACGACTTTGGCAACCGACGAACAGCTTGCAGGAAGCATATTGCCACCGGATGCAATCCTCAGCATACTGCAGCTTCCGAAAGATACCTATCTGGAATTCGCGGGAAATCAGCTCGTTTCTGCAATATACAATGATGAGGACTTGTTCGAAATGAAAGATATCAATGTAAACGATGGCTTGGACGAATACAGGGAGAAATGCCGCAAAGAACTCGCAGAACTGCTGCAGATATTCGATAATCTCATATATGTAGCCAGCAGGTAGGAGAAAAAAGACAAGTATGAAAGGCAGATGCTACACAGATAATTGCGATGTGAACGGGATAATATAAGAGTTGCGGATTTATAATTCTGATATGAGGTATCGTATGACAAGATAAAAACGCATCTATATTTAGAATAGAGCTTCATGTAAGATGCGATATGTTTGAGCCTTAGAATTACTTAATGTTCTTTCTTCTTGTAAGCAATACCTGAACACGATGTTCAGGTAAGCAGCCACTGAGCCATGGACGGCGAATTGGCTGCGGTTGCGTATTTTGAGAATATGTTTGTTAAGAACATTTAGTAATTCTTAGGTTCAATACATTGCATCTTACATGAAGCTCTATTCTAAATATACAGATGCGTTTTGATTTTTTCTACCATACATCAACTAAACTTATCAATGAAATTTCCGAACTTTTCAAGTTTGCTGATCGTATCATTTCTTGCTGCAGCAGAGCCTGTTTTTCCCTCAGACGCGGTTTCATTGGTATTCTGAGGACTGCTGACACCTGCGGAACCGCCGGTTTCCAATACAGGCGCAAGCCAGATCTTGCCGGAACCACGATATACATTAACCAGTCCTTCCCCGGATACAGCAGAACCAACCAAAGATTTGGAAGATTTCTCAACCGTAAAATCCAAAGAGGATGACCATGCAATTGCCATATTTCCATCGATCTTCATCATATCGTTGTCGAGGATCACCTCGATAATCTCATTTCTTGGAACGATACTTTCCAAAGCACAGACACCGGTACCGTTCAGACTCAGATTAAACAAGCCTTCTCCACCGAATACCGCGGAAGAAAGGTTGCTTCGGGCAACGACCTTCTGTGTGATTGTGTTGTCACAGGCGAGGAATAAACCATCGTCCAATACAACACTGCCACCCCATTCCTGTAGATTCGTCAGCAGGATATGACGATAAGTCGGCTCTAACATGACCTGTCCATGACCGGTGTAGACGGGCTTTGCAATCGTCTCTTTGGTAACGGCAGCTTTTGCCATGCCGCTTAAGAAACCGCCGACACCTTTGACACCGCTCTCCATTTGAATCTGTCCCGCCATCCACTGCATGGCCCCTGCCTGAACAGTGTAGCCGTTTCCGTTCAAATTCAGAAGTACCTGACGTTTGTTGACATTCATGCGGGACATGTAGTATTGCAATTTTGAGGTGTAAGAATTTACACTCATGTCCTGTTTGTATTCCAATACCTGAAATCCACCCAATTGAGATACAATTTGAATATTCTGGTTGTTTAATAATCCCTGACTATACATATATAATCCTCCTTATACAACTTATGCTGTAGGAGCCATAAGGATGGAACCGGTACCGCGGTATACATTGACCAGACCTTCGCCGGATACCGCAGATCCAATCAGACTCTTGGAAGATTTCTCAACGGTAAAGCTTAAGGAACCGGACCAGGCAATTGCCATATTTCCATCAATCTTCACTTCATCATCCTGCAGGTTGAACATGATGAGCTCCTGCTGTGGAACCGGACTCTCCAAAACTGCGATACCCTGTCCGGAAAGACTTAGGTTGAATAAACCTTCGCCGCCGAGAGCTGCAGAAGAAAGTGTCTTCCGACTGACAACCTTATGCTGCAAGGAACTGTCACAGGCGAGGAATAAACCATCTTCCAGTACAATCTGCCCCCACTGGGCTACATCTACAAGTAAAATATGCTTGAAGGTTGGCTCTAACATGACATATCCCTGACCGGTGTATTCCGGTTTGGACATTGTCTCACCGGTTACAGCTGCACCGAGTGCTTTGCCGAGGAAATTACCAGCACTTACACCGGACTGCATAGATACATTTCCGAGCATCCACTGCATGGCACCTGCCTGTAATTTGCAGGATGTGTTGTTCAGCTCGACCAAAACCTGACGCCGACGTACATTCATTTCGGCAGAAAAATAGGCTGTTTCTGCATTGTACGGTGATACGGACAGATCTTTCTGGTGCTCAAAGACACGATACTGTCCGAGCTGATTGATGCATTGCATGTTCTCGTTGTTAAATAAGTTGTTTACGCTAAACATAAATACCTCCTTTGATACGGCCTTATAATTTGCGGTTGCAAAGACCGTTACCCCTCTTATGATTGTTCGGATTCTGGTGCGGCTTTTGACAGAGAAAATGTAAATTCGCTGCCAACGCCTTCCGTGCTCACAACATTGATATTCTCATTGTGTGCCTTGATGATTTCCTTTGTGATAGATAGTCCGAGCCCCGTTCCCTGTTTATCTTTTCCGCGGGATCGGTCGGCTTTGTAAAAACGAACCCATACACGGTTTAAGGATTCCTTTGGTATGCCGCAACCTTCATCTTTTACAGATACAAAAATTTTATCATGTTTTTCTGTTAATGTCACGTAGATAGATTTGTTTTCCGGAGTAAATTTAATTGCATTGTCCAGCAGATTGTAGATAACCTGTTCAATCTTGGTTTTGTCTGCATGGACAATGGAGTGTTCGGTATGGTTGTTCAGACGCAGAGAAATTTTTTTCTCGATGCATCGGCCCTCGAAGGAATTGATCGCGGACAAAACCAGTTCTACGATGTCAAAATCCTTACATACCAGCCAGAGTCCATAAGAATCATAATTATTCAACTCAAGCAGGCTGGATGTGAGTTTTGTCAGACGGTTGGTCTGCTCTACAACAATATTTAAATAATGTTCCTGTTTCTCCGGTGGAATCGTTCCGTCCTGAATCGCCTCGATATAACCTTTGATTGAAGTGAGTGGAGAACGGAAATCATGGGAGATGTTGGAGATAAACGATTTCCGGTAATCATCTAATTTCGCAAGTTCTGATGCCATGTACTCCAGTGTAGAAGCAAGCTGACCAATCTCGTCGGAGGAGTGAATATCCATAGGGGTATCGAAATTCCCGGTGGAGTATTGCTCCGCAACTGAGTTAATCTTGCGGATTGGCCGCATAATCTTGCCCGAGATGATTCCAAGTAACGCAAAGGAAATGATAATCATGAAAAGATAAGGTGCATAAATCAGTTTGACGATCTTTTCCTGGATATTCTGTAATTGCTCCGCTGTCGAGTGAATCAACAGCATACCGCTTGGCTGGTTATTAAAATGAATCGGAATGGCTACAGAGATGACATCATTTTTGAATGTGCCAAAAAAACTGCCGTTAAATGATTGTGCAGTATGGATATCAAAGTCCGGATCGACAAGAAATATATTCTTTGGATTATCGGGATGTCCCTCTGCATTTGCAAACCCATAGATAATTCCTTTTTCGTCTGCAACCCAGATACTTGCATTTAGTTTATCGCTGTAATATTGCAGATTTTCCTGTAGATTTTCTTCGGTATAAAATCCCTGCATATAGCCGGCTACGGTCTGATCGGCAATCAAAAATGCTTCGTTTGTCAACATTTCTGTTCGATCATCTACCAGCATATTGCGGGAAACACGCGAAGCATAGAGAACGATAAAACCAAAACAGACAGTAAATATGATTAAAAAACCTATGAAAATTTTATCAAACAGAGAGTGGCGTAATGTCATGTTACTTTACCTCGAATTTATATCCTTTTCCCCAGACAGTAGAGATGGACCAGTTGTGATTTTCATTTAATTTTTCACGCAAACGCTTAATATGAACGTCAACTGTACGGGAATCTCCGGCATATTCATAATCCCACAGCCGATCCAAAAGCTGGTCGCGCGTAAAAACCTGATTTGGACGTTTGGCAAGAAAATACAAAAGCTCCAGTTCTTTTGGAGGCATCTCAATTGATTTGCCATCCAGTGTCACAGTAAAGTTTGTCATATTGATCAGAAGGCCGTCGTATTCTACAAATTCCCCCTGATGATCGGTTGCCTGTGCAATATTATTCGAAGAAACAGGCTGAAGAATGGGGGTTGCAGTTGTACGACGTAAAACTGCTTTTACCCGGGCAACCAGTTCATTGGAGTCGAACGGTTTAATCATATAGTCGTCGGCACCAAGCTTCAAACCAAGTACCTTATCAAACACTTCACCTTTCGCTGAAAGCATGATGATTGGCGTTTGTCTGGTTTTGCGAATCTCGGTACATACTTCATAGCCGTCGATATCCGGTAACATGATATCGAGCAGAATCAAGTCCGGGTTAAATGTGGCGGCAAGCTTAAGCGCATCCTTGCCATTGTATGCAATTTCAGTCGAGAAGCATTCCTTGATCAGATAGAGTGAGATAAGCTCAGCAATGTTCTCGTCATCGTCTACAATTAAGATACGTTGTTTTTCCATAATATCCTCCCTATAATTCAACGATAGTAACACCATATTCGCCCTCGCCGAATTCACCGGAACGGTAGGACTGAACAAGTGGATGTTTTTTCAAATATTGCCAGATGCCCTTGCGCAGAGCGCCTGTGCCTTTCCCGTGAATAATCGTGACACGGGAGATATGTGCCAGAACTGCATCGTCCAGATATTTGTCAATTTCAAAACAGGCTTCATCTACGGTTTTTCCCATAACATTTAATTCCGGAGAAAATGTCATGGATTTGTTCACGGATGTGTGGTCTCCACCGGTGCGTTTGCCGGAGTATTTTTGTTTTGTGCCATTCACAGATACGGTACTTTCCGGAATAATCAGCAAATCGGAGATTGGCAGCATGGAGTTTAAGATTCCCATTTGCACTCCTGCGATGCCTTTACTGTCAGGAAGCTTGGAGATTGTTCCCCTTGTGCCCATGCTCAGAACCTGAACGGTGTCGCCGATATGGAAATCGGAAGCTTTGTGGTTTGAGGTCTGTTTTTGCGTCTGTGAAGCTCCGGCTTTATCGTAATCTTTGATTTTGCCCCGCAGCTTGCTACGCTGTTCTTCCATCGTATGCATATCTGCTTTGTGCGGGTTGTTACGCCATTTGTTATAATCTCGTATAGTCTGGTCTGCGACATCCTTTGCATCTTCAATGATTTCGCGAGCCTCTTCGCGCGCTTTTTTCAAAATCTCAGCTTTCTTTGTGTCAAGGTTTTCCTCTTTTTTCTGCAGGGATTCTTTTAGGGATTTGATTTCCTGCTTATAGGCTTCGATCGCCTTTTCATCTTCTTCCATAGAACGTTTACTTGCTTCTAGATCTGCCAGCAATGTTTCCATGTCGATCGCATCGCTGTCAATCTGCTCTTTGGCAGAAGTAATAATATGATCTGGCAGTCCGAGCTTGCTTGCAATTGCAAAAGCATTGGATTTGCCGGGAATTCCAATTGTTAACTTATATGTCGGCCGCAAGGTTGCAACATCGAATTCACAGGAGGCATTTTCGACACCTTCAGAAGAAAGTGCATAGGTTTTAAGCTCACTGTAATGTGTGGTTGCCATGCAGCGAGCACCCATACTTTTAAGGAAATTTAAGATGGATACTGCAAGTGCTGCTCCTTCAACAGGGTCCGTTCCGCCGCCTGGCTCGTCGAACAGACACAGGGTGTTCGGCGTTGCGTGCTGTACGATATAGACAATATTGCTCATGTGGGAGGAGAATGTCGATAAATTCTGTTCGATACTCTGTTCATCACCGATATCTGCAAAGATATCGTCGAAGACAGCCAGACGCGATTCCTCCATTGCCGGGATATGAAGACCTGCCTGTCCCATGAGGGAAAACAGCCCAAGTGTCTTTAAGGAAACTGTTTTACCACCGGTATTTGGACCGGTGATAATCAGCAGATTATATGTCTCGCCGAGACGGATATCAACCGGTACAACCGTGTGCTTTTCCAGTAATGGATGGCGTCCCTGACGGATGTCGATGATACCATCTGTGTTAAAAATTGGACGTGTACTGTTCGTTGCACGGGCAAATTTTGCCTTTGCAAATATAAAATCCAGGTCTGTCAGAAGTTCCAGATCATATGCAATATCAGAGACATAGGCCGCAGCCTGTGCACTTAAGCTTTCCAGTATTTTCTCGATTTCCAGTAGTTCTTCGTTCGCCAGTTCCTTGATCTGGTTGTTCAGATTTACAACAGCCATCGGTTCAATGAAGAGGGTAGAACCGGTAGAGGACTGGTCGTGAATCATGCCAGGAAATTTGGAACGGTATTCCTGCTTGACCGGAATACAGTATCTGCCGTTTCGCATGGTAATCAGAGAATCCTGCAACTGGTCGCGGTTGGCGTCACTTTTGATGATTTTGTCGAGTTGTTGATGGAGTTTATCGTTTGTCAGACGGATTTCACGTCTGATATTTTTCAAACCGGAGCTGGCATCATCCGCGAATTCATTTTCTGCAAGAATACAGCGGGTGATTTCGGATGAAATATGTTCTAGTGGAAGTAACATATTGAATCGTTCGGTCAGAGAGTCAAACGTAGTCTGGGAGACCGGTTCCTGATTCCGGCTTGCGAGCGCTTCTGTCAGATCTGAACCGTCGCCATATTGTTTTGCCGCTTTTGCAACCTGCAGGACAGCGGCAATATCCAAAAGTTCGCGCGAAGTAAGGGTTCCTTGTACTTCTAATCGTTTGATGGATGCGCCAATATCCCGCAACCCCGAAAAACTGATATTTCCATGGCGGTTCAATCGATTTAATGCGTCGTTTGTTTCTTCCTGTAATTTGCGGATGACATCAATATCCCGCTGCGGTTTCATGCGGTCGATACGCCGCTTTGCCATAGGGGATGTTGCGTATTCGTTCACCATTGCCAGTATTTTATTAAATTCTAATATGCGTAAGCTTCGTTTGTTCATAATTTTTTCCTTAAAAAATAGTATAAAATTAAGATAGCATATATTTAGGGGACTGACAAGAAATATCCTTCTTATTATAAGCTTGCGAAAAGCATATATAAGTGATATAAATATGAAAGAGTGAAGCTGGATGGAGGAAGCATAAACATGAATTATATCAAAGAATTGCATGAAGGCGAGATGATATCGGAAGTCTATCTGTGTAAAAATAAAGTCGTAGCAAAGACAAAAGCCGGTAAAACATATTATTCCCTGCAGTTGCAGGACAAGACTGGTACAGCGGATGCAAAAATCTGGGAACTTTCCAATGCGATTGCGCATTTTGAACCGATGGACTATATCCATATTGATGCGCAGGTGACAAGCTTTAACGGCGCGCTGCAGTTAAATGTCAAGCGCGTGCGCGTGGCTGACGAGGGAGAATATAATGTGGCAGATTATATGCCATGTTCGACAAAAAACATTGACACGATGTATCAGGAACTGTTGGGACTGATTCAAGGTGTAAAAAATCAGTATTTACATAAACTATTGGAAATGTTTTTTATAGAAGACAAGACATTTGTGGAGAAGTTTAAGAAGCATTCTGCAGCCAAGTCTATCCATCACGGATTTATTGGTGGTTTGCTGGAACATTCGCTATCCGTGGCGAAGCTGTGCGAGTATATTGCGGCGAACTATCCGGTTGTCAATCATGATCTGCTGGTAACGGCGGCTATTTGCCACGATATCGGTAAGGTTGATGAGATTTCCGATTTTCCGCAGAACGATTATACCGATGAGGGACAGTTGGTCGGACATATTGTGATGGGTACGATGATGATCGCGGATAAGATACGGGAGATTCCGGGATTCCCAACCAAGCTTGCAAATGAGCTGAAGCACTGCATCCTGGCGCATCACGGAGAATTGGAATATGGTTCACCTAAGAAACCGGCACTGATCGAGGCAATGGCGCTGGCACATGCAGATAATATGGATGCAAAATTGCAGACATTTACCGAGATTATCCGGGAGAACGCAGACAAGACGGAATGGCTTGGATTTAACCGAATGTTTGAAAGTAATGTAAGATTGACAGGTGAGAAAAATGAGTAGTGAAGTAAGAAAAGCAATGACGATATTGTATAAGGTGCATAATGGATTGTATGTGAATCTGACAAATCGCTGTCCGTGTGCATGCACGTTCTGCGAGAGACAGACACGTGATCACGTATCGGAGGTAAATGATGCGCCGCTGTGGCTGGAGCATGAGCCGAGCGTGGAGGAAGTGATTGCGGAATTTGAGAAGACGGATGTGGCTCCGTATGAAGAGATTGTATTCTGTGGATTTGGTGAGCCGACCGAACGGCTGGATGCACTGCTTGAGATTGCAAAATATCTGAAAGCACATTATGATAAGCCGATCCGTATCAATACAAATGGACTTGGCGATTTGATCTGGAACGAAGATATCACACCGAAATTTGCAGGTTTGATCGATACGATTTCCATCAGCTTGAATACACCGGATGCAAAACGGTATCAGGAGATCGTGCGAAGCAAGTTCGGGGATGGCTCCTTTGAAGCAATGCTGAAGTTCGCGAAGGATGCAAAGCGTTATGTACCTAAGGTGGTCTTAAGTACGGTAGAGACGACGATCACGAGAGAAGAAGAGGCAAAATGTCAGGCAATCTGCGATGAATTAGGTGTTACCTACCGGATTCGACCATTTCACTAGTGAATCAGGTAAATAATGTGTGGCTGATGGGTTAATTATGTTTAGCTAATAACCGATAGTATAAGTAGAGATGGGGGTTCCATCTCCAAAAGCACAGGGAAGTGCGCACAATTCTAAGGAAGGAGCAAAAGAACATGGGAATGACAGTAAATGCAATGGCAGGTATGCAGGCTGCAAGTGAGACCGTTTCTGATTACAGCGTAACAGCAAAGGCTGCGGAGACATCCGAGAAGAAGACTTCTGCTGAGACAGAGAAGGATGCGGTTTACGAGAAGAGCACGCAGGAAAGTGCCAAGGCACCATATTCCATCAACAAGATGAGCAAGGAAGACCGCGCAGCTTTGGTAAAGCAGCTTAAGGCGGATCAGGAGAGCAGACAGAACAGTCTCACAAATCTCGTCTCACAGATGCTTGGTAAGCAGGCTGGTATGTACGGAATTGCAAATGGAGACGATTCTATCTGGAAGATCTTTGCAAATGGAAACTTCACTGTGGATGCAGCAACAAAAGCGCAGGCACAGGAAGATATCTCCGAGGATGGATACTGGGGCGTAAAGCAGACCTCACAGAGATTGTTTGATTTCGCAAGTGCTCTCGCCGGTGACGATGAGGACAAGATGCGTGAGATGCAGAAAGCAATGGAAAAGGGCTTTAAGCAGGCAACCTCCGCATGGGGCAAAGATTTGCCGGATATCAGTAGTAAGACATTGGATGCAGCGAATAAACTGTTTGATGAATACTACAAGTCAAAACAGAGCGAATAAATACATAAAAGGTTTGCTATTTCTAACAATTCAGTGTTACAATAAAAGGGTCTTTGACAAGATCCTTTTATTTTTTTGACGGAGAGAGAAAATGCTACGATTTTGGTATGTGATTATTATCTCTTTGCCTTATATTATTTACTATTTGGCGAAGGGAAGTTATATAGAGAGAAATGCGGAACGCTATTCTGAGGCAGATCGTTATCGGGTGGCACTTCGCGTGATTCATGTCATGAAGCGAAATGGCAGAATCCGGACGAATGTAACCGGAGTGGAGAACCTTCCGGCGGATGGCGGTTATGTGTTATATGCAAATCATCAGGGGAAGTATGATGCGCTTGGAATTATGGACGCACATAAGAAGCCTTGTACTGTGATGATGGATGCGAAACGTTCGAAGATGATTATTGTCAATCAGTTTATAACATTGATTGACGGCTGCCGGATCGACAAGACAGACATTAAAAGTCAGGTTGAAGCAGTCCGTAAAGTTACAAAGGAGGTAAAAAAGGGCAGACGATATATCGTATTTCCGGAGGGTGGGTACTTTCACAACCGGAATGCAATCAAGGAATTTATGCCAGGGGCGTTCAAATGTGCAGTGCGCGCGAACTGTCCGATCGTTCCGGTATTGCTGATCGATTCTTACAAGCCATTTGAGATTAATTCTCTGCGGCGAGTCAAAACACAGGTGCATTTCCTGCCAGCAATCTATCCGGAAGAGTATGAGGGGCTTACGACGGAACAGATTGCGAAGCTGGTGCGAAACCGCATTGTCGATGCGATGCAGTTAAAGGCGTGTGCATAGAAATATTCGGGGAAATGAGGAGGTACGACCGATGGATATCAATCAGGTGTTGATGGATTATGATAATATGTTTGGAAGTCATTCGCTGGAAGATATAGAAGATTTCCTGACAACGAATATTGAAGTGGCGATGGATGAGCGGGATTATACATCGGCACTTTCCTTGCTGAACGAAATGATGGGGTTGTGCAGAGATACAAAACAAAATGCAAAAGGGCTTCGTTATTGTGCAGACATCGAGGACACGCTTGTCAAGATGGGAATGGAAGGAACCGTGGAATACGCAACCGGATTGTTAAATGTTGCAAATTCCTACCGTATCTTTGGATATTATATGAAGGCACAGAGTCTGTTTGAACGTGTGGAAGTGATCTACAGAGAGAAGCTTTCGGCAGGGGATTACCGCTTTGCAACGCTTTATAATAACTGGGCGTTTGTCTATCAGAGCAGTGGAGAATTGAGACAGGCGGAGAATATGTTCCGGCAGGCACTTTCGGTTGTGGATATGCAGCAGAATGCATGGGAAGAACAGGCAACCACACGGTGCAATCTGGCGCAGGTTCTGTTGCAGCTTGCGGGTGGTGCACCTGCGGGAAAAAATGGACAGCGTGTGGACGGAACGACCGCGTCTATGATGTATGAGGAAGCTTTGCAGTGTCTGGAACGGGCGCTTCGAATCTTTGAATGGGATGGAAAAAGGGACTATCATTACAGCACGGCGCTTGCGACGATGGGAGATGCGCTATGTATGCGGGAAGCATATGTGCAGGGAGCAGACTATTATGCGCAGGCGATGCAGGAAATGGAGAAACATGTTGGAAAGACCGATGCGTATCTGCAAATCGAAGAGCGGTATAAACAGGCGAAGTATTACGCAGAGGAAATGAAAAAAAGAGAAGATGAAGAGGAAGAAGAACAGACGGCTGTTCTGACGGCGGATATGAAACCACACACATCGGTGGAGTATCTGACGAATATCGTGCATATGGGTGAGAAACATGCAGAATCTGTGCCGAAAGATATTGTACCAGCGTCATCTGCACCGCAGGATAAAGATTATGTGGATACATTATCAGAAGATGTCGTACAGCCAGATGCTAAAGATAACTGGCTGCACGTATGCAAACGGTTTTATGAGATGTATGGAGCAAAGATGATCCATGAGGAATTTCCGGATTACGAAGCCAGGATTGCAGTTGGGCTCGTTGGTGAGGGCTCAGAATGCTTTGGGTATGATGATGCGATTTCCCGTGATCATGATTTTGCACTTGGGTTCTGCCTGTGGCTTTCAGAGGAAGATTATCGCAGTGTCGGTGCGATGGTGCAAAAATCATATGAACAGCTTCTGGTCGATTTTGGAGACGAATTTTTGCGGCAAAATGGAATTGAGGCACCGACGAATTCAGTGAATAAAGTATTATCTCACAGAAGAGGTGTATCTTCTGTACGGGAATTCTATGAAAATCTCCTTGGTGTAAAAGTACAGAAAACACCAGAGGGTGGCTATATCCTTCCTGATAGCTGGAGACAGATATCGGAAGAGAAGCTGGCTGCGGCGACAAATGGTATGGTGTTCCGGGATGATATAGGAGCATTTACAAAGGTGCGGGAGAGTCTGCTTGAATATTATCCGACGAAAGTGTGGATGATGCGGCTTGCGGAGAAACTGCATGGATTTGCTCAGACTGCACAGACGAATTATGCGCGGATGATGGCAAGACAGGATTATGTCACCGCGAGTCTTTGTGTGACAAAAGGAATGCAGTATACAATGGAGATCATATATCTGTTGAACCAGAAATATGCCCCTTATTATAAGTGGATGCGGAAGGGACTGCAGAGTTTATCGCTGATCGACAGTGTGGCTCCAATTCTTGACCGGATCGCTGTAATTCCGAATCAGGCAGCAGCCTGGGAAGGACGTACATATAGTGCGTATGAGACGAATTATAAGGATGAGATTGTATCCTGCTTTGAGGATATTGCTGAGTATCTGTTGATGGAATTAAAGATGCAGGGTGTTGTGAAGGGAACAGATACATTTTTGGATGTATATGCACAGGATCTGATACAGCGAGTGGATCGTGGAGATTTTGGCGCAGTAGAGGATGCCGAGATGGAGGCAAATTACCGAGAATATGTGAATGATCTGAAGCAGGCGGCAAGAGAAAAAAATACCGAAACATCCAAGTACGATCTAGAAGAAGCGATGGGGCTGGCACATGAAGTAGGAACGGAGGAGCGTTTTGACAGGGAGGAAGTCATCGCAGCGATCATTGATGCAGAGTGGAACCTGTTTGGAAGCGTTATATATCCAGATGACTGGAATACATTTTTTATCATGCGAAAAAGCCGTTACATGGCATGGCCGAATGAATTACTCACAAGCTATCTTCAGGATTGCAGATCAGGGGATGCCGTGACTGTTACACGAGGAGAAAAACGAATTGCAATTGAAGAGGATCTGGTACAGTTGCAATTAGACTGGCTGCAGAAATTCATTGATCACTATCCGAAGATGGCGGGCTATGTGCGTTTTATCTATACGAATGATGCACAGGAAACTATTGAGTGTGCGCTGCGCAGAGATATGGCAGCTTATGGAGACCGGACGTTTATCTTATTTGGTAAATTTGTGACCGATATTGCACAGGCAGAGGGTAATCTGACATATGATATTATGAATTATATGGCGTGCCTGTATGGATATGGCGGGGTTGAGGATGCTGAGCGGCAGTTGTAACTTCTCTGCTTTTTATCCCAGAAAAACGCATTTCGTCCCAGAAAACTTGACGGAATCTCAAAAATCTGATAAAAAAATAAGTTAGAGTACAAAAGAGTGGGATTTCGTCGTTGGAACGAGAGAGGATAGCATATGCGAAAGAACGAGAGATGGTATATCATCTGTATCAGTGTGATTGCATGCATATTTTTGAACTATGCAGGGAAGATGTTCGGGGAACGGTTGGAACTTCCACTTTGGCTGGATTCGTTTGGAACCGTGCTGATTGCGTACCTGCTTGGTCCCGTGTGCGGTGCAGTTGTTGGAATCTCTCTGAATATCGTGTATGGTGTGTTGTATTCCTATACGTATATTATATATGGCTCGGTCAGTCTGGCAATCGGTGTGATCGTTGGCATCTGTGCGAAACGCCGCTGGTTTGAGCATCTGTTTGGGACACTTTCGGTCGGCTTTCTGCTGACTGTGGTTTCGGTTACCGTGTCAGTTCCGTGTAATTATATCTTCTTTGACGGGCAGATCGAGAATGTATGGGGCGATGGTATTATAGCTCTGTTTACAGGGATTGGCATCAACAGTCTGGTGAGTCATATCGCCGGACAGTTTTATATTGACTTTCTGGACAAGGTACTGATGTGCCTGTGTCTTTATTTCTTAATTAAACTTTCACGAAAAATCAGGGAAAAAGGTATATCGAAAAAATCAGGCAGACGCAAACCCGAACGGCTTGTTTCTGCGCTGCTTGTAATGGCGCTTGCCGGACAGCTCATGTCTGCTGCGGGTGTTGTAAGCTATGCGGCGGAGGAGGGAAGCATCGATTTTGACCGGTATGTACAGACGATTTACAACAACGACAACGGTCTGCCGGGCGGCAAGGCAAATGATATCGCGCAGACGACGGATGGCGTGTTGTGGATTGGAACATATGGTGGTTTGTACCGATACAATGGATCGCAATTTACGCTGATGGATAATTTCGAATCGGTCAAGAACGCGAATTGCCTGTATACGGATGAGGCAGGACGTTTGTGGATTGGAACCAATGACAGCGGACTTTCCATCTGTATCAATGACAATATTGCAAATGTTCTGGATGTCAAGGATGGTCTTGGTGCGGATTCTGTCCGGTGCATTACGCAGGGGGCGGACGGAAGATATTATGTGGGAACAACCGGGAGTCTGTCCGTGGTGACACTGTCCGGCGGTCTGTCGGTCGAGACAAATATAGAGGAAATCGTCTATGCATACAGTGTGAGTGCAGATGCGGAAGGCAATGTGGCTGTGGTAACGGATGATGGCATGTTATATCTCGTGCGCGACACGGAGGTAGTTGCCAAATATCAGGATAAAGAAAACGGATTTACCTGCTGCCGGTTTGCGGAGGACGGCAGTCTGTATGTAGGAACTGCTTCTGATAAAATGATCAAATATGCAGTAAAGGAAGATGGTCTTGTAGAGAAAAAGACGATTCGCTGTCAAAGCCTGTCGGAAATTTCGTCTATCACGATACAGGAGGGCATTGTCTATTTGTGCGCATATAACGGTGCAGGGTATCTGGATCAAAATGACCGGTGCCATGAGATTAAGATGAACCAGTTCAACAGTTCTCTGGAACATATGCTGATCGATTATCAGGGGAATTACTGGTTTGCATCTTCCCGGCTTGGTCTGCTTCGTATGTGTCAGTCGGTATTTACGGATATAAACGTGGAAGCCGGATTGGATACAAAGGTTGTAAACAGCACGGCTTATTGGCAGGGGGATTTGTATATCGGCATGGATGAGGGACTGGCGGTCGTTGACGGTGACTGGAATCGGGAAATCGAAAATGCATGGACGAAAGAGCTGGAAGGGGTGCGTATCCGAAATCTGATGGTGGACAGCCGGGATGATCTGTGGGTTGCAACGGCCGGAAAAGGTGTGTATCAGATATCTCCGAATGGCAGTCTGCGAGTGTATGATGAGACAGTAAATGCGAACGGACAGCGCTTTCGCTCGTTGATCGAACTGGAGGACGGAACGATTATGGCATCCGGGGATTCCGGTATCACGTATATCAAGGATGGAACGGTAACAGGCACACTCGGAAGTGCAGATGGACTGGAGAATACGAAGCTCCTCTGTCTTTTGGAATGTGCAGACGGCAGTGTGCTTGCGGGCAGTGATGGCGCAGGCATCTACCGGATACAGGACGGCAAGGTGACAGGACATTATTCCAAGGAAGACGGACTTTCTTCCGGCGTTGTCATGCGGCTGGTGGCATCTTTGCAGGAAGACGGTGTATTCATTGTCACGAGTAACAGCCTTTCTTATATGGATGCAGATGGGATGATCAGGGAATTTACGAATTTCCCTTATTATAATAATTTTGATGTCGTGGAACGGCAGGATGGAACCTTGTTTGTGCTGGGCTCCGCGGGAATCTATGTTGTGGATAAGCAGACATTGTTCGATGGCGGAGAACTGGAATATAAGCTATTGAATGCGAAGATGGGACTGCAGAAGAGTCTCACGCCAAATTCATGGAATTATCTGGATGAACATGAGAACCTCTATCTGTCTACGGATACCGGGGTTGTGAAGCTGAATCTGAATCAGTATGATGTGGCGACGCGCTCCTATCGAATGTATGTGAAGTCCATCAAGGTGGACGATGCGATCGTCAAGGTGGAACGTGGAGAACCGACGATTTTGGAGCGTGGGGTAAGCCGAATCGAAATCGTGCCGGAGGTTGTGAATTATTCCGTCAATGACCCGTACGTCAGTGTTTGGCTGGAAGGATTCGACAAGGAACCGAAGATTGTCCGACAGAGTGAGCTTACCAATATCGTATATACGAATCTGTCAACGAATACATATATATTCCATTTAGCCGTGCTGGACAGCAAGGGACAGTCCGTGTTGGCAGAAAGCACATACACGATCGAGAAGGAAAAGGAAATTTACGATTATTGGTGGTTCCGACTGTATGCGATTTTTGTGTTCGCACTGGCGATGTTCTACATGGCATGGCTGTTGATCCGGACGCAGATCCAGCGGACGATCGCGATGCAGAAGCGGGAACTCGAACTTGCAAAAAATCAGATTGAGATGGGAAATGAAACCGTACTCACAATCGCGCGTACCGTGGATGCCAAGGATGAGAATACAAGCCAGCATTCCATGCGTGTATCGGAGTATTCTGTGTTGATCGCAAAACGGTTAGGATTTACAGAGGAGCAGTGTGAGACACTTCGGAAAACAGCACTGCTGCATGATATTGGAAAGATCGGTATTCCGGACCGTGTGCTGAACAAACCTTCGAAGCTCGACGATGAAGAGTATGAGATCATGAAGTCCCACGTGGTAAAAGGGGCAGAGATCCTAAAGAAATTTACCCTGATCGACAACGTGCAGGAGGGGGCACTCTACCATCATGAACGCTACGACGGCAGAGGGTACGTGCATGGACTAAAGGGCGAGGAAATCCCGCTAAATGCGCGGATCATAGGTATTGCGGATGCATTTGATGCGATGACGGCGAACCGTGTCTATCGAAAGAAACTGGATTTTGGCTTTGTGCTTGGAGAGTTAAAGAAGGGGCGCGGAACCCAGTTTGATCCGAAGCTGGTGGATATCATGCTGTCACTGATCGAAGAGGGCGTGATTGATGTCTCGAAATTGTATGAGCCGCAGGAAAAAAGAGATCCGGTAAATACCGAGGCCGCAGATGAGGGCAGCAGCCATAAGAAGGAGGAGAAGGCATGAAGAAAACCTATATTTTGACTATCTTAAGTGCATGTCTCGCAATCCTCGCTATCTTTGGTCTGCAGCGCACGGTGTTTGACAAACAGCAGGGAAAGCATGTGACGGTCGGAATCATCTATGTCGGTGATGAGAGTACGGCGTATACAATGAATTTTGTCAAGGCGCAGAATGCGATTGAAAATGAATACGGGGATCAGGTAGAGATTATAAGTAAATATAATATTCCGGAGGGAAGTGAAGCGGTTGCCTTGCAGGAATTAGTCGATGCCGGCTGCGACATCATCTTTGGTACGAGCTATGGCTATGGAGTAACGATGAAGCAATATGCGAAGCAGTATCCGATGATCGAATTTTGTCAGGCAACATGCTCGAATGCGAACGAGGATGAGGTACTTGTAAATTATCATACGTTTATGGGAGCCATCTATGAGGGGCGCTATGTGTCCGGTGTGGTTGCCGGCATGAAAATAAAGGAACTGATCGAGCAGGGGAAGATTACAGCGGAGCAGGCAAAGGTTGGTTATGTCGGGGCCTATCCGTATGCGGAAGTGATCTCCGGTTATACGGCGTTTTTCCTCGGCGTGCGCGAGGTTGTACCGGAGGCGACGATGGTTGTGCGTTATACGAACACATGGGATGATTACATTTTGGAGAAGAAATGCGCGCAGGCACTGATCGAAGAGGGCTGCGTGATCTTGTCCCAGCATTCGGATACGACCGGACCTGCGGTTGCGTGTGAGGAGACAGACAGTACGCAGGAAGTATATCTGGCATCATATAATCAGAGTATGGCAGATGTTGCACCGACGACGTATCTGACGGGCTGTAAGATCAACTGGGTACCATATATGACGGCGGCAGTTGGTGCCGTGCTTGATAACAAGTCTATCGAGTCGCGGGTAAAGGGAAATGTCAATGGACAGGATATCGGCGCCGGTTTCGACGAGGGCTGGGTGGAAATGCTTGAGCTGAATGAAGTGGTAGCGGCAAACGGAACGAGAGAGAAGATCGATTCTCTGGAAAATGATTTTAAGAAGGGCAGTGTACATGTATTTCAGGGCGACTATCTCGGCGTGAATCCGAACGATACGAGTGATACGTATGACCTGAACAAGGAATACGTCGAGAACCGGAACTGTTCTGCCCCGACGTTTGATTATATTCTGAAAGATGTCATAACAATTGAAGAATAGAATTCTGAAATGATCCGGAAGAATAATAAGAACCCGCAAATGCGGGTTCTTATTATATTAGAAAAATCAGATATACGGGTTGCCGTCCTAATATAATTTCTCTGTCTCGCAGATCGTGCCGCCGCCAACCACGATGTCTCCGTCGTACAGGACAACCGCCTGCCCTTTGGTGATGGCGCGCTGCGGCTCATCGAAGACAACTTCAATCCTGCCATCCGGTAATGGATTTACGGCAGCCGGTGCTTCCGCGTGACGATACCGCACCTTTGCCGTGACACGGAGCGGTGCATCTAATCGTTCGATGGAGATGAGGTTCACATCCTCTGCGATGAGACGACGGGAGAAGAGATCTTCATTTCGTCCAAGCACGACCTGATTTTTTTCCGTGTCAATCTCCATAACATACATCGGCTCTTTCAGGGCGAGACCAAGCCCCTTTCTCTGTCCGACCGTATAATGGATGATGCCCTTGTGACGCCCTAAGACATTGCCGTGGACATCGACGAAATCACCCTCCGGATAGACCTTGCATGCGTGCTGTTCGATAAACTTTGCATAGTTTCCGTCCGGGACAAAGCAGATATCCTGACTGTCATGTTTTTTCGCATTGACAAACCCATGTGCTTCGGCAATGGCACGCGTCTCACTCTTTGGCATACCGCCGAGTGGGAACTGGGTATGTGCAAGCTGATCCTGCGTCAGGGAATAAAGCACATAGCTTTGATCCTTGCCCGCGTCGACGGCTTTCTTCAACAGATAACGACCGGTCGATTCATCCTGCGCGATCTGTGCATAATGTCCGGTTACGACATAATCGAGCCCCAGTTCTGTGGCGCGATGATACAGATACTCGAACTTCAGATAGCGGTTACAGTCGATGCATGGATTCGGCGTGATGCCACATTCGTAGCAGTGTACAAACTTGTCCATGACCTGCTCCTTGAAATGCTCCTTGAAGTTCATGACATAATAATCCATGCCCAGCCGCTGTGCCACGGCACGGGCATCCTCGATGTCGTCTAAGGAACAGCAGGTGTGCTCCTTGTTGATAACGATATCATCATTTTGATATAATTTCATCGTGGCGCCGATGCATTCGTAGCCCTTTTCTTTCATAAGATAGGCGGCGACGCTGCTGTCAACACCTCCGCTCATTGCGATCAATGCTTTCTTATTCATAGCTCCTCCGAAAAATTCCTTGGACTTTTCCTACCTAAAATAGTATAGTATAAATATTGAAAATATAAATAGCCATTGCACATCCGCGCAATTTTTCTATATCATAATATAGTATGAAGAGAATTGCAATATTTGCGTCCGGTATAAAAAGCAGACCGGCAGATGCATCTGCGGATATGAGGTGGTTATGATTTGAATAGATATTGGAGGCAGGTCATGGGAACAATTGTAACAAAGACGATTCAGGCGGCGACCGCGCGCCTGAAGCAAAATTATGAAGAACAGAAGATTTTTGACATGTCGCTGGGTGACTGCGTACCGGATCGGGATGCCATTATCTCGATTATTGAAGGACTGCGCACGGTCACATTTCCGGGATTTTTCGGTTCCGAGAATATGGCGTATGTGTCAAAGGATAATTTCGCCGGAAGCACACTGGCGATCCTCTATGAAAGATTATTCAAGCAGATTCGTGTTGCATTAAAATTCGACAACCGCGCTCTGGCAGATACAGAAATCCGTGCGAAAGCAGAGGAGTATACGTCGACATTTATTGCGAAGATTCCGGACATTCAGGCGATGATCTTAAAGGATGTGGATGCGGAGTTTAACGGCGATCCGGCAGCAAAGGATCATCAGGATATCATCCTTTCTTATCCGGGTATCTTTACGATTTTTGTATATCGGTATGCACATGTGTTATATGAATTAAAGGTTCCATATATTCCACGTATTATGACGGAATACGCACATGGACTGACCGGAATCGACATCAATCCGGGCGCAACGATCGGTGAATATTTCTGTATCGACCACGGTACTGGTATTGTCATCGGTGAGACAACGACGATCGGTGAGCATGTGAAGATCTATCAGGGCGTGACGCTCGGTGCGTTGTCAACAAGAAAAGGCCAGTTGTTATCGGGGGTGAAAAGACATCCGACGATCGAGAATAATGTGGTGATTTATGCGAATACTACTATCTTAGGTGGCGAGACAGTGATCGGTGAGAATTCGGTTGTAGCCGGTAACTCTTTTGTCACGACATCCATTCCGGCGAATACAAAGGTCGCTTCCATGCAGCCGGAACTGGAAATAAAAGAGCAGAAGTAGGGACGTAAATTATGCAGACCAAAGATCATTTCGCCCTCGGGCGATATCTTGCACATGCATTTGAAATCAAAGAACCAGCAAAAAGATACGCATTTGTGGTGGGAAATATCATGCCGGATGTCAACAAAGGCTCGTACATCCACGGATATTTTCAACTGCTGTGCGCCCATAGACGACAAACGGACGCGGGACCTTTGTCGCTGAATGACCATCGGCGTATGCTGATCGGTGGCCATACAGCGGAAGGGTCTCGTTTTTTCGTCAATCGGATGTACCGCGTACTCCGGAGAAAGAACCGATTGTCCGTGTATGATTATTACAGGCTTGGGAAAGCGATACATTATCTGGCAGACCGTTTTACCTACCCACATACGATGGGGTATGCAGATGGATTTTTTGCGCACATCCGTTATGAAAAAGAACTGCATATGTATATGCGTGACATGTTAGCCATCCTGCCGAATATGCGTGTAGCAGTGGAAATATGTTTTGCGCGGACAAGCTTTAACAGCCTCTATCGTTCGTATCGGAGGGAACAAGACGGAATCGGAACGGTTTTGCACGATTGCTTTCATATTCTGGCGGTTTGTATTGCTTATTTGGAAAATATCTTATATAATAAGAAGGAAATAGGATGCAAAAAAAGTAAACATTCTGATATGCATACACAAGAAAATGAAAAGTGAGAGGGAAGGAGCGTGTATGAGTGGACAAATCAGAATTTGAATCGCGTTATTTTGACCTGGTGGCAAATGCACCGGGCAAAACGTTTTTATTTTATGGAAATATCAAAGAAGATACAACACGCTGGTCCGCATCGGCAGTGGAATATTTTGGTTTGCCGGGAGAGGTGTTCGGTGATTCCACGCGGGAATGGATCAGCCGGATTCACCCGGAGGATGTGGAACAGTATACAGAGGATATCATGGAGCTGTTTCATGGTGTGACGCCGTATCATAACTGCGAGTACCGCATCAAGAACGCACAGGGAGAGTATGTGTGGGTGAACTGCCGCGGGTATATGACGTATGATGCGGACGGAAACGCAGACTGGTTTGGCGGACTTGTCACGAACATGGGACATCGGACGAAGATTGATGCAGTAACCAATCTATGGACGCTGTATCAGTTCCGGAGTGAATTAAACCGCCTGCTCGATGACCACGCCCATGGCGGGATATTGATGATCGGTCTGGAAAATTTCAAGCGGATCAATGCAGAGTACAGCTATGAGTTTGGCGACAAGGTATTGGCGCAGATCAGTGAGAAGCTGTTGGAGGGTGTGCATCATAACTGCCACGTGTTCCGGATGGATGGTGCGAATTTTGCTGTAATCATGCAGGATGCCGGCGTGGAACGAGTTGTAGAATATAAGAATTTCGTTGAGGATTTTATGAAGAATCTCGTTGTCTCCGGACAGCCGGTGCACCTGCGGTTTAAGTCGGCGGCTGCATTCTTTCCGGAGGATGGGGAGTTTTTAGACCAGATACAGAGTAATCTGTTCTATGCGCTCGACCATGCGAAGCTGACGAATACCGAAGATGTTGTATTTTACAGCAAGGAATTATTTGCGCAGAAGAAATATACCACAAGATTGAAGGATACAATTCGGGAATGTGTCGAGGAAGACTGCAAGGGCTTCCGTATCGTAATGCAGCCGGTGGTGGAGACAAAGAGCGAAGAATGTGATGCTGCGGAAGTATTGCTACGATTTACACATCCGGAATTCGGTGTGATCGGGCCGATGGATTTCATTCCGATACTGGAGAACTCCAAGGAGATCATCCGGGTTGGTAAATGGGTGATTGACCAGTCGTTGCAGACACTTGACAAGTGGCGGGAGCAGATTGGACATATGCCATTAAAGCGTTTGCAGATTAATGTTTCTTACATACAATTTAAAGATCCGACGCTTTTGGATTACGTTGTGGAACGTCTGGATCATTACCAGATTCCGCATGATGCGATTATGCTGGAACTGACGGAGAGCTGTCGTGTGGAGCACACGTCATTTTTATCGGATGTTCTGCAGACTTTCAAGGATGCGGGCATCAGCATTGCGCTGGATGATTTCGGAACCGGATATGCATCACTTACAGTACTTAAGGATATCCCTGCCGACATGGTAAAGCTAGACCATACGATGACACGAAGCATCACGGAAAAGCCGAAAGACAAGGCGCTGATCGAGTTCATCGTGAGCTATTGCAAGAAGGTCGGAATTGCCGTCTGTGCCGAGGGTGTCGAGAAGGTGGAAGCCCTCTCCATCGTGCGTAACGCGGGCGTTGAATGCATCCAGGGGTACTACTACGACAAGCCGCTGGAACTCGATACATTCTACCGGAAATATGTAAGATAAATGAAACACACCATATCAACTGCATATATCCAGTATCGGTTCGAGTAAATACGATGTATTGAAACTAAGAAGTTCTAAATGTTCTGATTTATACTATGGTAATGTACGCAACCGCCGCCAATTCGCCGTCCATGGCTCAGTGGCGGCTTGTTTGAACGTCGTGTTCAAACATTGCTGTGTACTTACAGAACATTAAGAACTTCTAAGTTCCAAACATATGTATGTTACTCGTATCCATGTGGTTTCTTTTTGTTAGTGTATATGCAAATTCCGTTAGCCGTCAACTTAGTCTTGACTTTACGTAGTTGAAATCTTGGTTATACTGGTTGTCAATCTTCTCTTCTCCGAACATGCAGTCCGTGAACATATCTGTCGTGTTTGTGCCCGGCGCTATGACGAAGCCTTCGCCGAAGTCGGTCTTGCCGAGGAAAACGCTCTCATAGAACATGTGATCCATATTTGTTACCTGGGAAGTCACGAAACGCTCCGGGAACTTCAAGCCGTCCGGAATACGACACTCTGAGAACATGTACTCCATGTTTGTGACATGGGTCGTATCGAAGATCTTGCCGAAATCAAATGCCTCCGATACGGAGCTCTGGTAGAACATGTAACGCATGTCCTCGACCTCCCTTGTATGGAAATGGTCGCCCAAAGAAAATCCCTTCGGCATGACGCAGCCCGCGAACATCAGGTTCATATCCTTGATGCCGCGCGTGTTGAACAATCCGCCGATCTGGAATCCTTCTGGAAGAGTTACCCAGGAAAACATACCACAGCAGCTGCTTGCGTTGATTGGAACTTCCAATCTACCACCCTTGAAATCACGATAATTAAACTTTAAAATCTTTTTTCCGTTCCAGTTTTTCGTTGGCATAAAACAAGTTGGATTGTAGAGAACCCAGTGCTTGTCACCGGTGCCTTCCAAAAACCATTTATAGTTTGGTACACCGATCCGGTTTTGGAACCACATACGCTCGGAGTCATCATTGACATCGATAAAATAGGAATTTTCTTCATATACAAAGTGGTCACGACCGAATATTTTCTGACGTTCGATTTCTTCTTTTCCGGCTAGCATTAAAATTACCCCCTGTTGCTAATCAATTCGTACAAAAAATGCATGATTATTTGCATATTTTGCACAATAGTCTGTAATGATTATAGCGGATACAGGGGGTAGTTGCAACGGCAAAATCAATTATTGTGCAGATTCGGTCACGGTTTCAGTCTGTTCGATGCCGGTTTCATCTATTTTGTAGGAACCGCCCTGCTCTAACAGAGCGTCTGCGTCAACTCCAAGGTCTTTTTCAGCTTTCGCAAACCATACAGGCGTCTCATCCGGATTCGCCTCGTCAGTTGGGATATTCATCGTGTTGAAAATATATTTCCCCTCTGCATTGAAGATATACTCTGCCCAGCCATAGCTTTCCACGGTTCCGCCTGCGATGAGCACATGCTTATTTCCCTCGGAATCGGTGTAATCCTTCCGGAAATAGTCTGTGTCGCTGCACTGATCGGTGATGTCTGTTTTCTCATCATTCAGATTTAGATACAGGCGTCCGTTCTCGGCGGTCGTGTAAGAAAGATCCCCGGTTTTTTCGATGGTAAATGTAACCGAGTTGTCGTCTTCGGAGATCTCCACATTCGAGCCATCTGCCATAACAATGATTGTGTGCACGAGAGATTTCCCGGTCGCTGCGTAACAGATGCCGTTTGATGCGGCAAAAAGCATTACCAGACATGCGGCAGTATAGCATATGCGCCGGACAACACGCGTGGTGCGGCTGTGCCGGATGGATGTCTGGTTTAAGTTGATTTCCGCGTCGGTGGTCAGGCAGTCAAATGCCTGCTTATATTTTTCATGATTCGTCATAGTTCCAATCCTCCTTAATTATCTTGCGGAGAGCAGCACGTCCACGGTTCAGGCGAACCTTGACGTTGCTCTCGCTTACATGCAGAATCTCTGCGATTTCTTTGATGGAATAATCCTCATAATAAAAGAGATGAATCACGGTGCGTTGTTTCTCAGGAAGCTTCATAACCGCTTCAAATAATTCTTCACTCTGTGAATCCGGAAAATTCAGCTCTTCCATATAGGATTCAAGGGATTGCCGGTGCTTCCGCCAGAACGACCGGAGTGTGTTCCTGGATTTGTTGATCGTAACCCGCATCAGCCAGGCACGGATGTGCGACTCGTCATCGTATTCCTTATTTGCAATATGGTATTGCACGAATGTGTCCTGTACGATATCCTCTGCATCTTCCCGGTTCTTGCATATGTTGAAGGCAATCCTGTATAAATGAGATTGATATTCGTCAATCAATATGCGTATTGGTATTCTCATATAGCATATCCTCCGTTTGTTTCAAAAGGCCTTTCAAAGATTATACACATGGCAGAGGAAAAAGGTTACAAAATATTGACAAATATAAAAAATAGTGGTTTAATCGGTTACTGAAATACTTTATTGCACTAAACCGTTAACTCATTAACATATTAGTGTAAAAGAAACAAAGAAACGAAAAGATAGAGATGGGACAAAGACACCCATATCGATGAGGAGGATGAAAAGTATGAGAAAATTCAAGAAATTCCTTGCTGTTGCATCTGTTGCTGCAATGACACTTTCCCTTTGCGCCTGTGGAGGCAAGAAGGATGATACTTATACGGTAGGTATCTGTCAGTTAGTACAGCATGAGGCACTCGATGCCGCAACAAAGGGCTTTAAGGATGCTTTGGTAGAAGAGTTTGGTGAAGACGGAATCAAGTTTGATGAGCAGAACGCACAGGGCGATCCAAATACCTGTTCAACAATCATCAACGGTTTTGTGAGCAGTGATGTAGATTTGATCCTTGCAAATGCAACGCCTGCATTACAGGCAGCAGCAGCTGGTACAGACACAATTCCGATTCTTGGTACATCCGTAACAGAATATGGTGTTGCACTTGAGATTTCCGATTTTAACGGTACAGTTGGCAGAAATATTTCCGGTACATCGGATCTTGCACCGTTGGAGAGCCAGGCAGACATGATCAAGGAGCTGTTCCCGGATGCAAAGAAGGTTGGTCTTCTTTATTGTTCTGCTGAGGCAAACTCACAGTATCAGGTAGATACGGTAAAGGCTGCTTTGGAGAAGCTTGGATATACATGTGAGTATTATTCATTCTCAGATTCCAATGACCTTTCGACTGTCACAACATCTGCAGCGAACGCAAGTGATGTAATCTATGTTCCGACGGACAACACAGTTGCTGCCAATACAGAGATCATCAAGAATATCTGTATGCCGGCAAAGACTCCGGTTGTTGCAGGTGAGGAAGGTATCTGTAAGGGCTGTGGTGTCGCTACACTTTCTATCAGCTACTATGATTTAGGTGTTGCAACAGGTAAGATGGCAGCGAAGATCCTGAAGGGTGAGTCTAAGATTGAGGAGATGCCAATCGAGTATGCACCACAGTTTACGAAGAAGTACAACAAGGATATCTGTGATGAGCTTGGTATAACCGTACCGGACGATTATGAGGTAATCGCAAACGAGTAATGGAAAAGCATAGCGAAAACAAGCGTATTTACTTGATTTTTGCTGTATTATTATAGTATAGTAGTCGGGTAGAGTTTTTCTACCCGATTTTTGTTATATAAAGGAGAGAAAGAAATGGATGTAAGTGCTTTATTCAATGCCATGCCGGGCGCGATTGCCCAAGGTCTGATCTGGGGCATTATGGCGATTGGCGTGTACATCACGTTCCGGATTCTGGACATCGCCGATTTGTCTGTCGATGGAACGATGTGTACCGGTGCAGCAGTATGTATTATGTTGATGCAGAAGGGATACCATATAGCAGCCGCGATGGCGATCGCGACACTTGCCGGTATGCTCGTGGGTCTTGTAACAGGTTTGTTCCACACGACGATGGGAATCCCGGCGATCTTAGCAGGTATTCTGACACAGCTTGGTTTGTGGGGTGTGAACCTGAAGATTATGGGAAAGGCAAATCAGCCGATCAATGTCGACAAATACGATCTGGCAGTTTCTCTTCGTTACATCAAGAGAGTTGCATTCTATAAGAATTCTATTTTTGTCGTATTTATATTTATGATTGTTGTCATCGGAATTTTGTACTGGTTCTTCGGTACAGAGCTTGGAAGCTCACTTCGTGCAACGGGTTGTAACGAGAATATGGCGCGTGCACAGGGTATCAACACGAATTTCAACAAGGTTCTCGGTTTGATGATTTCAAATGGTTTAGTTGCATTTGCAAGTGCCTGCCTCGGACAGTATCAGGGATTTGCAGATATCAATATGGGTAAAGGTGCGATTGTCATCGGTCTGGCATCGGTTATCATCGGAGAAGCCATATTCAGCCGTATCTTCAAGAACTTCGCATTGAAGCTTCTGTCGGTTGGTATCGGCGGTGTGATCTACTTCATTGTATTGCAGATTGTTATCTGGCTCGGTGTTGACACAGACTTGTTGAAACTGTTCCAGGCGCTTATTGTAGCAGTGTTCCTTGCAGTGCCTTACTGGAAGGGAAAGCATTTCAACAAGGGTAAGAAGCTTGCGGCATCCGCAGAGAAGAAGGAGGCGTAAATACTATGTTAGAGCTGAAGAATATTTATAAGACCTTCAATGCGGGAACGGTCAATGAGAAAATGGCGTTAAGAGGACTGAATCTGACGCTGGAGGATGGCGATTTCGTAACTGTCATCGGTGGAAACGGAGCCGGTAAGTCTACGATGTTAAATGCAATCGCAGGTGTATGGCCGGTCGATCAGGGACAAATCCTGATCGGGGATGCCGATGTGACAAAGCTTCCGGAGTATAAGCGTGCCAAATATCTCGGACGTGTGTTCCAGGATCCAATGACCGGAACAGCAGCGACAATGGAGATTCAGGAGAATCTGGCACTGGCACTCCGACGGGGAGACAGCCGTACTTTGAAAGCCGGAATCACGAAGAAGGAGCATGCAAAGTATCGTGAGATGCTGGCAACACTGGGACTTGGCCTTGAAGATCGTATGACCTCCAAGGTAGGACTTCTGTCCGGTGGACAGAGACAGGCACTCACATTGCTCATGGCAACCTTGAAGAAGCCGAAGCTTCTGCTTCTCGATGAGCATACAGCAGCCCTTGATCCAAAGACGGCAGCGAAGGTGTTGCAGACGACAGATATGATTGTTAACCGTGATAATCTGACCACTTTGATGATTACACATAATATGAAGGATGCAATCGCACACGGAAACCGTCTGATCATGATGATGGATGGCAATATCATTCTCGATATCCGTGGTGAAGAGAAGAAGAAGCTGACGGTTGCAGATCTGCTTCACAAGTTTGAAGAGGCAAGCGGCGAGGAATTTGCGAACGACAAGGCGATTCTTGGCTAGTCGAGCGTGACAGAACGATTGCAAATGAGCGGCGTGGATGTTGCGCGCAGGTCATCATGTTTATGCGTGGTGACAGGTAAGATAGAATTATGAATGAAGAACAGGTATTGATTGCGCGTTTGCAGGACTTGGCGAAGCGTGCATACAGACAAAATATTTATACATACACCGGATTCTTAACTTCCGCGGAGCTTGCGGTGGTCTATGAGAAGCAGGCGGATTTCTCCTTCGTGGGGATGACCTGCTTCGGTGGAACGCCGGAGTGTGAACGGCAGATGGTACAGTTTGGTTCGGAAGAATTGTTTGGTTATGAGGGAGTGTTTCCTATCTCGATTATTCTGGTAGAACCACTGCTGGATAAATTCGCTGAAGATTTGAGCCATCGCGATTTTCTCGGTGCACTCATGAATCTGGGGATTGAACGGTCTGTGCTCGGTGACATTCTGGTAAAGGATGGAAAGCGGGCATATATTTTCTGTCAGGAGAATATCGCTGCATATATTATGGAGCAACTGACAAAGATAAAACATACGAACGTGAAAACATCTCTCGTGGAGGGCGGGATCGAGGATCTGAAGCCCACACTTGAGGATATACACGTGATTGTCAGTGCACCGAGGTTTGATGCCATCGTTGCAGCTGTCACGAAATGCTCCCGCAACGAGACGCTGGATATGTTCCGGGCGAAGAAAGTTACACGGAACGGCAGAATCGAGGAACGCAACAGTCTGGTCTTAAAAGAGGGCGATAGTTTCTCGGTCCGCGGGTATGGAAAGTTTCGGTATTGCGGTGCCGGAAGTGAGACGCGAAAAGGCAGAGTGAATATTTATTTAAAGAAATATATTTAGGGGTTTCCGAATGGGAAAAGTCGTGATAAAATATGTGACAGTGAGGCTTTTGCCATGAAAAAGGGAGACAATGAGGCGAGAAGGATATGATCAGTAAGTACATTACAGAGAATGGAAAATTCAGACAGATTGATGAGTTTATGCCTGGTACATGGATCAATCTGACGGCGCCGACACAGGATGAGAGTCTTGAGATTGCAAGAAGATATAATGTGGATCTCGCAGATATCCGGGCTGCGCTGGATGATGAGGAATCATCCCGTGTGGATGTCAACGATGATTATGTTTTAATATTATTTGATATTCCGTCGGTGGAGATCCGACACAATCAGGAGGCATATACAACCATCCCGCTGGGGGTTGTATGGACGGATGATGCAATTATTACGGTGTGTTCGGCGGAAACTCCGGTGCTGAAGCATTTTATTGTCAATAATATACGGGATTTTACTACGAAGAAGCAGGTACGTTTTACTTATCAGATTATGTATCGGACGAGTATGTTATATCAGTCGTATCTTCGTATTATTGACCGGCGCAGACTTGAGATGGAGGAACGTATGGGAGGCGCAACGGAAGATGCCGATATCGTCAACCTGCATGAGATGGAATCCAACCTGGTGTATTTTGATACATCATTGCGTGCGAATCGGATGGTTGTAGACCGTCTGACACGGTATAGCGGAATCCGGAAATTCCCGGAAGATCAGGAATTGCTGGATGATGTGATTGTCGAGAATCTGCAGGCGATAGAGATGACGCAGATCTACCGGGATATCTTAAAGGGTACACGGGAGCTGATGTCAACCGTGATCGATAACCGTCTGAACAACATCATGAAGCTGCTGGCTGCGATTACAATCGTCATGTCCATACCGACGATTATATCGGGATTATATGGTATGAATGTAAATGGCAATGGTATGCCATTTTCAAAGGAGCCATGGGGATTTATGATTATATGTGTGCTTACGCTTGTCATCTGCATTGTTGTGACAATCGTGCTGCGAAAAAAGAAGATGTTGTGATAGATCCTGTTTGCAGGCAGACACAGAATTATGCAGGATGGCATGGGGAGATAAGGGTTGAGATAGATTGAAAAATTTGAGATTTAAATTCGTTGTTGCAACGAGTCCGTTGTTCGTTGCCACGCATATTCCGCGTGCGAATTATATGATAAAACACAAAGAAAAATACACCGAACAGCAACGGTATGCATTTGCGATGAAAATCGAGAATCATATGCGCAGACGTGCCCGTACGAAAACCGATGTATATGGCAGGGAGAATCTGCCACAGGATGGCGGTTATATCATGTATGCGAACCATCAGGGCAAATACGATGCACTTGGGATCATGCTGGCACATCCAAAGCCGTGTGCGATGTTGTGGGAAGAGAAATCCGCAGACCGTCTGGTTGCAAGACAGGTATGTGGTCTGGTGGAGGGAACCACGATATCGTTTGAGGATCCGAAGCAGCAGATCGGAGCGTTGAAGACGATTGCCGAGCGCGTGAAGGCGGGGAAACCGTATTTGATTTTCCCGGAGGGCGGGTATACCGATAATAAAAATGAGTTACAGGAATTTAAGTCCGGGTGTTTTGCGTGTTCATTAAAATCAAAGACTCCGATCGTACCGGTTGTGATTTACGATTCGTGGCGGTCAATGGATACAAACACCTTCGGTAAGGTCCGGACACAGGTGCATTTTCTCCCACAGATTCCTTATGAGGAATATGGGAAGCTGCGGAAGCCGGATGTATGTGAGTTGGTGAAGATGAGGATACAGGAGAAGCTGGATGAATTAAAGGAAGCAGATCCGAGGAGATGAAAAACGTGAAGACAGGTATTGTATTAGAGGGCGGTGCGTTCCGTGGGCTTTTTACTGCAGGAGCATTGGACTGCCTGATGGATAATCAGATAGTATTTGATTATGTGGTAGGAGTATCTGCCGGCGCTGGAAACGCAGTTAATTATCTGGCAGGACAAAAAGGCCGTACCAAATGGACAATCACCGCAAGCGGTGAAAATGCATATTATGGCGTCAAACAGATGCGCAAAAGCAAAAAGATGCTTGATTTAGACCGTATGGTGATGGAGTTTTCGCACAAGCAGTACCCATTTGATTTTGAGAAATTCCTTGCGTCACCATCGGAAGTAGAACTCGTGGTGACAAACTGTGAGACCGGAAAAGCGGAATATATCGCGAAGACAGACGATGAGAAGCGTATGCTGACAGCAGTGAAGGCATCGTGTTCGGTTCCGGTACTGTGTAATCCGGTCGAGTTAGATGGGTTTCACTATATGGATGGAAGTCTGGCAGATTCGATTCCGGTGAAGCGGGCATTTACGGTTGGATGCGACCGGGTAGTCTGTATACTGACCAGAAAACCGGAAGAAGCACCGACAAACTATGGGAAGATTCGTGTACTGATGCGGACATATAAGAAGAAGTATCCGGCGTTCTATGATACACTGATGCGCAGGAGAGAGATGTACGCGAAGCAGTTAGACCGGATTGACCGCTACGAGAAGGAAGGAAAGCTTCTGGTGCTTCGTCCGGAGTTAGACAGTATCAGCAAGTTCGAACAGGATAAAGAAAAGCAGGAAGCATTCTATCAGAACGGTTACGGTCAGATGGAAGCAAATCTTCAGAAGCTGCAGGAATTCATGCAGGGAAAGTAATTGAATATGAATATAAAAAGTGTACGACGGCGTACACTTTTTTATTAGGTAAATTTGGATATATCATATATGAGGCTTGTATCTGGCATGTGAATGGTATGACATGTCTGCACGTTCATTCGTCGTTCCGGCTGTATCTGTACCACAGGTACATATACGCGACAATCGGACTGTATTCCGGGAGTGGGATAATCCTGAGAGACTCATAAACTGCCTTGCTGTCATAATCCGTGGATTCTGCGGAAATTCCGGTCAGATAGATCGGGATTTTTTTGTGCGCAGCCTGTTCGGCGAGTGCAAGCAGGGATGGAGATTTGGTATTAATCGTACCAGAATGGTAGGCACGGATTAACACTGCGCGTGCGCCGTCCGGCAGGTGATACCGGATGCCCGGCATAGATTGGAAAAAGCATACAGGACAGGCTGCATTGAAGAAGGCGCCTGATGTGCAAATGTTATCTGGTGCAAAGCAGCCTATAACAGAACATTTCCGCAGAACGGGCGCGATTGCCTCTGCATATGCATCATAGGGGCGTTCATACAGACTGTCATCAAACGGACGATGATTGTAGATGCCAAGTGCATTATAGATTTTTGGCGAATCCCCTGTGTTGCAGTAAGCGATGCCGACGGCTGTTGGAAGAATCGGGAAGTTCGGGGTATACATAGCCGTTGCTGTATCCGGAGAAACAGGTGTTTCATTGGAGGTTCCCTGTCCGGAATGCGTATGCTTCCAGTCGTATATGTAATCAACTGCAGCAGTGAAGTTCGTCAGTCCATTTGCGCGTGGATCATCTAAGATATAATTGCTGGATACAAGCAAAACCGGAATTTTGGCATAGGCAAAGCACATACCAAGTGCGGCAGCGGTAAAAGGAAGCGTATCGGTTCCGTGTGTGATGATAATGCCGTCTATTTCTCGTGTGAGCTGCTCCCGTACACTGGCAATCAGCAGATTCAAATGCGAACCATTCATATATTCACTTAAGGTTGTATAAGGTTCCACTGTTATAAAATGCGGAAAATCAGGATTATCTTTAGCTTGTGATTCGTTATACATTTCCAAAAGGCGGTATGGCATTTGTGAATCGGTTGATACATAGTTCTGTTGTATCGATGAGCCGATTGTGCCTCCCGTAAAGATTACTGCAATATTCATATAGCTGCTCCGTTTCTTTGTTTCTTATAGTTTTAACATGATATTTGAGATAAATTCATGATTCTCAGTGTAAAAATTAGAGGAACCCTGATATTTTTCCGTGGTCGCCTGAATCGAAGTCAGGCCAATGCCGCTCTTTTTCTCTTTTGTGGATATATATTTTCCGTTTCTCTTATACACTTCGCCTGAAAAACTATTTACCATTGTAACATACAGAAAACCGGGTGTGTCAAGATCTGCGGACAGGCGGATGAAGCGGGAGCCTGCTTTTGCTTTACGGCAGGCGGTAATGGCATTATCCAGAAGATTGCCGAAGATCAGGCACAGGTCAATATCCGAAATCGCTATCTCCTTTGGAATAACAACCTGCAGCTTTGTCCGGATGTCATAGCTTCTGGCGATATCCATATAATAATGAATCGTTGCGTTGACCACGGGGTTTTCGCAATATGTCGCAGGTGCCTGTACATTCGATATCTCGGAAGAATAGTTGGAGATGTATTCCTGTAATTTCTCATACTGGCCGGTCTGGGAAAGTTCGTTCAATACTGCAATCGTATGCTTGAAATCATGCCGGATACGGCGTGTCTCATCTAGATATGCCTGCATTTTCTCATACTGGTCTGCCTGAAGCTGGTACATCAGGGCGGTGGAATCTGCTTCAATCTTCCGGGAGGTCGTGACGGCGATGATGTACAACAGGGACTGGAACAACATGAAGAACAGGAACAGCACACCTTCGATCACCATTGCAATCTGAAAAACTCTGCCGACCCGAATGTTGTTGTAATCGATCGGGATCATGTAGATGTTGCAGAAGGTGATAACGGCGGGCATCAGCCATGCGATCCGCCAGAAGGAAGGGGCGTTGAAGTTCTCGAAGAGCCATCGGAATTTCTTGCGCATGGCAAGCAGGAAACCCATTGTGACTAGGCTGACTGCGTACTGCAGAATAAGCCCCGGGATGGAGTTGTCGTCGATGTTGGAATCCGGAACAAGCTGTGCGATGACATAGTAGTTCAGGATACAGCCGAAGGAAAGCGCAGCGGTTGTGCATACAAACATATACAGAAGCTTCAACTTTTCCAGCCGCACCATCAGAAAATATGCAATCAGACAGATGCCGAGCAGAGGGAAGAAAAAGATATTTGTATAGTGGCTTCCATCAGAATCAAACCATGCAAGCAAAAAACAGACTGCAATCATGCATGGCAGAAGGACAGGATATAATCTCCGTTGTGGGACAATCAGCCAATCTGCGACAGGCATGAGACATAAGAAGACTCCGGGAAAAATGACGCCGTATTCTGCCGCCCGGTAACATAGATTCATAAAATTCATGCAATCCCTCCTTTGGTCAAAGCTTTTGTGCGACGATCAAATTGATGTGAAATATATGCCTGTGAGATAGCGGATGCATTCTTCCTGTGAATTGTAAAAATCGTTCCATCCGACATCGTACAAGTAGTGCCCTGCATTTGCAGTACATAATCCAGATTCACCAACACACCCCGATTGATCGTCAGGAAACGGGAATCTTTTGTGAGAATTGATTCTGCTTCCCGAAAAGGCATACGGCAACGGAGTACCTCGTGTCCATGAATCATGAGGTAGTTAGAGGCGGATGTCATATATTGGATATCGGAATATAAGACCGGAACGGTGTTGCGGTCGATAGAAAGCAAGAATGTCTGTGTGTCCGTATCGGGTTCCTGTGTAACAGACAGTTCATCAAAAAGTCGTGAAATCATGTCTTGGGTCACCGGTTTTTCAAGGTAGTCAAAGGCGTGCACACGAAAGGCATCCGCGCGATGTTCCGGGCTGCTTGTCAGGAAGATGATTGGTGTGTGTGGAGTTATCTGACGAAATGCCGCAGCCATATCAATGCCGGTTCCATCCTGCAGATAGATGTCGAAAATTACAAATGAATAGGAAATCTGTGAGCAGGTGGCAAGAAATTCGGCGCAGGAGGTATAGCAGTCACAGGAGATGGCTGCATCGTGGATACGGCCATATTCTAATATCGTGTCATAAAGTGTCTGTAATTCGGTTTGATTATCATCAACGATTGCCAGATGCATAGTGTTCCTCCCCTACTATCGTTTCTGTTATTGATTCCGGTTTGTTGTTATAAGTGCAAATTTAAGCATATTTTAGCACAGATTTATACAGGATGCTATGGCATGCAATAACATTTCATCCCAAAAAAGTGCATTTCATCCCAGATGGGTTGACGAAACATACAAGGCATGATAAACAAATAGAATGAAAAAAATGTAAAGAGGATATAAAGAGGAAAGGGAGAGAGGTATGAAGAAGAAAATCACGATTGCTCTGGTTATGATATTTGCTGTGCTGGCATACATCACATGCGCTTCACAGGTATTGGATGCAAATGCAGAGGGTATGTCTGTAACCATGGGAGGAAAAACGCTTGAAACCGGATACTATTGGTATGTGGGGAATCAGCTGCAGGATGTTTCACAGACTGCACCCGATGCTACGGTTATACCAGATTATATACACTATGATGCTTCGACGGGAATCATGACGGTGTATGGAAATTTTTATACTGAAGATATGTCAGGGATTCGGATTGACGGTGGCACACTTATTCTGAGTGGTGCAGGAGATCTGACAATTGTTTCGAATGTCGATGGAACTGCGGCGATTACAGGTGCTAATGGTGCAGGAATCAGAACTGAGGGCTTTTCCGGCGAAATCAATATTGGCACAACGGGGAATGCTAGCGCGATTTACGGATTAACAACGGTAGCTCTTGAGACAACTTCTGCCAACGGAATAGTGATTATGACAAGTCAATTATCCGGTGTATTTATAGATGCGGAAAATGTTTCGTTAAAAGGACCAGACATCACATTTAATTCCCAGACGGCCAGCTTATCAGGTATAATTAGGGCAACGGGAGATATCAGCCTTGTGAGTGATGAAGATATTAGTATAGTTAATGACTGTTCCGGTGCAATGTTTACGGGCAGTAATGTAACACTCGAGAGCACAGCCGGGGAAATTAACCTAAAAAATACGACGTCAGGTATTGCAACCGGTAATCTGACGATGAGTGCAGCGGGAAATATTAATATTGAAGCAAAGGATGCTGTTGCAAATGGGAATTTGAATATTACTAAAGGGTGGGATGTTGATATTATATCGAATCATGCTGTGACAGTCGGGGGAAATATAAGCATCAATCATGTAATGTATACGGAAATTCAATCTGGAACAAATTCTGTATGTGGTGGCGATGCGACAATTTACAGCGGAAAGAATATGCAGCTTACAGGAAACGGAGATTATCCGGTCGTAGCAGGTGCATTAACCGTGAATCCGGATGCGGAGGCAAATATAGTATTACGGATAAACAGTGGCTCGGAGAAGTATTCGTCGCCGTTTGTGGGGACATATCCTGCTGAGGGGATGGTAAGATTTATGGAGTCTGATAGTTCACAAGCAAATATTTTTGCGGTGTTCACCTATATAGATGGCGTGAAATATGATATGAATTCATTGACTTGTGAGCATCCGTTCGTTTATTATGGTGGTACATGCATGATATGTGCAGAACCAAATGTACCAATTGCGAAGCTTACGAAAAGTAATGGTAGTGAAGTAGACTATACATCCTTACCAGCCGCAGTTACCGCTGCGGAAAACGGTGAAACCGTGACGCTGCTGCATAATTGTGATGCAAGAGTAATAACATTGAATCATTATACCGAGTTATCCAATAAAAAAATAATCATTGATCTGGGTGGACACAAACTGCAGATACAAGAGATTGATACAGAATGTGCACTTACGATACAGAACGGAACCTTTTACGGAAGTATTAATCATGGAGCAAATGATGGTAAACTCCGTTTGAAGAATCTGAAAGGGGAAATTAAGGATTTACAGTGGATGCCTAAGGAGGGGGTATGGCTTGAGAATAGCCAGTTAAGCACATCCGGAAATCAGTTTTTTGTTGAAAAATTAAGCCTAGATGAGAACTCTGTGCTGAGCATCAAAAATACAGGAATTACCAATTACGGAACTGTGCGCTTTAGTAATGTAGAAGATGCGCTTGGTGGAATTAAGGAATTTTTGCCTTATGGATATCAGCTCGCACAAAAAAAACCATCTCCGAATGCCGCGGATACCTATAATACAGTTGTGGATGAAAATGGAGAGCTTGCAATGAATATATTGCTCAAGTACAAGCGGCTGACCGATCCGGAAGCTGTGATTACAGTGGATACATCTTCGGTTGTATATGATGGAACGAGCAAGGTGCCTGCTGTGACTGTAAGCTATGATGGTGTAGTGCTTGCGGCCAATAGAAATTATAGAGTAACGTATAATAACAACGTGAATGTTGGAACTGCCACGATACATATTGAGGGAATCGGAGTATATCATGACAGTGTGGATAAGACCTTTGTGATAGGTAAGGCAAATCAGGCGGCACCGACCGGACTGGTACCGACCGCTGAAACAATTGATGGAAAGAATGATGGAAAAATCGCAAATCTTTCATTGAAGATGGAATACAGCGTGGATAATCGCACATGGATTGACGCGAATACGGAGGTATTGACAAATCTTCCGGATGGAGATTACTATGTGCGCTTCAAGGAGACAGCAAATTACTATGCATCGCCATCTACCAAGGTAGTTGTTGCAAAGGGTGCGACGCCATCCACAACAGGCGAACAGACAACGACAGAAAATCAGACGACAGGTGAGCAGGCAACCACACAGCAGACATTCGTGGAACAGCCGGATGGAGCAACTACACAGGCAGGTGCCCCGAAGACAACAGAGACAAGCAAGAAAACGGATAAAACGGTTTCCACCGGAGATGCATATCCGATAGCGATTATGATTACGCTTATGCTTGGCGCAGGTGTCGGTATCACGGGTATGATCCGAAGAAGAAAAGAAAAATAGTTAATTGTGTAATTCACATGGGAGCAGGATGAAAGTCCTGCTCTTTTTTTGGAAGTAAATCATGTGGTATAGTGAAGTGGGCACGAAATAAAATATAAGGCCGGAAAAACCCATGCGGTGGGTGTAGGAGAAAGAAAGTAAGCAGAAAAACCCAGATTGGAAACGCGAGGTGGAGAAATGTGGCGGGGAGTGGGCGCGGAAGAGAATATAAGACCGGAAAAACCCATGCGGTGGGTGTAGGAGAAAGAAAGTAAGCAGAAAAAACCAGATTGGAAATAGAGGTGCATAGCGGGAACGGAAATAAATTTACAATTTCCGTATGAAATGGTATAAATAAAGAAGATTTTACAGATTGGAAATGCGTATGGAAGAATATGTGATTAAAAATCAAAAAAAGCTCCGGCTGGGCATCACGACCGGAACGTGTAGTGCAGCGGCGGCACAGGCAGCGGCGATGCAGCTTTTGCTTGATGTAGAAAGCCATACGGTAACCTTGCGCACACCAAAGGGGATGACGGTTTCCGTTCCGGTGTATCTGCTTGAATCAGACAGCCGGAAGGCGAGCTATAAGGTAGTAAAGGATAGTGGTGATGATCCGGATGTGACGAATGGTACAGATGTGTGCGTGACAGTGGAGTTTGTGAAGCAGCGTGTGTGTGAGCAAAAAGATGGAAGCCAAGACAGGTCCTGTGCATTTACCAGCGAATCATTTCCGTATCTGACGCTGGATGGAGGAATCGGAATCGGGCGTGTCACGAAAGAAGGCTTGGAGCAGGCAGTCGGGCAGGCGGCAATTAATCGTGTGCCGCGGCAGATGATATTTGCGGCGGTTGGCGATGTATGCGAGAAAGCAAATGTTTGTGAGCCATTGCACATCACGGTATGGATGCCGGAAGGAGAGACTCTGGCGAAGCGTACATTTAACTCGAAGCTTGGTATCAAGGGTGGACTTTCGGTACTTGGAACAAGCGGAATCTTAGAGCCGATGAGCGAGCAGGCGATTGTGGCGACAATCGAGACAGAAATCCGACAGTTACATGCAGTTGGTGAAGAGAAAGTGTTAGTGACACCCGGAAACTACGGACAGGCATACGCTTCCGAATATCTAGGGCTGGATCTTGCAAAAAGTGTCAAGTCGAGCAATTTTATCGGCGATACGATCGACCTTGCAATCTCGTATGGCATGAAAGATTTCCTGTTGGTTGGAAATATCGGAAAACTGGTAAAACTGGCGGCAGGCATCTTTAACACACATTCTAAGGTGGCAGATGGACGAGGAGAAATCTTTGCGGTGCATGCGGCGATGGCAGGTGCAGGAGCGGATGTGGTACAGGAAATTTATAACTGTATCAATACTGACCGGATGTTGGATGTTGTGGAACGAGAAGGCTTGCGGGAAGCGGTAATGCAGAGTATCCTTGCTGCAATTGCGAAGCATGTCGCTGGCAGGGTCGGCGATGCGATGCGAGTTGGCGTCGTTGTATTTTCGGAGAAGTACGGATATCTGGGGCAGACCAAGGACGCAGCAACAGTGTTGGAAGTATTTCATAGGAAGCTGCAGATGTGAGGCAGATTACTGGATGTAGAACACAGGATGAGAAATGTGTGTGGGTGCGACGGGTGAAAAATCGTTGTGCAAAAACAGAATAGATTATAATATATAAAGGAAGAAGATAAATGGTACATTTCGTAGGAGCGGGACCCGGCGCGTGTGATCTGATTACCGTGCGGGGCATGAATCGAATCAAGGAAGCGGATGTGATCATCTATGCAGGTTCGCTTGTAAATCCGGAGTTGCTTTCGTATGCGAAGGCAGATTGCGAAATTTACAATAGCGCGCATATGACGCTTGAAGATGTCGTGTCTGTAATGCGGGAAGCAGAGGCGGCAGGCAAAGGAACAGTTCGTCTGCATACGGGTGATCCGTCAGTGTATGGTGCAATCCGCGAGCAGATGGATCTGTTGGATGAATGTGGAATCGCCTATGATGTGTGTCCGGGGGTGAGTGCGGTGTTCGGTGCCGCGGCGTCGCTGGCGTGTGAGTATACGCTGCCGGATGTGACGCAGACCTTGATTCTGACAAGAGCAGAAGGGAAAACCCCTGTCCCAGAGAAGGAAAATCTGCGAAGTCTGGCTGCACACCGAGCCAGTCTGGTGTTGTATCTGTCGTCCGGGCTTGCAAGAAAGGTGCGGCAGGATTTGCTGCTTGGTGGATATGCGGAGGACACGCCGGTTGCCGTTGTGTATAAGGCAACCTGGCCGGAAGAGAAGATTATCCGCACGACACTGGCTAAGCTTCCGGAAGATATGGAAGCCGCAAGGATTACAAAGACGGCACTCATTATCGTATCTCCGGCACTTGGAAGTGTCTATGAGAAATCCCGGCTTTATGACGCGGCATTTACAACAGAGTATCGCGGCGCAACGGAGATTGCATTTCCGGCAGGAATCCGCCGGGTACTGCTTATTACATGCAGTGTGCGCGGGTATGCGACGATGCAGAAGATGGCGAAGAAGCTGGAAAATATTCCCGGTGCAGATATTATTACGAAGGTAAAATGTGAGGCGCTTCCGGAGGTCTCAATGAAAGGGACAGTCAAGGCGTGTGTTGATGCGTATTTTGAGCAGGTGGATGCCATTGTGTTCGTGACAGCAAGCGGAATTGCGGTGCGGAGTGTGGCGGAGCATCTGGCACATAAATCCAAAGATCCGGCAATCGTATGCATGGATGAGTTGGGAAAGCATGTGATATCGCTGGTGAGTGGGCATGCGGGTGGCGCAAATGCGCTCACGCAGATGCTGGCGGATGTGATGTGGGCAACACCGGTTATCACGACGGCAACGGATGTGGAAGGCAGGTTCTCCGTTGATGATTATGCGCGGAAACATAATTTAGTAGTGACCGATTGGGCGAAGGCAAAGGCAATCAGCGCGGAGGTGCTGGCGGCCGGGGCGGAGCCTGTGCGGGTGGATGAAGCCAAGGTTTTGCAGGAAGAAGAGAAGAATGCATGCGAGAATGGAATAGATGTTCAAAGATTGCAGATAGGTTCGCATCAGGTTGTTATAACCCCACAAGATGTTTCCGTGGATGCGCAAACGTTACAGCTTATTCCACGTTGTATTGTAGCTGGAGTCGGTTGTAAGAAAGGGACATCGGTGGATAAAATTGAGCATGCGGTGCAGGATGCATTTGCGAAAGCAGGTTTGCGGATGGAAGCATTATGTGCGGTGGCAAGCATTGATTTGAAGAAGAATGAAGTTGGTTTGCTTGAATTCTGCGAGATACGGAAAGTGCCGTTTAAGACATACGCAGCAGAAGAATTGCGGGCGGTGCCGGGGATATATTCGGCATCGGAATTTGTGTCTGGTGTGACCGGCGTGGATAATGTCTGTGAGCGTAGTGCAGTGAAGTATGCAAGTGAGCATGCCACGAATCTGGGTGAGCCGTTACTAGGCAGGCAGGCAAAGCATGGAGAACTGTTGCTCCGTAAGCAAGCGCATGGGGGCGTGACGGTAGCACTGGTGTATGTGTGTAGCGAGTAAAAAACAAGCAGAAAAACCCACGAAGTGTGTTTGAAAGCCGAGAAACAGGCGAAAAAACCCAAAACCGGAAGCTGAACCGGGAAAGTGGAGAGCAATCTGTGTGTAGCGAGTGAAAAACAAGCAGAAAAACCCACGAAGTGTGTTTGAAAGCCGAGAAACAGGCGAAAAAACCCAAAACCGGAAGCAGAACCGGGAAAGTGGAGAGCAATCTGTGTGTAGCGAGTGAAAAACAAGCGAAAAAACCCACGAAGTGTGTTTGAAAGCCGAGAAATAGCCGAAAAAACCCAAAACCGGAAGCAGAACCGGGAAAGTGGAGAGCAATCTGTGTGTAGCGAGTAAAAAACAAGCAGAAAAACCCACGAAGTGTGTTTGAAAGCCGAGAAACAGGCGAAAAAACCCAAAACCGGAAGCTGAACCGGGAAAGTGGGGAGCAATCTGTGTGTAGCGAGTGAAAAACAAGCAGAAAAACCCACGAAGTGTGTTTGAAAGCCGAGAAACAGGCGAAAAAACCCAAAACCGGAAGCTGAACCGGGAAAGTGGAGAGCAATCTGTGTGTAGCGAGTGAAAAACAAGCGAAAAAACCCACGAAGTGTGTTAGAAAGCCGAAAAATAAGTGAAAAAACCCAAAACCGGAAGCTGAAACACAGAAATAAAGCGGAATAGCGGAGAGAAATATGAGCGTAGAGAGTAAGAAAGAATTATATATTGTCGGGCTCGGCCCCGGCGCTAGGCAGAAGATGACGCAGGAAGCAATTGACGTCGTGGAAGCATGCGAAGTGATTGCGGGATACAAGGTATACATAGAACTTCTGAAACCGTATTATCCAGACAAGGAATATCTGGTGAATGGTATGAGGCAGGAAGTAGAAAGATGCCGGTTGGCGCTGGAAACCGCAGCGGGTGGGAAGAAGACAGCGCTTGTGTGCAGTGGTGATGCAGGCGTGTATGGCATGGCAGGAATCACGCTGGAGCTGGCAGCAGAATTTCCGGAGGTGGATGTACATGTGATCCCCGGCGTGACAGCAGCATTGTCTGGTGCGGCGTTGCTTGGGGCACCGCTCGGACATGATTTTGCAGTAATTAGTCTGAGTGATCTGCTGACACCGTGGGAGCTGATCGAGCATCGTCTTGCGGCAGCGGCTGAGGGAGATTTCGCAATCTGTCTGTACAATCCTTCCAGTCACAAACGGCATGATTACTTGCAGAAAGCATGTCAGATTCTGCTACAGAAAAAAACCGGGGAGACAATCTGTGGAATCGCACGGAATATCGGGCGAGATGGAGAAGAACAGCAAATCCTGACATTGAATGAGCTGGCAGAAACGCAGGTTGATATGTTCACGACAGTATTTGTCGGTAATTCCCGGACACGAAAAGTCGGTGATGCGATGGTGACACCACGCGGATATAGAAGAGATAACGAATGAAAGTAGTCATATTTGGTGGTACAACGGAGGGGCGGCAGCTCGCCGGGTATCTGATACAATTAAACAAGCAGCAAAAAATGCAAAAAATACAAGTCCATGTCTGCGTAGCATCGGAGTATGGTGCACAGGTGCTGCCGGAGGATGACGCACTCAAAGTGCATGTCGGACGGCTGGAGCAGGCAGATATGCAGGAATTTCTGCAGGAAGTACAGGCAGATATCTGTGTGGATGCGACACATCCGTATGCAGTGATTGTGACACAGAATATCTATCAGGCTTGTAAGGTGGTGGGCGTCCCATATGTCCGCGTGCGGCGGGAAATGCAGGAAGAACCGGAGAATACAGATCCAGTCATGCAGGAAGAACCAGGGAATACAGATCCGGCCATGCAGGAAGAACCGGGGAATACAGATCCGGCCATGCAGGAAGAACCGGGGAATACAGATCCGGCTATGCGGATGAGCGGCGCATATATCGGAGGCGCAGACGGGAAACGGTATACCGATGAAACATCGAACAGCATTTATGTCAAAGATACACAGGCGGCGGTAGACTATCTAAAGGGTGTGACAGGAAATATTCTGATCACAACAGGCAGTAAGGAGCTTCATTTGTATACGCAGATCCCGGACTATGAATCACGCTGTACGGCGCGTGTGCTTCCGACCCGGTCGGTGGTAGAGGCATGTACGGAGCTGGGATTTACCGGGAAACATCTCATTTGCATGCAGGGACCATTTGATCTGGAGATGAATCTGGCAACCTTGCGTTATGCAGATGCGGATTTTCTGGTGACAAAGGCAAGCGGGAAGAATGGCGGTTACGATGAAAAATGTGAGGCTGCGCTTGCTATGGGCGTGCATCTGGTTGTGATCGGGTGTCCGAAGGAACAGGTAGAACCGGTGATGTCTCTTGTACAGGCAGAGGTATTTCTGCGGGACAATATAGAAATGTAATGGAAACAAAATGCTTGGGACATAGAGTATGCGATGGGAATTTTCGGATAGAAAATAAACGACAGAATATTAGTCATCTGGTACAATATGAAGCAGAAAGGGGTATAAAATATGGAGAATAACCAAACAACAATCGTATATTTGATTGGTATGGGACCGGGAAATGTAGATTGCCTGACCAAGGAGGCGGAGCAGGCGTTATCACAGGCAACGGTCTGCATCGGAGCTCCCCGTATATGCCAGATTTTGGAAAAATTAAAGACAGCCGGGGGAATATGCAAGAAAGATCAAATAGTTTATGATGCTTACAAGGAAGATGAAGTCGTAGCATTGCTTGAAAAACATGCAGGAGAGACGGTTGCAGTATTATTTTCCGGAGACATCGGATTTTATTCGGGGGCAAAGAAGCTCTCGCTGGTGTTGCGGAGTGCTTCGAGGAAAGACCCTAGTATGTCACAGGACATGACTGGAACAACCGAGCAGATCAATGCTGGGGAAATAAGCTATGAGCTTCATTATATTTCGGGACTTTCATCCATTCCGTATTTATTTGATAAGATAGGCCAAACATGGGAAGATGCAGAGATGGTCAGCAATCATGGTATCATCGCAAATATTCCGGCGAAGGTGCTGCATCATGCAAAGGTTGGCACGCTTCTTGGCGGGGAAGATCAGGTGGCGGAAATCTGTACGAGGTTGACAGAAGTCGGATTGGGAGATATCCGGGTAATTGTTGGAGAGCGATTGTCCTATGAGGATGAAAAAATCACGATGAAGTACGCTAAAGGTCTGTGTGAAAAAAACTTTGATAAGCTGACAACTGCGATATTTTTAAATGATCATCCGGAATTAAGATACGTATCCCCCGGAATCCCGGACGACGCGTTTATTCGTGGAAATGTACCAATGACGAAGGAAGAAGTGCGGACGGTTGTCATCTCGAAACTTGGAATCTACCAAGGCATAGGGCGGAAAAAATATGATCCCAATAGTGGACAATTCCGAGTAGATAATCTGGGGGCGGTTGTTTACGATGTAGGTGCAGGAACAGGGTCAGTGTCAATCGAAATGGCGCTTCTGATGGAGCAGGGATCCGTTTATGCAATCGAGAAAAATCCAGAGGCAGTAGAGCTTTTGTATGCAAACCGGGCAAAGTTTCATGCGGGAAATATGGAGATTGTTGCAGGAGAAGCAACGCAAGTGATCCCGTCACTTCCTGCGCCGACACATGTATTTATCGGTGGAAGCAGTGGAAATCTGCTTGAAATTGTAAATATGATTTATGCAAAAAATCCGAATGCGTGCATTGTTGTGACGGCGGTTACAATGGAGACACAGAATGAATTGCTTACAATATCGGAAGTTGTGAAGAAGCAAGGAAAGACATTTAATATGGTACAGTTGGCTGTGACGCGCAGCCGGGAGGTTGGTGCATATCACATGCTGCAGGCAGAAAATCCGGTGTGGATTGCGTCATTTTGGTAAACGGGGAGATACGATGGAGAATAAGAGCAGGATACAGGTAAATACCCCGCGTGTGATGTTTGCTGCGATGCGGAGTGGCAGCGGGAAAACGACTGTAACATGCGGCGTGCTGGCGGCACTAAAAAAAGAAAATATAAGAATACAGGCATATAAATGTGGACCGGATTATATCGATCCGATGTTTCATCGAACGGTGCTTGGAATCGACACAGGCAATCTGGACACCTTCTTTGCGGATGCCGATGCGATTGGGCGCATCCTGGCGCGAGACACGAAGGATGCAGAATTGATCGTGATGGAAGGAGTCATGGGATATTACGACGGTGTCGGTGGCACAACAACGATAGCAAGCTCATATGAATTAAGCAAGGTTACGAAGACACCGGTTATTCTGATCGTGGATGCGAAGGGCGCGAGTGTCACGCTTGCAGCGACGATTCGCGGAATTATGGAATATAAGAAGGACAGTCGAATTGCAGGAGTGATCTTAAATCGCGTATCGCCGATGTTTTACAGCCGGATCAAGCATGTGATCGAGACGGAATGCGGTATTCCGGTGCTTGGATATCTGCCGGAACATGCGTCATTTGCGATACCATCCAGACATCTTGGACTGTTGCAGCCGGACGAAATGCGGATACAGAGAGACTGGGTGGAAACGGTTGCGGAAGCTGCCCGGAAGACGATCGATATCGATGGGGTTCTGGAGATCGCGGCACAGGCAGAGATGTTGCAGATACAAGCCCCCGTCGACATAAGACGGAAATTCGGGGATATGCAGCAAGAAGCTGATGATGTGAGACAGAATTTCGGGGATATGCAGCAAGAAGCTGATGATGTGAGACAAGAACCTGTCGATATACTGCATGAACTGGCTGACGTGCGACAAGAACCGGAGAACATGTCCTATGAGCGTGCAGAAGAGCCGGAGAATTGTAAGTTCCCCGCCGGCTATCGTATCGGTGTAGCAAGAGACGCGGCATTTTCTTTCTATTACCGCGAGAATCTGCGCATGTTAGAAGATATGGGAGCGGAGCTTGTGTATTTTTCCCCGCTTGCAGATGCACATGTGCCTAAGGTGGATGCGCTGATCTTTGGCGGCGGGTATCCGGAGCTTTATGCGAAGCAGCTGTATGAGAATCCGTCGATGCGTGCATCTGTCCGGCAGGCATTGGAAGCAGGGATGCCGTGCCATGCGGAATGCGGAGGCTTCTTATATCTTGGGAAGTCACTTGCCGATGCAGAGGGAAATGTATATGAGATGGTCGGTTTCTTAGATGGTGCGGGATTTCGGACAGAGCGGTTACAGCGGTTTGGATATGTGGAGCTGGCACCGCGGGACGCAGGTGTATTTGCGGTGAATACGGTTTTGCGCGGACATGAGTTTCACTACTGGGACAGCACGGATTGTGGCGATGCCTGTCTGGCGTGGAAGCCGCTTTCCAAGGAGAAGACATATCCATGTATGGTGAAGAAGAAAGGCACATTCGCGGGATTTCCACATCTGTATTACGCGGGTGCGGAGGCGTTTTTCTATCATTTATTTTCTGGGAGCAGTGGCATTTGAATTTGCCGGAAAACTTGTCAGATATTGACGGTGGGATGGGAGACTTTTTTAGTAAGGATTATTTGCTTTCTCCTGAAAGAATCAGAAAAAGGAAGCAATTAGATAGTAAGAGGGTATTATGTTAGAAGAAATCAAGCTGCAGCAGGTGCTGCCACAGGAAATTGAGAAACGAAGCTTTGAGATTATCACAGAGGAGCTGGGGAATGTTGAATTAGATCCGCTTCAGGCACCGATCATCAAGCGGGCAATCCATACGTCGGCGGATTTTGATTATCTGGAGAATCTGACATTTTCCGAGCATGCGGTTTTGAAATTCCATGATGCAATAAAAAATGGTGCCTGCATCGTCACGGATACGCAGATGGCAAAATCCGGCATCAATAAAAAAGAGCTTGCGAAATACGGGGGTGAAGTTCATTGTTTCATGAGCGATGATGATGTGGCAGAAATCGCAAAGAAACAAGGTTCTACACGGGCGGTAGCAAGCATGGAGAAGGCGTGCACGTTAGATAAGCCGCTTATCTTCGCCATCGGAAATGCACCGACCGCGCTGGTGCGTCTGTATGAGCTGATCGACGAGGGAAAGCTGCATCCATGCGGCATTATCGGTGTGCCGGTCGGTTTTGTAAACGTGGTGGAAGCGAAGGAGCTTATCATGCGGGCACCTGTGCCGTACATTGTGGCGCGCGGCAGGAAGGGTGGCAGCAATATCGCTGCAGCAATCTGCAATGCACTGTTGTATGAGCTGCGGGATATGGAGAAGTAAGAAATTATGAATGAAACACAGCAGAAAATCTATATACAGGCAAAAGAAAAATGGGATGCGATTGCCAAGCCGATTGACAGTCTCGGCGTGTTCGAGGATATGGTTGCCAGACTTTGCGCGATTGCAGGAACGGTGAATCCCGGTGATTATAAGCGCCGGGCATTACTGACGCTATGTGCCGATCACGGCGTTGTGGCAGAGGGCGTGACGCAGACCGATGCCGGCGTGACAAAGGTCGTGGCGGAGAATATCGCACACGGCTGTTCCGGTGTCAATTATATGGCGCAGACCGCAGGCGTGGATGTGTATGCGGTTGATATCGGTATGCTGGGCGAACCATATCCGGATGCGGCATTTGGCATGGAACATATGATAAACCGGAAGGTGCAGGCAGGAACCGGAAATCTCGCGAGAGAATCTGCCATGTCGATGGAAATCTGTGACCGTGCGATTGAAACAGGAAAAGAGCTTGTACGGGAATGTAAAGAAAAAGGCTATGAGATATTAGCGGTTGGTGAGATGGGAATCGGAAATACAACCCCGACCTCAGCTTTGCTTGCAGCACTGCTTGATCTGCCGGCGGAGGCGGTGACCGGACGAGGCGCCGGACTGAATGATGCCGGACTTGCAAGAAAGGTGCAGGTAATTACGCAGGCACTTGCACGTGTGCAGGAAACTTCCGATGTGAAGCAGCCTGATGGGCAGGAACAGATTGACATGAAACTGGAATGCGGCAAGACGGATGTACAGGGAACTCCTGATGCAAAGCAGCTACTTGCTGAGCTTGGCGGGCTGGAGATCGCCGGAATGGTCGGTGTATTTTTAGGTGCCAGACAGTATCAGATTCCGGTTGTGCTGGATGGTGCGATCACTTGTGTTGCAGCCCTCGCTGCGATGCGGATAGAGCCGGAGGTCGTGGATTATCTTCTGGCATCGCATGTATCGGAGGAAGCGAGTGGAAGGCTGGCACTGGACGCACTCGGACTTCCGGCTGTCATCCACGGCAAACTGTGTCTGGGCGAAGGCAGCGGTGCGATGATGTTATTTCCACTTTTGGATATGGCATTATCCATCTATAAAAACATGGGAACCTTTGATGATCTGTCGATCGAAGCATACAGCCGGGATGGAAAGCCGGAAGAATAGGAGTAGACGATGTTACATATTGTATATGGCGGAAGTGCCAGTGGGAAATCATCGTATGCGGAAAGTTTTGCCTTGTCCTTGCAGGGCGATGGGCGGCTGCTCTACATTGCAACGATGTATCCGTATAAATGGAATACGACAGAGATTGACCCGGAGACGATGCAGCGGATAGAGCGCCACCGCGCGATGCGTGCCGACAAAGGGTTTGATACGGTCGAATGTTACCGGCATGTGGAACATATTGTGGCAAAAAGGCAGGACGTGTTGCTGCTTGAGTGTATGTCGAATCTGCTTGCAAATGAGATGTATCTGGAGCCGGAGAATGATGATGGCAGACTAGCGGAACCGCATGCAGAAGTGCAACCAATGTCGGAAGTGGAGAAAGTAGGAACCGATTGTAATGCAGGTCCCGATATGGCAGAAACGATGTCACCGGTGAGCAAGAAAATCGTACAGGCGCTCGTTGATTTGTCCGCACGCGTGCAGGATGTGGTGATCGTCACCAATGATGTGTTCTCCGATGGCGGAAGTCTGACTTACGATGAAAGCACGCGGGAGTATGTGAAGAATCTGGCAGAAATCAACTGTGCACTCGCACGGGAGGCAGCAACCGTGACGGAGATTGTCTGTGGAATTCCGGTTAAGATAAAAGGAGACAAGCAACCATGATGAAAGCAATCGCAATTGCATTTTCAACTTATTCCAAGATACCAATGCCGCATTTCAAATGGAACCCGAAAGCCTTGCAGTACAGCATGTGCGCGTTCCCGTTGGTTGGGGCTGTGATTGGTGCGGGTGAATTTGGAATCTGGTATCTCTTCGGCTGTGTATTGCAGTGGTCGGAAGTCTTTACAGCGGCACTTCTTACGGTATTCCCGATCCTGATCACAGGCGGCATTCATATGGATGGATTCTTAGATACCGTGGATGCGAAATCTTCTTATAAGTCCAAGGAGGAGAAACTGCAGATTCTGAAAGATCCGCATACCGGGGCGTTTGCAATTATCCGCGGCTGTCTGTATTTTCTGATTTATTTTGGATGCATGGCAGAGGTTGTGCATGCACTGAATAGAGAGATACAATCCGAGATGCAGTCTGGCGTATTGGCACACGCAATGCGGTTGATGGGCGTGTTCGCGGTAGGATTTGTGCTGGAACGTGCATTGTCCGGACTTTCGGTACTTACATTTCAGAAAGCAAAAAAAGAAGGCATGCTGGCAGATACCGCACGCCTTGTAAATAATCGCTCGAAGGTGATCATGTTCGTTTGGCTCATTGCCTGCATTGCCGCAGGCTGTGTGATACAGCCGGTCGCAGCACTTGTGGTTACAGGCATCGCCATACTGATGTTTTTCTATTATCGTTTCATGTCGTATCGCATCTTTGGCGGGATCACCGGCGATCTGGCTGGATATTTCCTGCAGATGTGCGAGCTATGGATGTTAATTGGAACCGTCGTTTTGGTGCATGTTATTTAACAACGATGACACCACCGGTCACATAATCCTGATCGCTTAAGCTAAGTCCATCGACCATGATACCAATGCTTTCGCCGAGCGTAGATTCCGTGACATCCTGACGGAGCTGCTCCATGCGGCTGATTGTGCCTTCTACAACCTTTCCGTTTGTGAGCTGTACATAGACAGGATCGCCTGTCTTGAATACGCCCTTATTGGTTGTGCCATTTAAGACGAGCGTATCTTCGCCGCCGAGCTGGAAGCAGTCGGTGATTGCCATATAGACATCATTTGCAGCTTCACTGAAATCACGGTCAACATCCACATAGTTGGAAGAATCAGTTGTGTTTTCCGTTGTTTCTGCATCGGTTGTGGAAGCGGTGCTGTTGGCAGACTTGACAAGGTTCACGATCTTGTCCTCAGGTGTCAGGTATTCGACATCGCCGAACAAAGCCGTTTTCTCTGCCATTAGTTCTTTCACGATGTTTGTTCCATAGCGACCATCAAAGGTGTCTAAGAAATAGTCTTCCAGGGTTCCTTTCTCGATTGGAACGTATGTAAATCCAACTTCATTCTCCGGAGATACGTAATATCCGCTTGACTCACTGTAACGAAAAGTGTCAAAGAAGTCTACCGCAATTCCAAAATCTTCAAATTGCCAGCCAATATACATTAGATATGATGAGAACTGGTCATCCGATTTTTCCGGATGCAGGAACGTGTCAACGAAGTACTGGGTATTTTCTTCGGCTGACTTTTCTGCATCATAGTCGTTGCCGAAACAGATATAATTCGGGGCACCAAACATGGTTGTCAGCATATCCATATAGATATATGCAGGATTCGGATCGTCGTAAAAGTTGTAGACGTCGTTGTAAGAATCCTCGGAAACCCCGAAAGCATCGTAATCTAAATATGTACTGAACAGTGACCAGAGATTCTTGTCAAGGGCTTCGTCAATGGTCATATCGTCTTCGTCTATCAACAGCTGGGGAAGGGAGTAATTATCCTCATAAAAAGATACGGAATATGCGGATTCATCCAGTGCATCCGTAAGTGGCACGTCGGATGTGCTGTAAGACATGTTAAAAAGCGTATCCGTCGTAACCGGGAATGTCATTCCGTACAGACCGGCACCCTCTGGCAATTCCAATGTCTCTTCATCTGAAAGCGCGCGGCTAAAAACCCAAGGGCAGTCCTTGTAGCCAAGTTCACTTGAGGAAGCAGGTTCTACAGAAGTATCCGCATTGCTGCTTTCGGTTGTGGCAATCGTGTCGTTTCCGGAATCCTTCTTCTTGCCACAGCCGGTGGTAAGGGTAAGGGCAGTCGCCAGCGACAAGCCAAGTGCAAGTGTTTTCATAAATTTTTTCTTCATTTCTGTCTCTCCTTTTTAAGTGTGTTGGCAAATATCATTACGCCAACTAGTAATATAAACGATATGAACTGCGTGCGCAATCCATTGTTTCATTATATAGACGGACGAGAAGGGGAAATGGTTGGAATTTTTTGAAAAAAATTTGAAGAAAAAGATACAATATGAAAATGTATCTTGCGGAAAAAGTATAAAAAAGTATAAAATAATTCAAAAAGTATAAAAAGGTATAAAGAAATATAAAAAGTATTAAAAGAGGAAAGCAATATGATTTTAATTATAGGCGGTGCATATCAGGGAAAGTTCGAGTATGCCAAGGCAAATTTCAAAGAAGGACATCAGATCATCAACAATTTTCATAAATATGTGCGGAAGACGATGCAGCAGGGCGGCGATCCGGAATTAGAGGCAAAGCAGCTTATGAACAAAGCGGTTCTTGCCGGAAATGCAGACAAGCTCGTCTTGGTCAGCGATGAGGTCGGAAGCGGCATTGTGCCGATCGATGCATTTGAACGGGAGTTCCGCGAGAAGAACGGGCGCGTGAATTGCTATCTGGCAGGCCAGGCGGAGCAGGTCATCCGCGTGACGGCAGGCATTGGAACGCGGATAAAATAATCGCGCAGAAAATGGGTTGCATTGGCATGGGTAATTGGATGAAATTATGCAGATGTGCGTCAGGTAATTATATGTGATGTGAGAATAAACTTCAGAAAATTACATGAGAATGTGTGGATATGAGTGAAGCGGATTGTGTGAGGCTGTGCAGGAAAAATTGCAAGAGGTTGTGTGAAAATGAATGCGTCAGATTATGAAAAATTTATATGGGATGATAAAGAAAAACAGGCGCGTATCCTGCTGATCCGGCATGGAATGACGCAGGGAAATAAGGAGCATCGCTATGTTGGAACGACGGATGAGGGATTGCTTCCGGAAAGTGTGGAACAGCTTCACAGTATGCAGGAATTCTGGTGTAAGCAGGCATTTATGAAGGATAAAACAGGTGTCCTATACGATAGAGTAAAACCTGGACCTGTGGGCAATCCTGCGGCGAATCCGTGTGAGGCGTGCGCAAAAAATGTCGCAGACAATCTAACTGTATATGTAAGCCCCTATCTCCGTGCGAAGCAGACCGCAGACATTTTATTTCCGGGTGCGAAGCAGGTGGAAATCGCGGAATTTGCGGAGTGCAGATTTGGCGATTTTGAATATAAGAATTATGCGGAATTAAATGGGAATCCCGACTATCAGCGGTTTATCGACAGTGGCGGTACGACGGCATTTCCGGGTGGCGAGTCACGGGCAGAATTCACGGAACGTGTGATGCAGGGATTCGAGAAACTGCTTGCGGATGTGGATGAAAAGCAGCAGTTGACGCAGGACAGCGGGAATTTGAATGAATCAAAAACACGGAAGATGTTGACTGAAACAGAATCGGTACGGTCGTATACGATAGTTGTAGTTGCACATGGCGGCACGATCATGGCACTGATGGACCAGTTATCAGAACCACACAAGGATTATTTTGACTGGCAGGTAAAACCGGGCGAGGGTGTCGGGGGGATTTTAAGCGTGAATGAGGATAGGAACGTTGTAATTACAAACATTACACGGCAGTAAGGAACAAATAAATCATGATACAGGAACGTATATTTATCATTATAATTGCATGTCTGCTTGATCTGGTATTCGGCGATCCACACTGGCTGTGGCACCCGGTACAGGGGATGGGCTGGCTGATCGACCATGTGGAGATGTGGATGCGCAAGCGGTTTCGGATACAGGAAGATCGCGACGCGGATATCCGTAAAAAACAGGTGGCAGGAACATTTACAGTTGTGATCGTGATAACGGTGTCACTGCTTGTGGCGGCAGGAATCCTATATGGGTGCAACCGGATTCATCATACGTTGTATCTGGTCGTGGCAATCTGGATGTCGTACCAGATGCTGGCAGCCTGCTCGCTTCGGCGGGAGAGCCTGAAGGTGTGCAAGGCACTCGAAGCCGGGGATGTGGAACAGGCGAGAACGGCGGTATCCATGATCGTCGGCAGAGATACAGCATCGCTCACCGAGGAAGGCATCGCGAAGGCAGCGGTGGAAACGGTCGCTGAAAATACGTCGGACGGCGTGATTGCCCCGCTTTTTTATATGTTTTTGTTCGGTCCGGTCGGTGCGTGGGTGTACAAAGCAATTAATACGATGGACTCCATGCTTGGATATAAGAACGACAAATACCGGTATTTTGGAACGTGCGCGGCGCGTGTGGACGATGTCGTGAATTTCATTCCGGCACGACTTTCCGCGTGGCTGATGGTTGGTGCGGCAGGCATTTTTGGTATGGATATGGCAGGTGCGGCACGGATTCATTTGCGGGATCGACGAAACCATGCAAGTCCGAACTCCGCACAGACGGAATCGGCGTGTGCGGGCGCACTTGGATTGCAACTTGCCGGAAATGCATATTATTTTGGAAAGCTATATGAGAAGCCAACGATTGGCGATGCGAAAAGACCTATCGAGCCGAAGGATATCCGCCGGGCAAACCGGTTGATGTACGGAACCGCAGTGTTGATGGTGATCGTGGGTGTCGGCGTACTGATCGGATGTGGATGTTTTACATAGTAATAATTACTATTATTATATTGACAATAGAATAAAAGAGAGATACAATCCTTATTAAGAATAGTATGAATTTATAACACTCATGGAATTGAATTTTTGATTTCATTTAAAGGCATTTGCCCGAAATGCAGGGAGAAGGTAAAGGAGGAAAAATATGGATAGGAAAGCAATGTATAAATTGAGTTATGGACTGTTTATATTGACCGCTAAAGAAGCAGAAAAAGATAACGGATGCATCATTAATACAGCCATTCAGGCAGCTTCGGAACCAAACCAGTTAAGTATCTGTGTAAATAAGGCAAATTATACGCATGATATGATTGAAAGAACCGGAAAATTTACAGTATCAGTCTTGAGTCAGAATGCAGAGTTTGAATTGTTTAAGCATTTTGGCTTTCAATCAGGAAGGGATACCAATAAGTTTGAAACATTTGAAAAGTGTTCCAGGGGAATAAATGGTATTTATTATATTACAGAAGGTACAAATGCATACATTTCTGTGACAGTTACTAAAACAGAGGACTTGGGTTCACATACGATGTTTATCGGTGAGATAACCGATATGGAAGTTTTAAGCAATGTTCCTTCAGTAACATATGATTATTATCAGAATAATATTAAGCCTAAACCACAGGAAGTTGGAAAAACAGAGGATGGTCAGACAATATGGCGTTGCAGAATTTGCGGATATGAATATGTAGGCGAGGAATTACCGGATGACTTTATATGTCCTTTGTGCAAGCACCCGGCATCAGATTTTGAAAAAGTAGTAAAGAAAACGGAGGTAAAAGAGATGGCAGCAAACAAATATGCAGGAACACAGACAGAGAAGAATTTACAGGAGGCATTTGCGGGAGAGTCTCAGGCAAGAAATAAGTATACCTATTTTGCATCTGTAGCGAAAAAGGAAGGCTATGAGCAGATGTCTGCATTATTTTTAAAGACCGCAGATAATGAGAAAGAACATGCAAAGATGTGGTTCAAGGAATTAGCAGGAATTGGTGATACAAAGGAAAATCTGGCAGCAGCTGCGGAAGGCGAGAATTATGAGTGGACAGATATGTATGAAGGTTTTGCGAAAACAGCCGAAGAAGAAGGGTTCCCTGAACTTGCAGCCAAATTCAGAGCAGTAGGAGAAATTGAAAAGCATCACGAGGAGAGATATCGTGCACTTCTTAAGAATATTGAAACTGCTAAAGTTTTTGAAAAGAGTGAAGTCAAAGTATGGGAATGCCGTAACTGCGGACATATCGTGGTAGGAACAAAGGCTCCTGAGGTATGTCCGGTATGTAATCATCCGCAAAGCTATTTTGAAGTACATGAAGAGAATTATTAAGGAGATATAAGCATGGAAGTAAAGTATTATATATGTATAGAACAGGTTAATAAAACAAATAAAACAGAAAGTAGGATTAATTTATGTATGAAATGAAACCAGAATATTATATCGGCATAGATATGATAGACGAAGAACACAAGCAGTTATTTAAATATGCAGATGAGGCATATGAACTGCTTCATGATGAGTTTACACCGGATAAATATGATAGGATTGATATAATATTAGAAAATCTCCGAAATTATACAGTAAAACACTTTAGTGATGAAGAGCAGTATATGGAATCTATTAATTATAAGAAGATATTTACACAGAAAGTTCAACATCAGGAATTTATACATAAGCTTGATGAATTTATGGAACACCACAATGATGAGGTAGAAGATCAAGATGAACAGATTATGGAAATTTTAAAATATCTCACAGAGTGGTTAGTTAATCACATTCTGTATGTCGATGGTCAAATTCCAAAAGGCTGATATAGTAAGAAAGGCTGTTATTTTTAGTGAGTAGCAGCTTTTTCAGATCGCAGATGAACTTGAAGAATCCATTGAAATAATCCATCCAATGTACGATATTGTGAAGAAGTATGCACCAGAATATGATGTGGATGCAATTACAACGGAAGTGCCGGAAGCACGGGAAAATGAAAAAGCATAAATCGTTAGGGGAGGAATTTAGGAGGAAACGTTATGAATGTTATAGAGGCTATTCATTACAGACATAGTTACAGGGGGAAATATAAGGATATTCCCGTACCAAAGGAAGATTTAATAAAAATCATGCAAGCTGGTCTTGATGCTCCGTCCGGATGCAACAAACAGACTACATCATTGATTGCTGTTGATAATCCTGACGTACTGAAGCAACTCCATAGTGTGATAGAACCACCTGTTGGAGAAACTGCTCCCGCTGCTATCTGCGTTTTGACACAGAGAGTCAATGCTTATCGGGATAAATGTTTCGCCGTGCAGGATTATTCCGCTGCGATTCAGAATATGCTGCTTGCAATTGTGGAGCTTGGTTATCAAAGCTGTTGGTATGAAGGACATATTACCGATGATGACAAGATCTGTGATAAAATGGCACAGATACTAAATGTGCCTGAAGACTATGAGTTGGTCTGTTTTTTGCCTATTGGTATAGCAGAAAGCAATCCGATATATCCCCAAAAGAAAGCATTTGAAGAAAGAGCGTGGTTTAATTCATACAATCAGAGCAACTGAAAGCAACTGCTATAAATGAGAATATAAAGCTTGCCAGTATCAATGCTCTTGGAGCTATCAATGATTTCACAATCGGAGTATATAAGACAGATGAGAAGAAATATTACTCAAACAGTTTTAAAGGATATTATGAAATTGTATCACTGACAGGTACGATCAATACAATGGATGGAGAATATTATGCGCATCTTCATATGAGTGTCGGAAATGAGAAAGGTGAAGCGTTTGGAGGGCATCTGAACAGAGCTGTCGTGAGTGCAACCTGTGAGATGGTAATTACGGTCATTGATGGAAAAGTTGACAGAGTTTATGATGAAGAAACAGGGCTTAATGTATTTAAGTTTGATTAGAAGCGTTGAATACATGTGAAGAATCGGGAGTTTCAGGAGGGAAATCATGAGAAGCAAAGGTATTTTTATTTTAGCGATTACATGGATTGTTTTATCATTGTTTTGGTTCTGGGCAGAAAATATTGCAATAGGTATCATATGGCTATGTGCCGGAGTCATTGAACTATTTAGCGCGTTAGTGAGACGCAGCAAAGAGAAGAAAAGCAAGTAAATTCTGGGTTATGAGGATAAAGATGAAAATTATAGAGATCACAGAAAATAAAAACGTCAAGCGTTTTTGAAAAAGTCCTTGACATGCTCAGCTCGCTTATGCTAGTCTACAACCAAAGCATAAGTTTCATATAGTAGCTGATAAGCGGCTACTTTCTACGAATAGTCAAATTATTTATTCTTGAACATTCATGCTTTTAAATTCAATTCATTAATTTAAGATGCAGGGGTATTCAAGGAAGATAGTTTTGGACTATGTTTGCAGATGGATTTCTCCTGCGAAAGCCAAAGGAGGACGAAATATGGCAAACAGAGAGTACAAAAGTGACGTGTTTAGTATGTTGTTGGAGGACAGGGCGAGAGCGTTGGATGTCTACAATGCGATGGCAGGGACGGCATACACCGATCCGGAGATTATCGAGATTCATACGCTGGAAAGCGGCGTATCACTGACCGTGCACAATGATGCATCGTTTGTGGTGAGCATGGATTCGGTTCTGAATATCTATGAGCACCAGTCGACGTATAACCCGAACATGCCGCTTCGGGAACTGATTTATTTTGTGACGATCATCAAGAAGCTGGTTGAAAACAGATATCTGCTCAGTCACAAGCTGGTGAAGATACCGACGCCGAAGTTCGCAGTGTTCTACAATGGAGGCGAAACGAGGCCAGAGCGTGAAGTGCTGAGATTGTCTGATGCATATGAAAACCAGTCGGACGAACCGCAGTTAGAGCTGATGTGTACCGTGTATAATATCAATCCGGGAAACAATGAAGATTTGAAGAAGCGGAGTCAGACACTGCGGGAGTATATGATATTTGTTGGATATGTAAATGAGAATCTTGCAAAAGCAAAAAAGGGCGAGAAGGATTATGAGACTGCAATCAGAGATGCAGTGAACCGCTGCATTGCAGAGGATATCCTGAAGGATTTTTTGCTGGAGCGCAGAGAGGATGTGCAGAAAAGTATGATGTTTGATCTGACATATGAAAAACAGATGGAGAACGCAAAGCGGGAATGGTATAACGATGGCGTGGAAGAAGGTCGTGCAGAGGGATATGCAAAAGGAGCGGTTCACCATTTAGCAGCTTCGGTTGTAAAAAAGGTACAAAAGGACAAAAATCTTGAACAAATTGCGGATGAACTTGAAGAATCTATTGAAACAATCCAGCCAATTTACGATATCGTGAAGAAACATGCACCAGAATATGATGTAGATGCAATTACGGCAGAAGTGCTGGAAACACAGGAAAATGAAAAAGCATAAATTGTTATGAGAGATTAAAAGCAGGATTGCTGATTGAAAGTCAACTGTCCTGCTTTACATATATAACAGGTTGTTGATTGGACGAAATTGTGTATGAGTAGAAAATTAGAATTTGAGGAGACGTTGAATGGTTAGAGAAGTTTATGAAAACGAGTTGAATAAGGTGCTAGAATTATATTTGCATTTGCACGAGGAAACAATTCCAGAAATGACAGAACATTTAAAAATGACTTGGCAGGCGATTATGCAAGATAAAAACCATCATATAATTGTCAAAGAACTAAATGGGAAAATAGTTTCTTCTTGTGTTTGCGTGATAATTCCCAATTTGACAAGGAACATAAGACCATATGCGTTTATTGAAAATATGGTTACACATTCAGATTATCGCGGAAAAGGATATGCAACGGAGTGCTTAAATTATGCAAAACAAATAGCAGAGAACACAAATTGTTATAAAATGATGCTACTTACAGGTTCAAAGAAAAAAGAAACATTGAACTTTTATGGTAATGCAGGGTATAACAGTACAGATAAAACAGCGTTTATTCAATGGCTTGAATAATACAAACTTCCGGGTTATGAGGATAAAGATGAAAATTATAGAGATCACAGAAAATAAAAAACAATATCTTGATTTGCTCTTATTGGCAGATGAGCAGGAAAATATGATAGACCGCTATCTTAATAAAGGCAGAATGTATGTGCTAGATGATAATGGGATTAAATGTGAGTGCGTCGTTACCAATGAAGGAAATGGAGTGCTTGAATTAAAGAACATTGCAACTGCTCCAGAATATCAAGGGAAAGGATATGCAAAAGCCCTGATTGATTTTATTGTTGAGAAATACGGAGAGCAATATGACATTCTGCAGGTAGGAACAGGTGATAGCCCACTTACAATACCATTTTATGAAAAATGTGGTTTTGTTCGTTCGCATATCATCCCCAATTTTTTTACAGATAACTATGACCATCCAATATACGAAGATGGAGTACAATTGGTGGATATGGTATATTTGCAAAGACAGTTATAAAGAAACATGTTCTAATAATCCGTTGATATTTTCAAATTGCGGTGGGTATACATATGCACATACTTATGTTGAGTACATTGAAACAACCTATGGCTGGAATGCTGTTTTGAACATCATACAAATCGGAAATTATGAAGCGTTTTTGAAAAAGTCCTTGACATGCTCAGTTCGATTATGCTAGTCTACTACCAAAGCATAAGTTTCATATAGTAGCTCTTAAACAGCTACTTTCTGCGAATAGTCAAATTATTTATTCTTGAACATTCATGCTTTTAAATTCAATTCATTTAATTTAAGATGCAGGGGTATTCAAGGAAGATAGTTTAAGTCTATGTTTGCAGATGGATTTCTCCTGCGAAAGCCAAAGGAGGACGAAATATGGCAAACAGAGAGTACAAAAGTGACGTATTTAGTATGTTGTTGGAGGACAGAGCAAGAGCGTTGGATGTCTACAATGCGATGGCAGGGACGGCATACACCGATCCGGAGATTATCGAGATTCATACGCTGGAAAGCGGCGTATCACTGACTGTGCACAACGATGCATCATTTGTTGTGAGCATGGATTCGGTTTTGAATATCTACGAGCACCAGTCGACGTATAACCCGAACATGCCACTTCGGGAACTGATTTATTTTGTGACGATTATCAAGAAGCTGGTCGAAAACAGATATCTGCTCAGTCATAAGCTGGTGAAGATACCGACACCGAAGTTCGCAGTGTTCTATAATGGAGACAAAACGAGACCAGAGCGTGAAGTGCTGAAATTGTCCGATGCATATGAAAACCAGTCGGATGAGCCGCAGTTAGAGCTGATGTGTACCGTATATAATATCAATCCGGGGAATAATGAGGATTTGAAGAAGCGGAGCCAGACACTGCGGGAGTATATGATATTTGTTGGATATGTAAATGAGAATCTTGCAAAGGCAAAAAAGGGCGAGAAGGACTATGAGACTGCAATCAGAGATGCGGTGAACCGCTGTATTGCAGAAGATATCCTGAAGGAATTTTTGCTGGAACGTAGAGAGGATGTGCAGAAAATTATGATGTTTGATCTGACATACGAAAAGCAGATGGAGAATGCAAAGCGTGAATGGTATAACGATGGTGTGGAAGAAGGATATGCCAAAGGAGCAGTTCATCATTTAGCAGCTTCGGTTGTAAAAAAGGTACAAAAGGACAAAAATCTTGAACAAATTGCAGATGAACTTGAAGAATCCGTTGAAACAATCCAGCCAATTTACGATATCGTGAAGAAACATGCACCAGAATATGATGTGGATGCAATTACCACGGAAGTGTTGGAAACACGGGAAAAAGAAAAAGCATAAATAGTTATGGGATAAGAAGCAGGATTGCTGATTAAAAGTCAACTGTCCTGCTTTCTGTATATAACAGGTTGTTGATTGCATTCTCGTGCATGACGGATTGGAAGAATATGTGTATGAGAGGAAAATCAGTGTTTGTCAAATTTTCTAAACAGTCTCATTGCATAGGAATGACAAACAGACTATTCTTAAAGTAGGAGGTGGTAGAAATGGCAAACGAAGATAAAAAGGATATGCCTAAAATTTAAATTATTACAGACCAGAAAAGCATTGAAAAATATGGTGGACGTAAAAATATACGGTACTATGTAAAGGACTATGAAAATTCTCTTTTTGTTTTGAAATAGGTAACTTCCAGTTTAGAGAGAACTTAGAAATGATTCGATTTTGTCCAAAGGATGAGATACAAAATACAATATAAGAATAAATAAAGACGATTGGTCTTATGATAAGACTGGTCGCCTTTATTTTTTCGGAGTTTGATATGAAAACATGGGAAATTAAAACTTAGTGAAAAAGTGCAGTAAGTTTTAATTACAATATTGATTTCACATAATAAGGATAGTATAATAAAATTAAAATTTGCGAGAAAAGTGCAGTAAGTTTTAATTTGAGGAGGCAAATCTGTGGAAAAAATTATAAATAGAGATATCTATTTAAGTAGATTGATAGACAAAAAGGAAAATGGTCTGATTAAGGTTATTACAGGAATCAGAAGGTGCGGAAAAAGCTATCTTCTGTTTTATTTGTTTCGTGACTATCTTATATCGAGTGGAGTAAAGGAAGAACAGATTATTTCCATTGCACTTGATGATGATATTTGTGAACAGTATCGTAATCCGGATGAATTATCAAAATACATCCGTTCAAAAATTGTAAATAAAGAAATGTACTATATTCTTATAGATGAAGTGCAATATGCTATTACAAAAAAAGAACTTGAAAATCCGGAAGATGTTAAGCTATATAATGTTTTGAATGGATTGATGCGTCTTCGAAATGTGGATATTTATGTGACGGGAAGTAATTCAAAATTACTTTCTCAAGATGTAATGACGGCATTCAGGGGCAGAGGCGATCAAGTTCAGGTATTCCCGTTGTCATTTAAAGAATATTATGATTTTGTCGGTGGAGATAAATCGGAAGTGTATGAATTGTATGCTCTTTATGGGGGAATGCCGCAGCTTTTATCATTCAAACGTGATGAGGAAAAGGTTAAGTATCTGAAAAACTTGTTTTCGGAAGTATATTTCAAAGATATAAGTGAGCGATATATTGTAAAACTTCCCGATGTTTTGACTGAACTAACCGATGATTTGTGTTCTTCAGTAGGTTCACTTATAAATGCAAAGAAGATTGCCGATACATTGGAAAGTGTAAAAAACATTAAGGTGTCTACCAGTACAATCGCAAAATATTTGGAATATCTGATAGAGTCGTTTATGTTCAGCGAGGCAAAAAGATATGATGTAAAGGGTAAAAAGTATTTTGAGTATCCTTTGAAATATTATTGCACGGATGTAGGACTTCGTAATGCCAGGCTTAATTTTAGACAACAGGAAGAAACACACATAATGGAAAATATCATTTATAATGAACTGATAATTCGTGGGTATTCTGTAGATGTTGGCGTTGTTGAAATTATTGAAAATGCTGAAGGCAAAAAAAGAAGAAAACAGTGTGAGATTGATTTTGTTGTAAATATGGGAGCAAGAAGATATTATATTCAGTCTGCATTATCCGTAAGTGATCCTGATAAGATGACAACTGAGTTAAGACCTTTGAAAAATACAAAAGATTTTTTCAAGAAGATTATTATATCAAAGTCAAATGCAAAACCATGGATAGATGAAGACGGTATTGTGCATATTGGATTGTATGATTTTTTGTTAAATCAGAATTCCTTGGAACTGTAAAGAAACAAATCGGAATTTTTATGTGTAAAGGAGAAACGAATGAAATTACTTGTGATAGATATACAAAAAGGAATAACAGATAGTAGACTTTTTAATTTTGAAGCGTTTATTGATGATACTATAAGAATTATAAAAGCAGCTAGAGATAATCAAATAGAGGTTATCTATTTTCAACATGATGATGGACCAGGAACGGGGTTTTCAATCGGTGATGAAGACTTCGAAATTGCAGAACAAGTGATTCCCAAGGAAGGGGAAAAGATATTTATAAAAAATATCAATAGTTGTTTTGGAAATAAAGATTTTACGGATTATGTTAAAGATGATAATACATTAATGATAGTGGGACTACAGACAAACTTCTGTATAGATGCAACTGTGAAATCTGCTTTTGAGAGAGGATATAAAGTAATTGTTCCACAAGGGGCAAATTCAACATTTGATAACGACTATATGACTGGAGAAGAAACATATAAATATTACAATGATATGATGTGGCCAAAGAGATTTGCTACATGTGTATCTGTTGATGAAGCAATTAAATTGATGGAAAGTTAAATCGATATTTGTGATGGTAGATAATATGGAATGGTTTAATGTTTTTGGGCTGATTTTTATTGCAGTCATTATGATACCCAATGTTGTATTTGCGATTAAGTGCAAAGATGGATTTGATAATAAGTGGAACAATAAATATGTTGAGGTCACAGAACAAGTAGGGAGATTGGGTTGTTTCGGATTCATGATAATCAATATTCCGGGAACTTGGTTCGGGTGGTGGTCTGACGAAGCATTTGCACTATATCTGATTGTAGATACCATATTGGTAATGCTTTATTGTGCTATTTGGATTATATGTTTTAAGAAAAACAGCGTTTTCAGAGCATTAGCACTTTCTATTATTCCTTCAATGTTGTTCTTATTTAGTGGGATTATGAGTAGGTCAGTGCTATTGATTATTGCATCAGTATTATTTGCACCAAGTCATATTATGATTTCATATAAAAATGTAAAATGATATTTACAAATTCCAGCTTATGAGGATAAAACTTAGAGAATACAAAACGACTGACAATGAGCAATTGGAGCAATTATTTTATAATACGGTACACAGTGTAAATGCAAAAGATTATACAAAAGAATAGGAAGTAGATATGATAAAAATTGTGTGGTCAATAAATGATATAAATAAATATCAAACAGGAAGCTTACCGGATGACGCAGTAAAGATAGAAACACCGCAGAGTGTTGATGAACTGATGAAAAAAGCAGTGCCGATTGCTGCAATTCTATGTGTTTGCCTTTTGGTTGTTATGCTTTGTAAAACGATAATATGCAAGACAGTTGTAATCTCACCAATATTTATTCTGGTTGGATTTACTTTCGGTTTTTTATTGTTAATAATTCATGAGTGGTTACATGGAATTGTTTATCCTAAGGAAGCAGATGTAACAATAGGAAGAATAAAAGGAAAGACAACATTTGTCGCATTAGCATCCTATCCATTGAAGCGAAATCGATTTATATTGATGTGCCTGTTGCCATTTGTTCTGGGATTGGTTCCATTTATATTATTTGTAATTAGTCCTGCTGAATTTAGAGTATTTAATGGATTGAATTTTGGCATGGCATGTATGGGTATGGTTTCGCCATTTCCGGATGTGTTTAATGTTCTTGTCGTTTTAAGAAATTCTGAAAAAAGCGATTCAATAATGTTCCACAAGAACGATATGTATAAGATTTCTTAAATTTCTGGTTGATTGTACAGTTGATCAGATAGCAAAATGTAAATCTGCGACTCAAAATATTTTGAAGAAAAGCACATAGTTTCAGGCATAAATTCTGAAGAAAAGCACATAATGCCAGAAATAAATATTGAAGAAAAGCGCATTCGTGATATAATGGGTGGAAGAGCTCCAGTGGAGCATATTTGGAGGTAGATATGTATTTTAAAAGAAAAGCATACGACAAACTGTTAGAATGGAAAAATTTATATTCAGATAAATACGCTGTGCTGTTAGAGGGGGCTAGACGAGTTGGAAAATCAACGATAGCGGAGAATTTTGCAAAGAATGAGTATAAATCTTATATATTGATTGATTTTTCAAAAACAACAAGTAATATATTGGAATGTTTTGATGATATAGGAAATTTAAATATCTTTTTTCTTAGGTTACAGGCGGAAACGGGGATCACATTATATGAGCATGAGTCTCTTATTATTTTTGATGAAGTTCAACTATTTCCTAAAGCAAGACAGGCAATCAAGCATCTTGTGTTTGATGGCAGATACAGTTATTTGGAAACAGGATCTCTTATATCAATAAAGAAAAATGTAAAAAATATTTTAATTCCATCAGAGGAAATGAGGTTACAGGTATATCCTATGGACTATGAGGAATTTTGCGATGCGACGGGTGGTAACTATGAGCTTATATGTGAGATTTATAATTGTGGAACAGCCATCGGACAGGCTACCAATCGTAAATTAATGCGGGATCTGAGAATATATATGGCAGTGGGAGGAATGCCACAGGCGGTAGAAGCCTATGTCAATGGAAAGAATTTTTCAGAGATTGATATGATTAAAAGACAGATTATTTCGTTATATGAAGAAGATTTTAAGAAGATTGATGATTCTGGAAGAATTTCGGCATTGTATCATTCTATACCGGCTCAGCTTGCAAAGGATACTAGAAAATATCGGATTACAACAGCAATTGGGAAAAAAAACAATACAAAAGCGGAAGAACTGTTGTATGAATTGATTGATTCAAAAACGGTTTTACCGTGTTACAATTCTACGAATCCAAGAGTCAGTCTGACAAATACAAAAGATTTTAACAGTTATAAATTATATCTTTCTGATACGGGGTTATTTGTTACGTTATTGTTTATTGACCGTCCGGTAACGGAAAATGATGTATATGCGAAGCTGCTTTCTGATAAATTACCTGCCAATCTGGGTTATTTATATGAGAATCTTGTAGCACAGATGATTACTGCATCTGGGAGAGAATTGTTTTATCATACATGGGAAAAGAATGGGAGTACACATTATTATGAAGTAGATTTTTTAATATCAGAAGGAAGCAAGATAAATGCATTTGAAATCAAGTCTTCCGGAACAGGAAAACACGAATCAATAAAGGAATTTTCCAAAAAATTTTCCCAAAATGTGAATAAGGTATTTTTAATATCACAAAAAGATGTAGGAAGAGAAGAAAATTTATTATTGAAGCCATTTTATTTTATTCCGTTTTTAATATGATTTAATCATGTTACACGTTGATAAATCGAAATTTGTAAAGGAGAACTTTATGAAAAGGATGTTAGTGACAGGTGGAACAACTTTTGTAAGTAAATATGTGGCAGAATATTTTGTGAATGCGGGTTATGAAGTATTTGTACTTAACAGAAATTCTAAACCACAAGTTCAGGGAGTAAAACTTATTCAAGGCGATAGGCATAATTTGGGTGGTGTATTGAAGGACACATTCTTTGATGTTGTAGCTGATATAACGGCTTATAACGATAAAGATATAATTGATTTTGTTAAGGAATTAGGTTCTTTTGATCAGTATATTATGATTAGTTCGAGTGCTGTTTATCCAGAGTATGGTGTTCAGCCATTTCTGGAAGAATCAGAGAAATCCGAAAATAAGTTTTGGGGTGCATATGGAACTGATAAAATAGCAGCTGAAAAGGCATTGCTTGAAAGAGTGAAAGATGCATATATATTAAGACCACCTTATTTATATGGACCAATGAATAATGTGTATAGAGAGGCTTTTGTATTTGATTGCGCCATGGCAGATAGAAAATTCTATTTACCACAAGATGGTAGTATGAAATTACAATTTTTTCATGTGAAAGATTTATGCAGGTTGATGGAGGTAATAATTAAAGAAAAGCCTGAAGAACATATTTTAAATGTTGGTAATGTTGAAACAGTTTCTATTAAAGATTGGGTAACAAAATGCTATGAAAGCTTAGGAAAAATACCGGAATTTGTAAATGTTTATAAGGAAATTGAACAGAGAAATTATTTTAGTTTTTACAACTATGAGTACTATTTGGATGTATCACGTCAAAGCAAAATATATCCAAAAACCATATCTTTAGAAGATGGAATAAAGGATGCTGCTAAATGGTATTTGGAACATAGGACAGATGTTGGTAAAAAACCTTATTTTGAATATATTGATTCAAATCTGGTGGGAAGATAAACCGGAGTTTATCGAGCTGAAACTTTGAATTTGGAGGTGTGAGATGGAAAGACCTATTACAACACTATTTATGCTGATGTCTGTTGACGGAAAAATCAGCACAGGTGCAACAGATGAATTAGATGTAGACAAAGATTTTCCTAAAATTACAGGGGTAAGCGAAGGCTTACATCAATATTACGAAATTGAACAAACGACGGATTTATGGTCATTAAACACAGGACGAGTGCAAGAAAAAATGGGTGTCAATACGAAGCCGCTACCAGATAAAACCCCAGTCTCTTTTGTGTTGATTGACAATAAGCATTTGAGTGAACATGGAGTGCGTTATTTTTGTGCTTTATCAAAGGAATTCGTGCTGATTACAACGAATGCTGTTCACCCAGCCTTTAGTGTTCAGGAAAGCAATTTGCATATCATTTGCCAAAAACAATTATCATTATCAGATGCACTTGCAAAACTCAAAGCAGAGTTCGGATGCGAGAGAATTACCATACAAAGTGGTGGTACATTGAATAGTCTGTTCCTTCGAGAAAAATTGTTCGATTATGTTGATGTTGCCCCTGTTTTAATAGGCGGCAAAGATACATCAACACTGATTGATGGACAATCGTTGATGTCTGAAAGCGAGTTGTCCCAGTTGAGGGCACTGAAAATAGAGGAATGTGTGGTTTTAGAGAACTCGTATTTGCGATTACGGTACAAAGTAATGAACTGACAAATTCCAATTCCGAGGATGTGAAACTTTCAGTTTGCTGGATAGTTGATTAGAAAGAAAAATTGGAATATACGGAGGTGGATTATGAGATTAGATGGATTTGGATTATTTGTTGAAGATATGGCGAAAATGATTCGCTTTTATAGAGATGTTCTTGGCTTTGAGATTAAAGAAAGCGAAGACACATCAAATGTCTATCTTGTTAAGGATGGAACATTGTTTTTGCTATATGGAAGAAAAGATTTTGAAAACATGACACACAGAAGGTATGAATATATAAAAGGTCTAAATGGTCATAGCGAAATTGCGCTCTATGTTGATACTTTTGAAGAAGTTGATATGGCATACAACAATGCTATAAAAAATGGGGCAACGACTGTATTAGAACCAGAGCTTGAACCGTGGGGACAAAGAACTTGTTATATCGCCGATCCAGAAGGTAATTTGATTGAGATTGGTTCTTGGAATAAGGTATACGAGCAAAAAGATTTATAACTTCCAGTTTATGAGGATAAAACATGAAACTTGGAGAATACAAAACGACTGACTGTGGGCAGATGTTGCTCGATAGATTGTTAAGGGAGTAGGAAATGAACGAGATTATATACAGAAAGACTACAAAAGATGATATGGAAATCTTCATGAAGCTGAGACTTGAAATGCTTAGAGAGGTAAATGATTTGACCGGTGAGTATGAATATGACGAGGATTTTGTCTCTGAGAGCAGGAAGTATTTTGAGTCAGGTGAGCAGACTACAGTTGTTGCGTTTGATGGGGAAACTCCCGTAGGCTGTGCAAGCCTATCCTATATATGGATTATGCCGACATTCTCGCACCCGACAGGCAATCGGGCGCATTTGATGAACGTCTATACCCGTGCAGATTACAGAAGAAGAGGCATCTCTAAGAAGATGGTTGAGATTCTGATTGAAGAGGCAAAGGAAAATGGTGTGACAGAGATAAGTCTGGATGCAACAAAGATGGGAAGACCTTTGTATGAAGTATTAGGGTTTCAGGCATCAGATTCATGTATGACGATGGAATTGTAAGGATTGTGCCCCATTATTATGAATAAATAACTTCCAGTCTGGTGAGAAAACAAAAATCATGCATGTCCTTTGTCATATAGTTTTTGTATATTCTTAGGAAGCTTGTCAGGTAACATGGCATTTATAGCATCTTCGTTACCATTTTCCAATGCTGTTTCGTAATACCAGCACTTGAATTTTAAGAGGGAGAGAGTTTTTTGAAGTTCCCGGATTTCAGTTTCAACAGCTGATTTTCTGGCTTCAAATAATTCTTTCCTTTTTGCATAGCTGGAGCTGCCTTCCGATACCCAGATAAAAAATTGCTTTATATCTTTAATTTCAAGACCGGATTTCTTCAGACATTCAATAACTCGAAGAGCATCCAATTCATTATCGCTGAAATAACGGATATTTCCCTTGCGTTCCAGATTAGGGAAAAAGCCTTCCTTGTCATAATATCTTAAGGTAGAAACAGGAAGATTAAACATTGCAGAGACCTGACCGATTGTAAACATAAAAAACCTTCTTTCAAAATTATGCTTAACCTAAAGTCAACTTTAGGTTATATGATATTTATATCATATACGATTGTTAGTGTATTTTCAAGAAATTTTGCATATGGAGGATGATAAATATGTTGAAAACAGAAGAAATAATAGACAATAGTTCTGAATCTCAAATTTCAGCCGGAGAATTAGAGGAAACAGAACAAAGAGATATAAAGTAAATCAGGGACAGGCTGGAAAACAATCGTCTATCAGCCTGTCCCTGATTCAATTATTTATTTGCGCTATCTGCATCAATTACAGATTGGATCTGCTTCATCAGAGTATCATAGTTGTCCTGGTTATCAATTCCTCCAAGCATTGGATCTCCGACAATATTACCGTTTCTGTCAACGAGTATGGTTGTAGGAAATGCCATAATATCGGAAGCGTATTTTCCTGCATCGGAAGATGCGTCGATGGAGAGATTGCGGTATTTAGCACCCTGACTTTCAAGAACTGCTGCGGCTTCTTTGATCGCAGTTTCGTTTCCGTCGAAGGTTTCTGTGTTGATGCCGACCACTTCACCGCCCATGGACTTGATGGCATCGTTTAATTCATTAAGCTTCGATAACTCTGCAACACAAGGCTTACAGCCGGTAAACCAGAAATTGATGACTGTGACTGCATTTCCGGAAAACAGGCTTTCATCAACAGTATTACCGTCATAATCCTGACCGGAGAAATTGCGAAACGGAGATGTGGATCCGGAATTGTCGTTTGCGTCAGCACCTTCGGAGGTTGTGTCTTTCTTCTCGATTTCGGCGATCTGCTCTTCGATCTTCCGTATAGTTTCAATATCAGCCGTAAGTGTGTTCAATTCATCTTCTGTAAAAGCATCCTTGTTTGATTCAACGGTGCTGGCCAGAAAATCTGCATAATTTCCGCTTGGATCGGCAGTGCTTTTGTTCATCATGCCGAACGCTTTGTTCCATACATCCTCATGATCGGCGAAGATCTGGTTTTCCTGCTGGTATAAATCATCCAGTGTTGTGCTGGAATCCCCTGTGGCTTCTGTACTTGCTTCAGTCTGGGAATCCTGTGGTTTTTCCGTGGTTGCAGCGTCCTTTCCGGTGCAAGCCGTAAGGAATAATGCTGCACAGAGTGTTACAATAGGAATAAAAGTTTTTTTCGTTTTCATGATTATTGCTCCTTTGAATTATATTAAAATTTAATTGTTATCGGTTGATTGCGGTTTCCCGCTGTCCTCCTTTTTCTGACAGGCACCGTTTAGAAATTGGTAATGGATTGCGTCTTTCGGACAAGCCTTTATGCAGGCTCCGCACCGGATGCATTCCGGATGGTTTGGTGTCTTGCACACGTCAACATCCATTTTACATGCCTTCGCACATTGATTACAGCCCACACATTTACTTCCATCCACCCGGATGCTTAGAAGGCTCACCTTGTTAAACAGGGAGTAGATTGCCCCAAGCGGACAGATCCATTTACAGAAGGGCCTGTAGAACAAAATACTCAGCACTATAACTGTAATTAAGATCAGGCATTTAAAGGAAAACAGTTTTCCCAATGCAGATCGTATAGCCGGGTTTCCAATCGACAGCGGGATGGCCCCCTCTAAGACACCTTGCGGACAAATATATTTGCAGAAGAATGGGTCGCCCATTCCGATGGAGTTCGTTACAAGCATCGGCAGAAGTATAACGAAAACAACGAGGATGATATATTTTAAGTATCTTAGCGGTTTCAGTCTGGCTGTGGAGAATTTCTTCCCGGGGATTTTATGAAGTAAATCCTGAAACCATCCAAACGGACACAGGAACCCGCATATGAATCTTCCGAGTAACACACCAAGCAGAATAAAAAAACCGGTTATGTAATAGGTGAATTTAAATTTGGACGATCCGACCACTGCCTGAAAGGCGCCGATCGGGCAGGCACCTGTTGCGGCGGGACAGGAATAGCAGTTTAATCCCGGCACACAGACTGTTTTTGCTTTGCCCTGGTATATTTTGCCCTTAAACAGATTAGGGATATGGATATTGGTAAGCAGCGTAGCGGCTGCCTGTATCCATCCGCGCATCCGGGCAGTTTTTCGTGATAGTGTTTTCTTTTTCTTATCCAATTCCGACACACTCCAGACATAATTTTATAGCTTTGCCCAGCACGGTAGCAGCTTCTCCTCTGACTGCACCATAGCTGATCATGGCGATACCTGTGATGAGCAAAACAATTTGGGATATTTTTTTGCGCTTCAAGATATGATTGCTCCTTTCGTTTGTTGTATTTGTTGACCGGCTGACTTTGGTATTATACAATAGCAGTTGTAAAATTATTGTTAAGAAACAGGAGAAAGATTTTGAGATTATTAATAGTGGAAGATGAGAAACAACTATGCGACACAGTTGCGAAAAGCCTATATGATGCCGGGTATGAGGTGGATACCTGCTATGATGGGGAAACGGCGTTTGAATGCATTCTGGCGGAGAATTATGATCTGATCGTGCTGGATCTGAACCTGCCCGGTATGGATGGGATGGAGATTTTGCATGAACTCCGACAGAGCAACGAGGAGACGAAGGTGCTTATATTATCCGCCAGAGGACAGATTGCGGATAAGGTTGAAGGTTTGGATGCGGGGGCAAATGACTATATGGAAAAACCATTTCATCTGCAGGAGCTTGAGGCACGTATCAGAAGCCTGACAAGGAGGAAGTTTGTGCAGAAGGATGTATGCCTGGAATGCGGCGGGATAAAGTTCGATACGATCCGGCGCGAAGCATACGCCGAAGGGCAGATCGTTCCTCTGACTAGAAAAGAAAATGGAATTTTGGAATATCTGCTGCTCAACCTGGGCAGACCAGTAAGCCAGGAGGAATTGATGGAGCATGTCTGGGATGCATCTGTGGACAGTTTCAGTGGAGCCATCCGGGTACATATGTCTTCACTTCGGAGAAAGCTCAAGGCGGTGCTTGGATATGATCCGATCCTGAACAAGGTGGGCGAGGGATATAAAATACGAGAGGAGTCCGATCAATGAAAAAGATGTCACTGCAGTGGAGACTGACCTGTATAATTACCGTATATATCGCGGTTATATGTGGCTGTCTGACTATGCTTGTCTATAAGAACGGTGTGTATTATATTGACTCTCTGAAGGAGACTGTTGATGCCAGGGGAGATGAGAATGCGGATGATACGGATGAAATATATATCAGTATTCCGGAAGATAATTGGGATGAGTTTGCGAACGATTTTTCTGTTCAGGTATATAATAACAAGGCCGACTATAGGAAAAACAGTCTGATAATCTCGGCGGTGCTGGCGCTGCTTGGCGGGGTGGCGACTTATTTTATAAGCGGACATGCACTCCGGCCGATTCATGAGTTCTCGGATAAAATCGAAGAGGTGCAGGCGCAGAATCTGGCTGATTCAAAACTCGAAGAAAACAAGGTGAAAGAACTGAACCAGCTGAGCGTCTCCTACAACAAGATGCTCGGACGTCTCTCGGATGCATTTGAGATACAGAGGCAATTTACCGCGAATGCAGCACACGAGCTGAGAACCCCGTTAGCTTTAATGCAGGTGCAGCTTGATTCCTATAATTCCGGGCAGCACCCGGGCAGCGATGCCGAAACCGTACAGACGATTAAGATGGTTACGGAACAAAACGACAGACTCAGCAAGATGGTGAAGACGCTTCTCGACATGAGTGAGCTTCAGACCGTTGGCCGGGATGAGACAATTATGGTCGACGCTCTTGTGGATGAGGTATTGGCAGACTTAGAACCGCTTGCCAGGGAGAAGAATGTAGAACTGACCGGGAACTGTGAGGATATAACGATAGTCGGAAGCGATATTCTCATCTACAGGCTGGTATATAATCTTGTTGAGAATGCAATCAAATATAATCATCCGGGCGGACAGGTCACAGTAAGGGCATCCCGGAAGGAAAAGCATGTTTGCCTGTCGGTAGCCGATTCGGGGAACGGAATCCCGGAGGAACTTCGGGAGCGTGTCTTTGAGCCATTCTTTCGTGTGGATAAATCCAGAAGCCGCGCACTTGGCGGCGTCGGACTCGGACTTGCACTCGTTCATGAAATCGTGAGAGTGCATGACGGAAGCATTACTGTCCGATCAAACCCGTCAGGAGGAACGGTTTTTGAGGTGATGTTTACGCAGTGATTTTCGGTTATGGGAAGCGTTTCTTTCGGATTTCTCTGTTGACATACACCGCTATATTTGATAAAATTTATCAAGTAATTGAACAGTCCATGAGGGAGTAGTTAGCGCGAAAGTGTGGTTTGTCAACATTCTGATTATAAGTTGAGAGTATAATCTGGCAAATCTTAAATAATGAGACTCATGTATATTGATCAACCGTCTGTGCAATAATCTACACAGGCAGCTGATTGATATACATGAGTCTTTTTTTAAACTATCCATACTTACGATAGCAGGATTTCGGCTGACGGAAGCTTTGAACGAGAAAAGGAGGAAACCATGGAAAAAATCATTAACAATGCCCCATTTGCCCTTGTGCTTGTATTCCTTGTGATAGGCTTTGTACTGCTTATCAAGGGCGCGGACTTCTTTGTGGAGGGAAGTTCCAGCGTGGCGAAGCGGCTGCATGTGCCGTCGATCATTATCGGACTTACCATCGTTGCGATGGGGACATCCCTTCCGGAAACCGCAGTCAGTGTGTCTGCTTCCCTTGCAGGCAACAATGAGCTTGCAGTCAGCAATGTTGTCGGTTCCAATATCTTTAATCTGATGGTCGTCATTGGCGTGTGTGCGATATTGGCAACGGTCAATGTCGCAAGGGAAACAATCAGGAGAGATATCCCGTTATCCCTTATATGTGCCGGACTTCTGATGCTTCTCGGAATTGTCGGACTTGGTGATAAGACCGGTATGACGCTTGGACATCTGGATGGTGTGATATTCATAGTGCTTTTTGCATGTTATATTATCTACATGATCCGGACTGCGATGAAGGCAAGTAAAGAAGGTAAGAAGGTCGAGATCGAAGGTGGATCGGACGAGGAGATCAAGCTTGTTTCTGTTCCCGTGAGTATACTGTTTATCATTGGCGGCGCAATCGCGATTGCTGTTGGTGGAGATGTGACGGTTGATGCCGCATCCAGAATCGCAAGCGATCTCGGTATGAGCCAGACACTGATCGGGCTTACGATCGTTTCAATCGGAACATCGCTTCCGGAGCTCGTTACATCCATCGTAGCAGCCAGAAAGAATGAAGTGGATATGGCACTTGGAAATGCAATCGGATCCAATATATTTAATATATTGATGGTGCTCGGTATTGCATCGGCGATCAGTCCGATCAGCATTATTACAGAAAATATCATTGACCTGTGCGTACTGATCGTATTTACCATATGTGCATGGATTTTTGCAGGAACGAAGAAGAAAATCGGAAGAGCGGAAGGACTGTGCATGGTTGCGCTTTACGCGGCATATGCGGTTTACATCATAGTAAGATAAAGGGGCGCTTGGACAAATGATATTATTCTTCAAAGTGTTTTTCACGGAGTTTATAGCAGAGATGGGCGATAAAACCCAGCTTATGCTGATCGCGCTTACTTCGAAATACAAATTAAGGGACATTATACTCGGTACCGGTGTTGCGATTCTTGTGCTGAACGGACTTGCGGTTCTGGCAGGCGGACTTGTCAGCGAGTTTGTGCCGGAATGGGTGATCAAGATGATCGCAGCACTCGCATTCCTTTATTTCGCCGCATCGACGATTGCCGGTGACGATGAAGAAGAGGAGGAAGGCGGTAAGACGAAGATCAAGTTTGCACCGCTTGCGGTATTTTGTACATTTTTTGTAGCAGAGCTTGGTGATAAGACACAGCTTACCGCGATCACATTTGGTGCAAATGAAGGTATGCGTGCGGCACTGGTTGTATGGATTGGCTGCTCGCTCGGACTGTTCGCTGCGGATATGCTTGGTATGCTGATCGGATATCTGCTGAAGAGCAAGACGCCGGACGGGCTGCTTAGCATGTTTGCATTTGCAATCTTCGCCATCTTCGGTGTATACACATTGTATCAGGGGCTGAAGCTTGTTTGCGCAAGCGTCTGTCCGATTCCGGTGATTCCGGTGCTTGTAGTTGTGACGATTGCCTTTGCAGGCTTGTGCGCATTCCTCTTTATAAGAAGAGAGAAAAAGAAGAAAACGGCATAAGATGATATTCCCACTGGTGCATTTGTTAGGATTGTAAAGTGCGTCAGTGGGATTTTTTTATTGAATTCGGATAAAATATATAGTAAGATAATAAGCAAGATAATAAGCAAGATGGAGTTGGTTAAATGCAAAATTATATACCACCATATACAATATCAAATAAAATGTTGGAGCTTGTTTCAGAGATATCTGAGAAAATAGGAAAGATCAATAGTCACAGGGAATTGGAATCCAGACCGCATTTGCGAAGAAATAACAGAATCCAATCGATACATTCTTCGTTGAAGATAGAAGCGAATTCCTTGTCCTTGTCAGAAGTCCGGGATGTTATAAATGGTCATCTGGTTCTTGGCGACCAGAAGGAAATTCAGGAAGTAAAAAACGCATATGAAGCATATGAGCATATCCCGGATATCAATCCGTTCAGTATAATAGATCTAAAAAAGATACATGGAATTATGACATACCGAACAGTCAATGAATCCGGAGTTTTCAGAAAAGGCGATGAAGGCGTATTTTCCGGTGATACATGCATTTTTGTGGCACCACCTCCACAGATGGTGGACAATTTGATGAATGACTTATTTACATGGATGAAGAAAAGTGAAGGTGTGGTTCATCCGCTTATATTGTCTGCAGTATTTCATTATGAGTTTGTATTTATTCATCCTTTCGCAGACGGAAATGGAAGAATGGCAAGATTGTGGCATACAGCTATCCTGTATCGCTGGAGAAATGTTTTTGAGTATATTCCATTGGAGAGTCAGATAGAAAAATACCAGGCAGAATATTATGACGCAATCGCACAATGTCATGTCAATGGTAATTCAGATAATTTTATTGAATTTATGCTGGAAATGATTTGGCAGATCCTTGACGAAGTGATTGCACAGATTCGCAAATCAGACTCTGAAACATCGGAATATGTAAAACGTATGCTGGATGTGATGGAATATGATATCCCATATACATCAAATGCTATTATGGAAGCGCTGGGACTGCGGTCGAAAGAAACGCTTAGGAAAAACTATATCAATCCGGCAATTGAACTGGGGGTTATCAGAATGACGTTACCGGATAAACCGAATAGTAAGAATCAAAGATATGTGAAGCAATAATCCGCTTTATAAAAATGCGAGGAATAAAACATGGAATATAACTATACCCACGGTGGAGATGTCTACCGAAATCCAATCGAATATGATTTTTCTGTCAACGTCAATCCGCTTGGTATGCCGCTTGCAAGTATTCAGGCGGCACATGAGGGAATTGTGCTGACCGGAAGATATCCCGATTACAAGGCTGAACAGTTGTGTCATGCGATTGCGAAAGCGAAGCAGATACCGGCAGACCGGATTATTCCGGGAAATGGCGCAGCGGAGCTTCTGTTTGCACTTGGACAGACAATTTCCGGGAAGGCACTCACGATTGCGCCGACCTTTACCGGATATGCGGAAGCTGTCGCTGCGGGCGGCGGGGAGATGAGTTATGCAGGATGCGAAGATGCGGATATGGACGGACAGGATAGGCTGCAGCTTGATTCTGAAACCGTAATTCAACGTCTGCTTGTAAAACTGGACGATTCCATCCGCCTTGTATTCCTGTGCAATCCGAACAATCCGACCGGAACATTGTTTACGAGAGATCAGATCTTACGTGTGCTTGCGAAGGCGGAAGCGCTACAGGCGTATGTCTGCGTGGATGAATGCTTCCTGCCATTTTTGGAAGAGGAAGATTTGTATAGCATGCTGCCGTATCTGGCAGAGCATCCGCGGTTGTTAGTGCTCCGGGCATTTACGAAGATTTATTGTATGGCGGGACTCCGGCTTGGGTATCTGGCTTGTGGGGATGCAGATCTGCAGTCGAAGATCCGTGCGAAGATTCAGCCGTGGAACACGTCGATTCCGGCACAGATGGCAGGTATCGCGGCATTATCGGATACGGAATATCTGGCGAAGACACGTGAGAATCTGCAGGCGGAACGTGCATATCTCGTACCGCGTCTGCGCGAGCTGGTGACAGAAGTGTATGATGGATATGGGAATTTTCTGTTATTCCGCGATGAGCCGGACCTGAAAGAACGGATGCTTGACGTGGGGGTTCTGATTCGTGCATGTGATGATTTTGAAGAACTTGATGATACATATTTCCGTATCGGAATCCGTTCCCACAGTGAGAATCAGGAATTCATTCGCAGGTTGGTTCGTGTGAAAAATGAGGTAAAACAAATTAAAAATCATATAAAGTAGTGGAAAATGTGCTTTGAGAACCAAAAAAATCACTGTTTTTTTGAAAAACAGTGATTTTTTTGACTCTGAGTGGTATTATATTACTATAAATGAAAAGGGGTGTGAATATATGGAACCATATAAAGCAAAAAGTATGCCTTTGGACTATAAAATAGATAAAGATATGTTAAAACTGATTTCAGAGGCAAATGTAAAATATGGGGAATACAAATCATTGTTAAACACGTTGGAATTTGATGCCAGCTTTTTTTTGGATTCTGTTATATTAAATGAAAGTTATAAATCGACACAGATTGAGGGAACGCAGATATCTCAGGATGAAATGTTTTATTTGAAATATATGGAGAAAACAGATGATAATCAGGAAATACAAAATCTCAAGAAAACAATCGAATATGCACAGGCGTATTTGAGTACAAAAAAGCAAATAAATTATGAGCTTGTAAATGAAATGCATAAAATTATATTAGATAGTGTAAGGGGATCACAAAGAACGCCCGGAAAAATCCGAACGACACAGAATTGGATCGGAGCAAGAGGATGTACGATTGAGGGAGCGACATTTATTCCGCCGGTTCCGGAAGAAGTTTATGGATTGCTTCTAAATCTATACGAATACATGAATGATGCGTTTACAGATCCTTTGTTGGTAAATGTGGCGTTATCCCATATGCAGTTTGAGACGATTCATGCATATAAGGATGGAAATGGACGGCTTGGCAGAGCGTTGATTCCGGTACAAATGGCAATGACGGATGAAAGTACTCCGATTTTGTACATGTCAGAGATTCTCGAATTATATAAGCCATCTTATCAGAGATATCTTATGGAATGCAGAAGAGGTAATGTGGCAGGATATATTAAATTCTTTTTACAATGTGTAATTGACCAGTGTAATTCATATATCAATAAACTGGAAAGAATTAAGGTGATTTATAAAGAAGATATGGAGACAATTAAGCAGATAAAAGGAAATTCGATATATAGAATTATGCCTGTGCTTATGAAGCAGATAGTTTTTAATAAAAAAGAAATACAGGATCTGTCCGGGGTATCTGTGAATGTTGTGTCAAGGGTAATAAATCAGTTAGTAGACTTACATGTGATTGTACCAGATTCCACGGTTTCGAAAAAAGGATATCGATATCAAAGAATATATGAAGTGTTCGTTGGAACAAATGAGTTTTAAATGACAAGGAGACACAAAATGGCAAAATCAATTATGATCCAGGGCACGATGTCCAATGCCGGTAAATCCCTTATCGCGGCAGGACTTTGCCGTATATTTAAACAGGATGGTTACAAGGTTGCCCCATTCAAATCCCAGAACATGGCATTAAACTCTTATGTGACAAATGAGGGGCTGGAGATGGGACGTGCGCAGGTTGTACAGGCGATGGCGGCAGGCGTGGAACCGTCTGTGCGGATGAACCCGATCCTGCTTAAGCCGACGACCGATATGGGCTCACAGGTGATCGTGCAGGGACAGGTTGTTGGAAATATGCGTGCGATGGATTATTTTGCAAAGAAAAAAGAATATATTCCGGTAATCAGGGAAAGCTATGAGCAGCTTGCGGCAGATCACGATATCATTGTGATTGAAGGTGCGGGAAGTCCGGCGGAGATCAATCTGAAACAGGATGATATCGTGAATATGGGAATGGCAAGGATTGCAGATGCACCTGTGCTTTTGGTTGCTGACATCGATCGGGGGGGTGTATTTGCACAGTTAATCGGGACAGTGATGCTCTTGGAGCCCGAAGAACAGGCACGGATCAAGGGATTGATCGTAAACAAATTCCGGGGTGATAAGAAGATATTGGATCCGGGTATTACGATGTTGGAAGAACGTGCAGGAAAGCCGGTACTCGGTGTGGTGCCATATGCAGATGTCGACATCGAGGATGAAGATTCTCTTGCATCGAGCCTCGCGGAGACGCATGTACAGGCAGAAATCGATGTAGCTGTGATCCGGTTTCCACGTATTTCGAATTTTACAGATATGCAGGCACTCAGCATGGAACGGGATGTGTCGGTGCGTTATGTGACAAAGCCGTCAGAACTTGGAGAACCCGATGCAATTTTACTTCCGGGTACCAAGAACACGATTCAGGATCTTCTGTGGCTGCGGGAGAGTGGACTCGAAGCGAAGATTACGCGATTAGCAAAAAAGGGTACGATCGTGTTTGGTATCTGCGGAGGATATCAAATGCTTGGTGGGCTGCTGATGGATCCGTTTCAGACGGAGAGTGCACTTGGAAGTGTGCGGGGCATGGGATTGCTTCCGGTTACAACGGTGTTCGAAGAAGAAAAAAAGCTGGAGAACCGCATATACCGGATAGGAATGCTGGAAGGAGATTTTGCATCACTTAGCGGGAAAAAAGTTGTTGGGTATGAGATACACATGGGGCGGACGGAAGCTGCCGGCAGCGATGCTTCATCACAACAATTTGATACGAAAACGTTTGGCGATAATTCTGTATGCACAAGGAAAGCTATAAATAAAATTTCCCCTTTTGTTCAGGATTCAACAGGAAATCTGCTTGGTTGCACGGCAGGAACTGTAGCAGGCAGTTATATTCATGGAATCTTCGATGAGGTGGATTTTCGGGAAGCTTTTATCAATCTGCTGTATGCGCGGAAAGGGAAAATACGGGGAGAAAGTGAGAATTTGACGTTGCAGGAATACCGGGAACAGCAGTTTGACAAGCTGGCACAGATTCTGCGGGAAAGCCTGGATATGGAGAAAATCTACGAAATTCTGGGACTTTGTAAATGAGGATAACGCGATTTCTGTATGAACAGAAATGAACTCGAAATACAGAAAGCAGTAATAGATTATAAAGGAGACGGAAATGATTCAGGTTTATCATGGAGATGGAAAAGGAAAGACAACGGCAGCCGTGGGACTTGCTGTGCGGGCTGCAGGAAATAAGATACCGGTGCTTTTTGTACAATTTTTGAAGGATGATACATCCGGGGAGATTGCAATGCTGCACAAACTTGGCATTGAGACGTTACATGCAACGGAAATGTATGGATTTGTGAGCCGGATGAGTGTGGAAGAACTTGCAAAGACGCGCACATATTTTGCTGATATGCTGGCACAGGTTGTGGCATGGGTTGAACGACATGAAAAACAGCGTATCCACACACCGGAAGAAAATGTTATCAAGGCGGTTGTGGTACTCGATGAGGTTTTACATGCTGTGAAATATCGTCTGCTTGATGAAAAGAAATTGATGGAAGTGCTAGAGGGCAGTCATTCGCAGGTCGAATTTATTCTGACAGGGCGTAATCCGTCGGACAGGCTTCTTGCACTTGCGGATTATGTTACGGAAATGAAGAAGGAAAAGCATCCTTATGATCTGAGAATTTCTGCCAGAAAAGGGATAGAATTATAGTACCTATTGTGGTAAAATAAGCTTAATCATGGACAAAAACAGGAGTACGCATGGAAGCACATCTGTTACCTTCGGGAACGTATTTGGAACAGAACAAATATTATATTGACCGGGTATTGGGAGACGGTGGATTCGGAATTACATATCTTGGCTTTGATGTGAAGCTGCAGAGGAAGGTAGCAATCAAAGAATTCTATATGCGTGGGTACTGTTACCGGAACCCAGGAGATCCGAATGTCTACACCTATGAAGGCGAAAAGGGTGCAGCGTTCGAGCGGATGAAACAGCAGTATATCGAAGAAGGCCGTGTGCTCGCTGTCCTGGGAGAACAGCCGGGTGTGGTCAACATCTATACATTTATAGAGGAGAATAACACGGCATATCTTGTTATGGACTTCGTGGAAGGACAATCACTGGATGCATATGTGAAAAGCCATGGTGGACAGTTATCAGTTTCGGAAACACTGGCAATCATGCGCCCGGTGATTCGCGCTTTGGCAGGGGTTCATAAGCGCGGGGTTATACATCGGGATATCAGTCCGGACAATATTATGATTACACAGGATCGCAAAGTGAAGCTGATCGATTTTGGAGCGGCAAGACAATATGGCAGTTACAATTCTAACAAGGTGCAAAAGGGTGGATTTTCACCGATTGAACAGGTGACAACACAGGGGCAGGTTGGACCGTACTCTGATGTCTATGCGCTTTGTGCAACGATGTACAGCTGTATGACAGGCAGGAAGCTGCCATTGGCAACTGAGCGGGTGCGGCAGGATGGATTGGCAAAACCATCTGCAATCGGGATTGCGATTACGCCACAGGTAGAAGCTGTTTTAATGCAGGGACTTGCAATGGATTCGGCACAGCGTTTTGCAAATGCGGAATGTCTGTATCGGGCTTTATATGAGGATTTGACACAGGAGTCGCGGAATACATATGATGTGATACATAGTGGTATATCCCATATGTTGTCGGATATGCACACGGAACAGAAAAAAAGGGTACATAGAAAGAAGCAGGTTGGGATAAGCTTTGGTATTGTACTGCTGCTATGTATCGGTGTAATTGTATATTTTCAGAAGTGGCAAAACAGAGATATGGCATCTGCTGCAACAGAAGCAACGATGCAACAGAACATACAGACGGAGATTGATGCGAGTCTGGTGGAGCAGGTCGATTGTACTGCGTATGCACAGGAGTTTTATGAGTTATGTGCGAAGCAGCATGAAGCAAAGGGAAACATGCTTACACAGAGAGACGAATTTACAGATGCGGCAAAAGAGACAGCGGCAAAAAGCGCGGCATTGGAATATGACGGCATAGATGAATTAAATGCCGCATTAACAGAGATTGGCAGTCAGGCGGCTGCTGCTTACAAGATACCGAATACCGGTTGGGTAACTTATACATTTTCACTGGAAGAAGATGTGACCACGGTAAAACAGACATTGGATACTTATATTGCACAGATGAACACAGAAAATCAGGGGACAGTGAATCTGGATAATTGTACCTATCTTGGCGTCAGTGTTGCACGCGCGGAGGATGGCACATTTTTCTGGGCAGTATTTTATCAATAAATAAAAGTTGCAGAACACAGGAAAAGGAGATTATGGGGGATTTTAAAATGGACGAAAAAGGGGATTTGAAAGAAGTATTAAAGAACAAATTGAACCGAGCCATTGCATCGATGTGTGACGAATGGCTGTTGATTGAGGAGATTGACCTCAAGGCAGATACATTTGAGATTCTGCATGACAATCTGTATGAGAGGGGAATTCCGATTCCAAGAGATTGTAGCTATAGTCAGCAGATTCAGGAGATGCAGGAGCTGGTTGCTCCGGAGTACCAGGAGTATTGGTATCAATTTAGAGAAATTTGCAATCTGCAGAAACGGTTGAAATTAAGTGATACAACCGAATGTGAATATATGCTCTGCACCGGGGAAAATGTATGGAGCAGAGATATATTTAAGGTGGTCGAATGGGATGGAGACAAACCGTGGATTATAAATTGGTTTCACGCAAGCATAGATAAGAAGAAATCTGCAGAGTTGAAACAGCGACAGGCAATCCGGGAAGCATATCTGCAAAGTGAGCAGGCGTATGTAATCAAGAATATGTATCTGAAACGTCTGAATGAGGAGTTACAGATTCCAATTAACATGATCGTAGGAAATGCTGCGGTTGCGCGAACATTTGTGACGAAACCGGAGAGGGTAACCGAGTGTATCGAGGAAATCTCTCTGTCTGCAAAGTCAATCTTTCGTATGGTGCGTCAGATGATTAACACAGATGCAATACAGGAAGGAACGCTTATGCTGGATATGCGTCAGGCTTCTCTTGATAATCTATGGAGGAATACGTTGGATATTGTCCGGCCATCTATGCGGATCCGGAGACATATGCTGCATCTGGATATGGCACAGCTATATCATCATGTTGTAATTGGTGATGCTGAGAAAATGCAGCAGATATTATTGAATCTGTTACAGAATGCGATAGATTATACACCATATGGTGGAGAGATATTTTGCGGAATCAAAGAGAAACCATTAAATGACACGGCAGGGTATTATGAGTTTTATGTGCAGGATAATGGTGTTGGGATGTCTGATGAATTTCGTGAGATTATGTTTGAGCCATTTGCAAGGGAACATTCGGGGAAGATTGAACGTGTGGAAGGATCTGGATTGGGTCTTATGATTGTTCAGAATCTGGTGCGCATGCTGGATGGCGAGATTGATGTAGAGACCCGGAGCGGCTGTGGAACCAAGATTACAGTCGGAATGAAGCTGCAATATGGAACAGAGACGAAGGATGGAATTGCAACGGATCAGTATTTTGATTGGGAGGAATGGGAGCCTTCTTTTTCACAGGACCCGTGTTTGATTGGAAAGCGGGTATTGGTTGTGGATGATAATGATATTACAGCGGCAATCGAGGAGCAGATTCTGACAGAACGGGGATTGCTTGTAGAGCGTGCGTTGAATGGCGAGGATGCAATTAGTATGTTTGAGCAGTCGCCACTGCATTATTATAACCTGATTTTGATGGATATGGGATTGCCATATATGGATGGCTATGCTGCAACGATGGGAATCAGGCAGCTCCGTGAAGATGGAAAAGTTGTTCCGGTCATTGCACTTACATCGCGGTTACATGCAGAAGATAAGTTTCGTGGAGAAAAATATGGAATGAAAGCAAGGCTTCAAAAACCAGTCAGCACAAGAAAGCTGATTGAAGCTGTGCGTGAATTTATAGAAAAATAAGGAGTCACAAGGGAAAATGCCAGTTACAGAGTACTTAGAGAGAAATGCCAGATTGTACCCGGATGAGGTTGCACTGGTGGAGTTGAATCCGGATGAGCCGGATACGAGAAGAACTTCATGGAAGGAGTTCGAGCTGATACAGCCATCGAGATTTGAGCCGTATCGAAGAGAGATTACATGGAGTGTTTTCGATGAGAAAGCAAACCGGTTTGCGAATATGCTGATAGGAAGAGGCATCAAGAAGGGCGATAAGGTAGCAATTTTGATGTACAATTGTCTGGAATGGCTGCCAATCTATTTTGGTGTTTTGAAGACAGGAGCTATCGCAGTGCCGTTTAATTTCCGGTATGATGCAGAAGAAATTTTATACTGTGCAGAGCTGGCAGAGGTTGACATGATTGTGTTTGGCCCGGCGTTTATCGGACGAATCGAGACAAATGCAGAGCGGCTTTCCAAGGGAAGACTGTTAATCTATGTCGGGGATAATTGTCCGGAATTTGCAGAGAGCTATCATCAGCTTGTGGCAGACTGTTCGAGTCATGCGCCAAATGTGGAAATCACAGACGATGATTTCGGGGCAATTTATTTTTCATCCGGAACGACCGGATTCCCGAAGGCAATTTTACATAAACACCAGAGCTTAACACAAGCAGCACAGATGGAGCAGAAGCATCACGGTACGAGTCGGGATGATACGTTCCTGTGTATCCCGCCACTTTATCATACCGGTGCGAAGTTCCACTGGATGGGAAGTCTGGTGGCAGGCAGCAAGGCAGTACTTTTAAAGGGGACAAAGCCGGAGACGATTCTCTCTGCCGTGTCGAGTGAGCATTGTACGATTGTCTGGCTGCTTGTTCCGTGGGCACAGGATATTTTAGATGCGTTGGATCGCGGTGATCTGAAGTTGGAAGATTATGAGCTTTCACAGTGGAGGCTCATGCATATCGGCGCGCAGCCGGTACCGCCATCACTGATCAAGCGCTGGAAGGAATATTTCCCGCATCACCAGTACGATACGAACTACGGACTTTCCGAGTCGACAGGCCCCGGCTGTGTACATCTGGGTGTGGAAAATATCCATAAGGTCGGAGCGATCGGTGTGCCGGGTTATCGTTGGGAATGTAAGATTGTGGACGAGAACGGTGTGACGGTACCACAGGGTGAAGTCGGAGAACTCTGTGTCAAGGGACCGGGCGTGATGACTTGTTATTACAGAAATGAGGAAGCAACCGCGGAGACAATCAAGGACGGCTGGTTGTTCACCGGAGATATGGCAAGACAGGATGAGGATGGATTTTATTTCCTTGTTGACCGTAAGAAGGATGTTATCGTCAGTGGAGGCGAGAATATCTATCCTGTACAGATTGAAGATTTTTTACGTAAGTATGATAAGATCAAGGATGTGGCAGTGATTGGACTTCCGGATCGCCGGCTGGGTGAGAAGACAGCAGCAATCATTGAGATAAAAGACGGCATGACATGTACCGAGGAAGAAATCGAGAACTTCTGCTTAGAACTTCCGAGATATAAGCGGCCGAAACAGATTATCTTCCACGAGATTCCGCGAAATGCGACCGGTAAGATCGAGAAGCCGAAGCTTCGTGAGATGTACGGTGCAGACAAACTGGTCGAGAAGGAAAATGAGGCATAAGGATAAAGGAGTAAATTATAAATGAAAGAATTGATGTTGGGAAACAAGGCGCTTGCGCGCGGGCTGTACGAAGCCGGATGCAAAGTGATTTCCAGTTATCCTGGTACGCCGAGTACAGAGATCACCGAGGAAGCAGCCCTGTATGATGAAATCTATTGTGAGTGGGCACCGAATGAGAAGGTGGCTATGGAAGTGGCACATGGCGCGAGTCTGGGTGGAGTCAGAAGCGCAACGGCGATGAAGCATGTTGGATTGAATGTGGCAGCAGATCCGCTCTTTACAATCTCTTATCAGGGTTTAAATGCCGGTCTGGTTGTCTGTGTAGCAGATGATCCGGGTATGCATTCTTCCCAGAATGAGCAGGATTCCAGACACTATGCAGAAGCAGCGAAGGTGCCGATGTTAGAACCGTCAGATTCGGAGGAGGCACGTGTATTTGCGAAGCGTGCGTATGAGTTATCGGAGCAGTTTAATACACCGGTATTTATCAAGATGTGCACACGTGTGGCACATTCCCAGAGTGTTGTAAATACAGAGGAGCGAATCGTTCCAGAGCAGGTCCCTTATAAGAAGGATCCGGCGAAGGTTATGATGACGAAGAATTCCCGCGACGCACATGTGCGCGTGGAGCAGCGGACGAAGGATCTGATCGCATTTGCGGAGGATTGTGACTTAAATCGCGTGGAGATGGGCGATACATCAATCGGATTTATCACAAGCTCCACATCCTATCAGTACGCGAAGGAAGTATATGGGGATAATGCAAGCTACCTGAAGCTCGGCATGATCTGGCCGCTTCCGGAGAAGCTGATCTTAGATTTCGCAGAGCATGTGGATAAGGTTGTAGTCTTAGAGGAGTTAGATCCATTTATCGAGAATCACTGCAGAAAGCTTGGCTTAGAGGTTGTCGGCAAAGAGACATTCCCAATCTGTGGCGAATTCTCACAGAATCTGGTACGTACGGCACTTGGCGGAGCCGCACCGGATGAACTGGCGATTGCCGATGAGATTCCGGGACGTCCGCCTGTGATGTGTGCGGGCTGTCCACACCGCGGAATCTTCTATATCCTTTCGAAATTAAAGTGCATGGTCTATGGAGATATCGGATGTTACACATTGGGCGCTGTGGCACCGTTAAATGCAATGGACTTAAATGTCTGCATGGGTGCATCGTGCTCCGGTCTGCATGGCTTTAATAAAGCGATGGGCGAACAGGGCGAAAAGATGAGCGTCGGTGTAATCGGTGATTCGACCTTTATCCATTCCGGTATTACAGGTATTACAGATATCGCCTACAACATGAGCAATTCGACCGTGATCATCCTGGATAATTCAATCACAGGTATGACCGGACATCAGCAGAATCCGACAACCGGTAAGAACCTGCGTGGCGAACCAGCAGGTAAGGTGAATCTCGAAGCACTTTGTGCAGCACTTGGATTTAATCGTGTCACAGTTGTCGATCCGTACGATCTTGCCGAAGTGGAGCGTGTTGTGAAGGAAGAACTTGCCGCGGAAGAGCCGAGTATCATTATCAGCCGCCGTCCATGTGTTATGATTAAGGGTACAGTACATAAGCCGCCAATCAAGGTGGATACCGATAAATGTGTTGGTTGTAAGATGTGTATGAAGATTGGATGTCCTGCGATTTCCGTGCGGGATAACAAGGCAGTGATCGATACAACGTTGTGTATCGGTTGTGAAGTATGTACACAGATGTGTAAATTCGGCGCATTGTGTCCGACAGCAAAGGAGGGCAGGTAAGATGGAAACAAAGAATATTATGATCGTCGGTGTCGGCGGACAGGGTACGTTGCTTGCCAGCAAGATTTTAGGACATGTGCTGCTTTCACAGAATTTTGATGTGAAGGTTTCTGAGGTGCATGGAATGAGCCAGCGCGGTGGAAGCGTTGTCACATATGTAAGATATGGTGAGAAGGTGTATTCACCGGTGATTGACAAGGGTGAAGCAGATGCGATTGTCGCATTTGAGAAGCTTGAAGCTGCAAGATGGATTTCTTACCTGAAGAAGGGCGGACAGATCATCGTGAATACACAGGAGGTAGAACCGATGCCGGTTATCACAGGTGCTGCGGAGTATCCGCAGGAGCTTGTTTCTAAGATGGAGGCAGCCGGTGCGAATGTCGATGCGAAGGATTTCCTTGCTATCGCAGAGGAGGCGGGTTCTGCCAAGGCGGTAAATATCGCACTCATGGGAAGACTCTCCAAGTATTTCCCGGAGATTCCGGAGCATGCATGGGAAGAAGCAATCGACGCAATCGTTGCGGAGAAGTTCCGTGCTTTAAACCACAAAGCATTTGAACTTGGAAGAAATGCATAGTTAATAAGCGTAAAAAGGGCATAATTGGTGTGCCCTTTTTACATATGTGATAAATTTGCGTGGCTGTTACAGATAAGTGTAAACTTTGCCTGAAAACACCGTTCCTTTGTTCGTGTAATATAAGGACATCAGCAAGAACTGAAAAACAGAAGAACAAAGGAGAGGTTAAAATGAAGAGATTGGAAATTGCGCAGTATATTGCACTTGGAGCAACTTGTATGACAGTATTGGGGTTCGTGATTAACCTTGCCACACAGAGCAGATGGAGTATAATGATGTGTGGATATGGTGTGATGATCGGATTGATCTCATACTTCTTCGGCGGAATCAAAACTGCAGTGAAGATGGCGGGAAAGATTGCAAAATGGGGCTGGATTATTCTGCCGTTTCCGTATGATATCGTGACCGGTCTGGTTGCATTTTTTATTTCGATTTTCGTATTTATGGCGTTGCCAATTATTCCGATTCGTAAGGCGTACAAGGAACAGTCGATGGAGTAAACGGGTGCCTGTGACAGGTATCTTACAGGATGATGTACAGAATAATATATGGAAGAAAATGGATTTGAGACAAGATTGATAAGAGAAGAGATTGGAAGGTGTGAGGATCTCGGAGAGCTGAAAACGCGGATTTTTCCGCTGCTTCAGTCCCAGCAGGAACTGTGGGCACGGAAGATGCTGGAAATCCTTGCGGAGAGCGGACTTACGAAGTCTGCATTTGCGAAGCGGTGCCGTGTAAGCCGGGTGTCGGTTGACAAATGGTGTAAGGGAGCGATTCCGAAGAACCGTGAGACATTTCTTAGGATCGGCATGGCGGCGGAGTATGACTTGGAGAGGATGAACCAGCTCCTTCGGCGGTACGGGCAGTACCCGGAGCTTTATTCGAAGAGCTTGGAAGACTGCGTGTGTATCTATGTGTTAAACCACAGGATTGAAATGGATGGTTTCGGAAACAGGGCATCAGAAAAGTGTGAGGAATCGTATGGACTGACCGCCTATGATTACATATTGTCGCAGATTAAGGAGAATATGACAGCAGATACGGACATGGAAATCCCGGATATTAATACGGCACAATTTGCCGAGCGGTTATCACAGGTGGAGAATGCAGATGCCCTGACACAGTTTATCTATGACAATATCGCAACATTTTCCACGGCATATCAGAAGTTTTATGCCTATGTGAAAATGTATGTGACGATCAATTACCAGCGGTATTCTTCGAGTGTGGCGAATCTGGCAGAGGGACAGGGCTGGTCGTCTTCTCTGCGGCAGTGTGTGTCTGCGATACGGCAGAACAAATGGTATCCGACACGGAACAAGATTATCTCGCTGGGACTGCATCTGAGCATGGATCATGAGCAGATTGACGAGATGCTTACACTGGCACATATGGAGCCTTTGTGTGCGAAGAACCTGTTTGAGAGTGTGATCCTGTTTATTCTGGATGATGCGGAACTGAACAACATGCTTGATACGGAATCCGAGGAGTTCGATCCGGATGAGTTATGCCGCTATGCGCGCAAGGTGCTGCTGGAGCTTGACCTGCCGGAGATTGACACATTTCTCGCGGAACTTCCGGATCTTGATACGGATATATGGTAGGATGGAAAATAATTTAATCGTAATTGAAAATGGACAATTGAATATCTATTTGCTGGACAATCAGGTTGTCTGGGAGGTGGGAAGAATGTCGAAGGAGCATACACCGGATATCCCGATGCATGCAACGACGATCAGCCGCAGACATGGACGGTTCCAGAATATGGATGGTATCTGGTTTTACATGGACGAAAACCCGAAGAATGGTACGATCCGAAATCAGAAGAAACTCTCTTCCGGGCTGCATGGACGTGTCAAGCCGGTGATGGTTTCGCCAGGTGATGTGTTCGTCTTTGGCGGCGGCGAGAATGCAGTCGTAAGTCCGGCGACGGTGTGGGCGTTCTTCCGGACGCGGTACTATGATGCGCCGTGGCGGGCGATGGATTCGCGAGGCTGCAGCAAATTCCTGATCGTGGATGGGGATACCCGGACGAAGTTAGCGAATCCGGAGCCGGGAAGTGTGGTAGAATGTGAACACGGGATGGTGATCTATATGGGTGCGCTTACCTATGTGATCGGACCACTCAAGGTGATGGGAAGTAAAGGGAGTACAGATGGAACCAATTATTACAGAACAAATTGAGAAATTTCAATCCGGAGATTTCAGCGGATATGAGAGCTTTTATTATGCGACATCGCAGACGGTCTATACGATGCTGCATACGATTATTCCGGATGAGAACATTGCGGCAGAGCTGATGCCGAAGGTATATGAGAAAATCTATGCGAATGTGCAGACACTTCTGCAGACGGAGGCGTTTTATGCGTGGAGTGCGAAGCTTGCAAATGAGGAAGTGTTGGAATACCTAAAGGAGAGCATGGCGCAGGCAAATGCGGCTGTCACACAGGCAGAGATGGATGTTGTAAATGCACAGACTATGGAATCGGCAGACAGCAGTTCGGATATGCCGTTCTATGATTATGCAGCGGAGGATGAAGCTCTCGTAATCACAGAGGAATTATCCGAGGATCGCGCATTTACAGAGCAGGTGCAGGCTGTGATCGAGACGTTATCGCCGATGGAAAAGATTGTATTCCAGTCGTATTATTATTTTGGCGAGAGCGTGCCAATGATCGTAGAAAAAACGGGATGTACGACACGGGTGGTAAAGCATACACTTGGACAGACACGGACAGCCATGCTTTCAGCAATCACAACGCATGGACAGGCACCGGCATATGAGGTAAAGCAGGAGAATTCGCATAAATTCAGCTTGAAGGATACACCTTGGCTGTATATTTTGTTCCAGAATTATATTGGAAAGGTGACGGGTATCGCGCATGTCGGAATCACAGGAAGTGCGGCTGGTGCAATCGCGATGGTTGGGCAGGCTGGTGGCGTGACAGGAACATCTGCGGTAATCGGACAGGCAGGTGGTATTGCAGGAACCGCGGCAGGACAGGCAGGGAGTGCTGCAGGTGCAGCGGTAACCGGACAGGCAGGCGGAGCTACAGGTGCAGTAGCGAAAGCATCCGCACAGGGAAGCGCAAAATTCCTTGGTACGGTTGGCGGAAAAGTGGCAGTTGGCATCATCGGAGTTGCTGCGGTTGTCGGAATCGGTCTGGGAATCCATCATGCATCGTCCGAACCGGACAGAGGTGCTGTAATAAGCCAATATGAGGCAGATGCGACAGAGCAAACGGAATTGGAAGCAGATACAGTGACGGAGCCGGGGATGAATACCGAGTCAGAAGTGGATTCGGTATCAGAATCAGAGGAATCGCAGGTAAAGAGCCAGTTGGAAGTAATGCTGGAACAGGCGAGAACGGGGATGGAAGATTATGCTGCAACCGGGAAAAGTGAGTATTCAGATTATTACACAATTACAACGTATAGTAAGGAAAATAGTTTTTATGCACTGGAAGATATTGACGAGGATGGAGAAGATGAACTATTGTTTGGTTGTTGGAATCCAGAGAAGAGAATGGTAGAAATCCGAGATATCTGTAATTGGGAGTACCACCCTGAAGCCAGATATGGAAATTGTTATTATAGTGAAGGAAATGTTATGTCGGTACATGCCTCCGATGATCAAAATTATGATTTGGTATATTATGATTCGTCGTTGGAGGATGATTATTCTTGTACATGTTTATTAGAATTGCGTGGAAGAGATAGCGTAATTAGATATTATGAATTAGGTTATGGTGCTCAACCAGATTATTTCAGTGGACCGATAGAGGTTACATATGATACATTCCTTCAGCAATTAGACGATGATTATCAAAGTCTACAGTATACGGAAATTGATGAATCAACATGGGCAGGGAAGGAAGAAGCACATCCATATAAGAAATTATCGTGGAAACCAATGTTTGAGGACGAAACAATTCTGAACGAAGACCCATCAATCCCGGATGCGGATGGGAAATTCTAAATAAAAAAGATAGAAGCCTGTGAGTGTACTGTAAAATATCGTACATATAATAAGCAAATATGTTTTACGAAGGGGGGAGAACCAATGAATTCAAACAACACGGAGCAAAAAAATAAATTCAAAACAGGGGATGGTAGTGCGGCGGCAGGACCGGAAGTTACAGGTGGAAGTGCTAGAGGTGGATCACTGGCAGGATTTCTTGGTACGATCGGTGGGAAAATCGCGATTGGCGTTGCAGGGGTGGCAATTGCAGCTACGATAGGCTTTGGAGTGCATCATGCGGTAACAACACGGGAACCGGAGAGTGTAAAACCGACGGATACACCAACTGTGACTACAGTTGTAGAGACAACAGAGTATACGACGGAAACAGAAGAAACTATAGTGGTGACCACGGAGGATACAACGCAGGAGACGACAGTGGCTGCTATGGACGAATCCGATGACATTGGTGTATCAAAAATGGATTATGACAAAGCGGCGAAAGAGGCGTACAAGGAGTTTTTGTTGTCTGGTCTTTCGACGGGAACATTATTGGGAACGGATGGATATTCTTGGGATACTACGGAACCTGGATTTAACTGGGTTGAACATGATTTATTTGCAATTGCAGATATTGACGGAGATGGAAAAGCAGAACTCACTTTTAAACGACTGGCTGCATGCGTGGCTGGGTACTGGGGCCTTGCATATACGTATAATACGGATACAAAAACCGTAGAAGTAAAATATAATACGGGTCCTTATGCATCGTACTATGCCACAGGATATGTGAGATTTGACATATCACATAATCAGGGACCATCCAGCATTTGGCCATGTACATACGGTAAATTCGAGAATGGACAGATTGTCCTGCTTTATGACGTATCAAACTGGGATAAATCATTGTCAAGTTATGAATTCCCGGATGAACAGGATCTCGATGGGGATGGTTGTATCTATTACATAACAGATCGTGCAACTGGGGAGACGCGAACAGTCGATAATCCAGAGTATGATGCATTTATGCAGGGATTAAATATTGGAGAAGAAATGCAGCTTGACTATAAAGGCTATACAGCAGAAAATGTAAATGCAATTCAATAAAAGATATGCTTGAGATAAAAATGCCAAGACGTATAATACAATCAAAAAGAAAAACGAGGAATTAATCTATGACAAAACTGGCAATATTTTTCCCGGGAATCGGATACCATGCGGATAAGCCGCTTCTATATTACAGCCGGAAGCTGGCTGGCGAAGCAGGCTATGAACAGATTGCGTTGAAATACGATTATCAGGCGGGGAATATCCGCGGGAACAAAGAGAAGATGGAGGCGGCTTTCCATGCACTGTATGCGCAGGCGGAAGAACAGCTTGCCGGGGTCGATGTTACAGCGTATGCGAAAGTGCTGTTTGTATCGAAGAGCGTTGGTACGATAATCGCATCAGCCTATGCACAGAAGCTCGAAGAATCGGGAACGAAAGCAGAACTTCGTCATATCTTATACACGCCGCTTGAAGCAACTTATACCTTCTTACCGAAGCATGCGGTTGCATTTATCGGAACGGCTGATCCGTGGAGTGATGTGCCTGCGGTGATCCGGATGAGTGAAGCGCAGGGTGTTCCGATGCATGTCTACGAGAACGCAAACCATTCTCTGGAGACTGCGGACACGATGCACAACCTGAAAATCCTGCAGGATGTGATGGAGAAGACCAAAGCAATTATATAATACAAAAGCCCCTGTTGCAGTCCGGTGTGATTGGAAATATATCCACAGACGCAATCGGGGCTTTTTGTTATGGTAAGCAGAATGTTTAATTATCGAACGTTGCCGCTTTTGCTAACGCAACATCGATGTTCTCACAGAAGTTCTCTTCGCCAAGCTTCTCTACGAAGCCGGCTTTCTCCATGACATGGCGCGGCTGCTCGTTCACGTGGGAGAGCAGTAAATGGATGCCCTTCTTCTGGCACGTTTTGTATGCTTCTTCCAGTGATTCCAGCCCGGTGATGTCCATAGCCGGAACATCACGCATACGAAGAATCAGAACATTCTTGTGTTTTTCGTTTGTAAATGCAAGGTAGTCATTTGTCTCCGCAAAAAACATCGGACCGAGAATTTCATATACCATTGTGTTACGCGGTACATTCTTCAGGTCCGTGTGCTCGGAGATCTCGTTTTTGTCCAGATCTTCTTTGTAGATCCATGGTTTCACTTCACCGACATCGGACATTCGCTTCATGAACAGGAATGCTGCCATGACCATACCGATCTCGATAGCCACAACCAGATCGAAGAATACCGTCAGAAGCAGGGTTGTGATCAGGACGAGAATATCGCTTTTCGGTGCGGTCTTAATCATGTGGCCAAATGTCTTGAAGCCACTCATGTTGTAGGCAACCATAATCAGGATTGCAGCAAGACAGGTCATCGGAATCATAGATGCATACGGCATCAGGAACAGCAGAATCAACAGCAAGGTGATTGCATGGACGATACCGGCGATTGGTGTACGTCCGCCGTTTTTGACATTGGCTGCGGTTCTGGCAATCGCTCCGGTTGCCGGGATACCGCCGAAGAGCGATGACATGATATTACCGACACCTTGACCGACTAACTCCGCATTCGAACGATGATGTCCACCGATCATACCATCGGATACAACACAGGAAAGCAGCGATTCAATCGAAGCTAAAATTGCAATTGTAAATGCCGGTGAGATCAGTTTTTTTACGAGGGCGAACGAAAGCTGCGGGGCGGCGAATTTTGGGAAGCCTGCCTTAATCGTGTACAGATCGCCGATCGTAGCAACCGGAAGCTTGCCAAGCTGGACAATCAGTGTGGTTACGAGAATTGCAATTAAGCTGCCCGGAATCTTCGCAGATACCTTCGGCCAGAAGATCTGGATCAGCAGCGCGAGCATACCGATACCGAACGTCATCCAGTCAATCGTGTGAAATGCTTTCGCATAGGCAGCACATTTATCAACAAATTCGGATGGCACAGCTCCCATGGACAGACCGAAGAAGTCCTTGAGCTGTCCGGCAAAGATGCCGATGGCGATACCAAATGTAAAGCCGACCGTGATTGTCTTCGGGATGAATTTGATCAGATTGCCGAAATGGCACAGTCCCATGATGATCATGATGATGCCGGACAAAAAAGTAGCAATTGTAAGTCCGGTCATGCCATATTGGGCGATGATGCCGTAGATGATAACAACGAATGCTGCGGTAGGACCTCCGATCTGCACGCGGCTGCCACCGAGCAGGGAGATGAAGAATCCAGCGATGATGGCGGTGTACAAGCCCTGCTCCGGATTGACACCGGAGGCAATGGCAAGTGCAATCGACAAAGGCAATGCGATGATCGCCACGATGATACCTGCGACGATATCCTTCACAAACTGTTCCTTTGTATATGTTTTCATAGTGCTAAAAAGTTTCGGTTTTATATATTTGAGCTTTTCCATATCAGTAAAATCCTTTTCGCTTTATCTAAAATATAGTATAACGATCTCCCCGGATCCGGCTACAGCAATCCCTGAATCAGAATGATCAGAATCAAAACCGGCAGTATAAACTGGAAATACGGCTTTAATTTCCGACTGATTTTAAGCCCTTTTCCGGTGTTTGCCTCTTCGATGTAGTTATCAAATCCAAATCCCCATTTGGTAACACAGAATAACAGATAGATGAGTGATCCAAGCGGCAAAAGCAGGTTGCTTACTAAGAAGTCTTCCGTGTCGAGTACGTCACGACCGCCGATCAGATGCACATTGCTCCATACGTTGTAGCCAAGGACACAAGGCATGCTTGCAATCAGAATGATAACACAGTTGATAAGCGATGCTTTGTTCCGGCTGATGTGGAACATATCCATACAGAAGGAAATGATGTTCTCGAACACAGCGATAACCGTCGAGAAGCTGGCAAATGTCATGAACAGGAAGAACAATGTTCCCCAGATCCTGCCGCCTGCCATATTCACGAATACGTTCGGGAGAGTGACAAAGATCAGACTCGGACCGGCACCGACTTCCACACCATAGCTGAAGCATGCCGGAAAGATAATCAATCCTGCCATGATTGCGACAAATGTATCAAGTGCACAGATACGGACGCCCTCCCCGGCGAGCGTATTGTCCTTGCTCATATAGCTTCCGAAAATCTCCATTGCCGCAACACCTAAACTTAAGGTGAAAAATGCCTGGTTCATCGCAGCGGAAATCACGTTTTTGAGACCGACTTCAGAGACGGTTTTTGCATTTGGTACGAGGTAGAACTTCAAGCCTTCCTTTGCACCGGACAATGTCAGACTATGTATTACTAAGATTAAAATCAGCGCAAGCAGTGCCAGCATCATGAATTTACTGATCCTTTCCAGACCATTTTGCAAGCCACGGCTGCAGATGAGAAATCCCGCGACTACGGTAATTACCATCCAGAGCGTCATCTGAAGCGGATCACCGAGCAGATCGGCGAACACCGAAGAAGTTGCGTCTGTGTCCATGCCGGAATGAAATGCGCCGGTTGCAAACTTATAAAAATATGAAAGCATCCAGCCGGATACGGTTGTGTAATACATCATCAGCAGATAGCATCCGGCCATGGCGAACCAGCCGTGGATGTGCCATTTGCTGCCGGGCTTTTCAAGCGCTTTGTAACCGAGTACCGCACTCTTACGGCTTGCACGACCGACCGCGAATTCCATTGTCAAAACAGGTAGTCCCATGATTACCAGAAAAATCAGGTAAAAGAGTACAAAAAGACCGCCTCCGTTTTCGCCTGCGATATAAGGGAAACGCCAGACATTTCCGATACCGATGGCGCATCCTGCCGATACAAGCAGAAAACCAAGACGGGATTTAAAAGATTCCCGTTGCATATATTTTCCTCCTGAATAAAAATGCCGTCAGATAATGAAAGATTGCGGCATATTACCTATTATAGTGTTTGACAAAGCAAACTTCATAAAATATACTATAAAAAAAATAATAATACAAGGGGAGAACTTTCAAAATTAATTAAGGAAACGTGAAAGGACAGGTTTAGAGTACAATATGGAAGAAAATGTAAATGTAACAGAAATTTTTGGCTGTGATGTGTTCAACGATGCAGTTATGGAAGAGAGACTTCCGAAGAAAGTTTATAAGGAACTGAAGGAGACAATCGAAGAAGGTAAGGAACTGTCTCTCGAAATCGCAGATGTGGTGGCTCATGAGATGAAGGAGTGGGCAATCGAGAAAGGTGCGACACATTTTAGTCATTGGTTCCAGCCGATGACAGGTGTGACAGCAGAAAAACATGACGCATTTATCACAGCACCAAAAGAAAACGGAAAGGTATTATTGTCCTTCTCTGGCAAGGAATTAATTCAGGGTGAGCCGGATGCATCTTCTTTCCCTTCCGGAGGTCTGCGAGCTACTTTTGAGGCAAGAGGATATACGACATGGGATTGTACATCACCGGCGTTTGTCCGTCATGATTCGGCAGGTGGAATCCTCTGTATTCCTACCGCATTCTGTTCGTATACGGGGGAGGCACTCGATCAGAAGACACCGCTGCTTCGTTCGATGGAAGCAATCAACAAACAGGCACTTCGTATATTGAGATTGTTCGGAAATACAACTGCAAAACGTGTGACACCATCGGTTGGTGCCGAGCAGGAATATTTTCTGGTTGATAAAGAAAAATGGTTGAAACGTAAGGATCTGATTTATACAGGTCGTACGCTGTTTGGGGCAATGCCGCCAAAGGGACAGGAGATGGATGACCATTATCTTGGTACGATTCGTCAGCGTGTCAGTGCATATATGAAGGAAGTAAATGAGGAGTGCTGGAAGCTTGGTGTTGCTGCGAAGACACAGCACAATGAGGTTGCTCCGGCACAGCATGAGCTGGCACCAATCTATGCACCGGTGAATATTGCACAGGATCACAATCAAATTATGATGCGGATTTTAAAGAAGGTAGCAAGCCGTCATGGTATGCGCTGCCTGCTTCATGAGAAGCCGTTTGCCGGCGTAAATGGTTCCGGTAAGCACAATAACTGGTCCCTGACTTCTGATGATGGTGTGAATCTGCTTGAGCCGGGCAAGAACCCACATGAGAACAAGATGTTCCTTCTTGTGCTTGCATGTATTTTGAAGGCGGTTGATGAGCATGCGGATTTGCTCCGTGTGTCTGCAGCCGATGTCGGAAATGATCAGAGACTGGGTGGAAATGAAGCACCACCAGCCGTAATCTCTGTATTCCTTGGAGACCAGCTTGAGGATGTGCTTGATCAGATTCTGAAAAATGGAGAGGCAACCCACAGTATCAAGGGGGAAAAATTTGCAACGGGTGTTACAACACTTCCGGACTTCCGCAAGGATGCAACGGATCGTAATCGTACTTCACCGTTTGCATTTACCGGAAATAAGTTCGAATTCCGTATGCTTGGATCCCAGGATTCCCTGTCTAACTGTAACGTTGTTTTGAATACGATCGCAGCAGAGGCATTTGAGGAGGCCTGTGACAGACTGGAAAAGGCTGATGATTTTGAAAAAGAATTGAATGCATTAATCGTAGAATATATGGAACAGCATAAGCGTATTATCTTCAGTGGTAATGGATATTCCAAGGAATGGCAGGAGGAAGCGAAGCGCAGAGGACTTCCAAACCTTCCAACCATGGTCGACGCGATTCCGGCCCTTACTACAGATTCTGCTGTCGCTATGTTTGAGCATTTCAAAGTGTTTACGAAGGCTGAGCTTTCTGCAAGAGCAGAGATTCAGTATGAGATCTATGCAAAAGCAATTAATATTGAAGCGAAAACGATGATTGATATGGCGACGAAACAGATTATTCCGGCAGTTGTGAAATATACAACTGTGCTTGCGGAGTCTGTGAATCAAGTTCGGGCTGCCGGAGCCAGCTATAATGTGAGTGTACAGGAGAAGCTTTTGGAAAAGACATCATCTTTGTTGGCAGATAGTTATGGAGCGCTCAATTATCTCGTCCATGTAACAGGTGAGATTGAGAATATGGAAGAGGGTCCGGAACGAGCAAAATATTGCCGCGATATTATCATGCCAGCTATGACAGCATTGCGTACTCCGGTTGATAGTCTGGAGATGATTGTTGACAAAGAGATGTGGCCGATGCCTTCTTATGGGGATTTGATGTTTATTTTATAAAGATTTTAGTGAATAGATAGATGACAGACCGGATATGCGATTTACGAAAGGGATACAAAGATGGATGTAAGAGCATGTTATGAAGAAATGGGGTCTAATTTTGATGAAGTGCTGAGCCGTCTGGGCAGTGAGCAGATGGTACAGCGGTTTGCCCTCAAATTTTTAAATGATAAGTCCTATGAAACATTGAAGGAAGCGTTACAGGAAAACAATGTCGAAAGTGCATTTCGTGCAGCACATACATTGAAGGGTGTGTGCGTAAATTTAGGATTTGATAAGCTGTTCTCCGCGAGTTCCGCACTCACGGAGAAGCTCCGGGCGAAAGAATTAGACGGCACGGATGAGATGTTTGAAAAAGTGAAGGAACAGTATGAAATCACAATAGGTGCAATCCAAAAATTACAATAGGAGAAAACGAAATCCATTTTTGAATGACAGAGAATAAGAAGCGGAACCTGTTGAGATGATCTCTATGTAGCGAAAGTTTATTAATTTCTTTAAATAACAATCGAATATTTCTTTTGATTTTCCACATACTACCCATACAGTACAAAAATGGAAGTATATCAGGAGAACAGGAGGAATGATCAAATGAAAGCAACAGGAATTGTCAGACGGATCGATGAGCTTGGCAGAATCGTTGTCCCAAAAGAGATAAGACGGGTATTACGGATTCGGGAAGGCGACCCGCTTGAGATATTTACAGATAAAGATGGAGAGATTGTACTCAAAAAATATTCGCCGATTGGAGAGCTGTCCGCATTTGCACAGGAATATGTAGATGCGATTGCATCAAGTCTTGGCTGTGGTGTCTGTGTGTGTGATCGGGATCAGATTATCGCGGTTGCAGGTATTTCAAAGAAGGATTTACTCGGCAAATCGCTGCACCGGGAATTGGAAGATGCAATCAATGATCGCGAAGTGATTCTGGCTCGAAAAGGTGAGAAGAAGTTTATCAGGATTCTCGGACATGGCGATAATGAGTATGATGGAGAGATTGTACAGACGATTATCTGTGAGGGCGATGCGATAGGCGCGGTAATTTTGCTTAGTCGGGATGGAAGCAAGCAAATAGGCGAATCAGAGGTGAAGGCAGCGGCGATTGCAGCAAATTTCCTTGGGAAACAGATGGAAGGTTAAAATTAGCATCGAAATTCCCAAAAACTTGGCTTTTTTCCTTGACAAACAAAGGGCAACAAGGTATAAATATGCGTAGGGCATTTCTCGTAAATGCTGATAAAATAAGATTCGACCGCGGGGGATGTGGTCAAGAAACATCGTTTTATTTATAGGAGGAAATTTCGATGAACAAGAATGAATTAGTTGCAAAGATGGCTGAGAAGGCTGGACTTAAGAAGACAGAAGCTGAGAAGGCACTCAAGGCTTTCACAGAGACAGTAGCAGAAGAGTTAAAGAATGGTGAGAAGATTCAGTTGGTTGGATTTGGTACATTTGAAGTAGCTGAGAGACCTGCTCGTGAGGGACGTAACCCAAGAACAGGCGAGACAATGAAGATCGCTGCTTCTAAGACTCCTAAGTTCAAGGCTGGTAAGGCTTTAAAGGATTCTTTAAACTAATCTGAGATTCTTACGGAAAAAGATTTTCGATAAAGAGTGAAAAGCTGTCGCATATCGCGGCAGCTTTTTCATATAACAGGAAAGCAAGGAGGAACAAGTTATGCGTTTGGATAAGTATTTGAAAGTATCTCGTCTAATCAAACGTCGTACGGTGGCAAATGACGCGTGTGATGCAGGCAGGGTGATGGTAAATGAAAAGGTTGTAAAAGCCTCCTATGACGTTAAGGTTGGAGATGTTATCGAGATATCATTCGGCAACAAATCGGTGAAGGTCAAAGTAACAATGATTGCAGACTCGACCAAAAAGGAAGATGCGAAGGAGATGTTTGAATATCTCTGATGCATGGTGAAAACTCATAAATGACAGGCTGTCTGCATATATATAAGCTATAGTAAGTGTGCAGGAGCATACATGGAAAGTCATATGATACACATCACACAGCGTGCACATATGAGCCTCACCGGACTGGAAAAAGTGATATCCATGGAACCGGAACTTGTTGAGGTGGAAACAACAGCAGATCATCTTGCAATCAAGGGACAGAATCTGCATGCAGAGAAACTGGATATGGAGAAGGGTGAACTCCAGTTGACCGGTACGATACAGGGGATGTTGTATTCCGAAAAAAAGGGAAAGAAGAAGGCTGCTGCAATCGCAAAGCGGCTGTTTCGATAATTGATGGATGTATTAATACGGCAGGGTGCCATGTTTCTGATGAGTGTCGCCATGGGAATCGCCCTCACACTGTCGTATGATCTTTTGCGTGTGTTTCGGCGCGTGGTATCTCATAATTCAATTTTAATAGCGATGGAAGATGTCTGCTTCTGGCTGGTATGGACATACATTACGCTGGAAGAAATTCATACCTATGGGGATGGTGTGCTGCGCTGGTATATGGCAGTTGGAATTTTGTTTGGTGTAATTCTGTTTCACTACACTATAAGTTGTGTTTTGATGAAGTCTGCAAACTACATCTTGTACAAGGTAAAAAAATCCACGAAAAAGCATAAGAAAATGTTGAAAAATAGCGATAATAAGGGTAAAATGTAAATATCTTTAGGTATGAAAAGTGGGTATGGAAATGGCAAAAAGCAGTGCAAGAAAATCAATTCGATATCGTCAATCGCCGGTTATTACATTTTTGGTTATAGTAGCGGTTGTATTTGTATGCGTGACTTCAGTTGTGCATGCATCGACATTGCATGCTAAGAGTAAGCAATTGGCTGAGACGGAAAAGACGATGGAATTAAAGGTGGAAGAGGCAAAGCAGGAACAGGCAAACCTCGATGCACAGGAGAAATATATGCAGACGAATGAGTATATTGAGGATGTTGCAAAAGACAAGCTGGGTCTGGTACATCCGGATGAATTGGTGATTCGCCCTGCAGAATAAAGAAAACAGGATTGACGGTAAGAAGCTTCCGACAGAGGTCGGGAGCTTTTTTGTGTAAAAATGTCTATAAATTCTTTGAATTTTCCGTCATTGTTAGACACACATAGCCGGAAGAATTGTATAAACTTGTATGGCAAATTTGTAATATAGAACAACCATCTGGTAGAGGTAGAGGGGATTGAGAGAATGAAGATGGAAAAGATTTTTTCCGGTATCGCCGATTTTCTGACTGCATATTGTGTGGGACGCTGCAACCTGTTTGGAACTGCACCGTTTGGAACTGCAATTATCGGTGCGGGGAGTGCCTGTGGGAGAAACCCGTGGTTGATGTTGTTTGGCTTATTTGGCGCATTTTTGGAACAGGATGGTTTTGTAAAACAGGGAACGTGGATTTATCCGGTAATCTGGATGGTTGCGGCGGTGGTTGTGAGGAGCAGAAAACTGCAGCTTCTGTATCCACGTTCTTTTTTGCTTTCGGTGCTGGTCGGACTTATAACGATGGTTCTTCAGATTGGAGCGTCTTATATGCTGCCGGATGCACTCGGGATTCCTATGGCATGTGCAGAGGGAGTGCTGGTTTTCTCTTTTATGCTTGCATATTGCTTCGTGTATCGGAATATTGCGGAGGACAGGCTGTATTTTTTGTCTGACACGCAGACAATGTTTGCCGTATTGATTCTTGCAACGACAGTTCTTGCAGGAATTCCGATTCAGATTGCAGGAACCGTTGAGGTGCTCGCGAGTGTATGTCTGTTTACTATTTTTTATGTGTCATATCGTTTTGGGTTTTCCGCAGGTGTGTCGTGGGCGGCGATTACCGGAGCCATCTATGCTTTGCGTACATCCGATATGCAGGTACTTGTGGCGTGGGTGTTCCTCACTGTCCTTGTAAATGGATTGACGGAATTTTTTCATATGGGACGATATGGAAGCCTTGTCGTCTTTGGGATTTGTGCATGCGCACTTGGATATTTTGTGTTTCCTGAGATGCTTTCAGAGTCCGGGATTAAGGCGCTCGTTGCAACAGAGTTTGTTCTATTGTTTTTGCCGGGACGATTATTCGTGCAGATACGGCAACAGGGAGATACAACATCGCTTTCCGGGGGAGAGTGGGGAAAACTCACACTCGCCCGCGTACGGGAGTTCTCAGATGCATTAAAGAGAATTGATTATACATTTGCAGGAACCGAAGGACAGCGGATTGGATTTGCGCAGATCGGCACGATGCTGGAAACATTTACAAAGCAGTTGGATAGTCCGGTTGCTATGCGTAAGGATGCAGAGACAGCGATTGTGTCCGAACTTGGACGAATGGGCGTACACGTTAAATCACTTACCTTGTTAAAAGCACAAAACGGCAGATACCAGCTTTATGCGGATGCGCGCGTGGGACGTGGCAGGCTGATCGGTGCAGAAGCGGTGCGTAAGATTGCAAGCAGAGAGACGGGGATTCCTTTTGAAATCGGGGAAGACAGCCGGCAGATGGTTGGCAGAAACTATGATCTTGTGATCCTGAACCAAAAGCCGGCATTTCGTCTGCAGACGGCAGCCAGACGGCTTTCCTGCCAGGAGGACGTCATCTCCGGGGATAATTTCTATATTGGTACTCTGAAGAACGGGCAGGCACTTTTAATGATCGCGGATGGCATGGGAAACGGCATGCAGGCGGCAAAAGACAGCGAGGAACTTTTAGCTGCGGTTGAAGAACTGGTTGCAACCGGGTTTGAACAGGAGATGGCAGTGCGGCTGGTCAATGCCTATCTTGCCGAAAAAAATAAGGGAGAACATTTTACGACTCTGGATATGTTGCTGCTTGATCTGTATACGGGTGTCGGACATCTTGTCAAATACGGAGCAGCGACAACCTATATCCGGCGGGGCGAATGGATGGAGTGTATCAAATCAACATCACTTCCGATTGGAATCGTTGAGGATGCTGGCTGTGAATGCAGCAGTAAGAAGTATTATGCCGGAGACTACATTGTCATGGTGAGTGATGGCGTACTGGACAGTATTCTGTTTGAAAATAAAGATGACTACATGAACACTCTGTTATCTGAATTCGATGATGGCGAACCGGAGGAAATTGTGGACACAATCGTTCGAGAGATTCGGAGTGTCTGTGGAAAAAGACTTAAAGATGATGCGACAATCGTCGTGTGTAAGGTGATGAAAAATCTGTGAATGCCTATACTTCAAACTGCGTTTGTGCTAATATAAAAAGGCAAAATCAGATTTAGGAGCTGCGATGAATTTATTTGAACAGAGGGTTTATAATTATATACAGGAGCATTCTTTGATACAGGTTGGAGATCGTCTGGTGATTGGCGTGTCCGGCGGTGCAGATTCGGTGTGCCTGCTTTGTGTGCTGAAACGGCTGGCACCTGTACTGCAGATCTTGGAGCAGGGGATTGTGGTAGTACATGTGCATCATGGCATCCGTGGAAAGGAAGCAGACCGGGATGCCGCGTTTACGAAGAACTTATGTGAGAAGTTTGGATTCATTTACAAAGAGTATCGAAAGAATATTCCGGCGTATGCCCAAAATCTGGGTATGACGGTGGAAGAAGCCGGACGGGAATACCGGTATCAGTGTATGCAAGAGCTTCTGCTTCAGTTGCGTTTTGATAAGATTGCGGTTGCGCATAACCAGGATGATGTGGCAGAGACAGTGCTTTTTCATATGGTTCGAGGCAGCGGCCTGAAGGGATTGGCAGGAATTGCGGCAAGCCGGGGGGATATCATTCGTCCTCTGCTTGGAGTGTCAAGAAAAGAAATCGAAGCATATCTGGAAGAAATTGGACAGACGTTTTGTCAGGATTCAACAAATGCAGAACTGGACTATGCCAGAAATAAAATCCGCCATAGCATCCTTCCGGTTATGCGGGAATTAAATGACCGTGCAGTGGAGCATATCTGTATGCTTGCGAGCGATGCAGCACTGAGCTATGAATATATTCATACACAGGCGATGAATCAATATGAATCAATCGGAATGGAAGATACGTTCGGAAAGACGGTGACACTTTCTATATCTGAATTGTATAAGTCGGGACCTGTACTGCAGGAACATATCATATGGGAAGCAATTGGACAGGTAGCGCAGAAAAAGAAAGACATTACACGGAAGCATATACAGGCAGTAGTGGCACTTATTTACCAAGATACCGGAAATTCAGTACAGTTGCCGTATGGAATTTCAGCAAGGCGGAATTATGGAGAACTTATTATAACCGACAAAGCACCGGAAATCGTGGATTATTGTTTTGAACTTAATCATTCAGGTGATTATGAAATCCCGCAAAAGGGAAAGCTATCCGTTGAAATTAAAGATTTTGTATTTGGAGATCCAATTCCGAAAAAAAACTATACTAAGTTTGTAGATTATGGTAAAATAAAAGGTACTCTGTGTGTCCGTACACCGGAAGATGGAGATTTTATTGTGATTGATGTGAATGGTAATACGAAGAAATTGTCCCGTGTTTTTATTGATGCGAAGGTTGACCGCGCAAAACGCGGGGATTGGCCGGTTGTAGCATGCGGGAAGGAAATCCTGTGGGTGGTTGGACTTCGGTTTAGTCCTGCATATCATGTAGATGAGAACACAAACAGAATCATAAAAATACAGTATGAAAGTAAAGGAGAACAAGATGGAACAAAAGATTGATGTTATGATTGATGCGGAGGCAGTGGAGGCAAGAATTGCGGAGATTGCAGAGCAGTTGAGTATGGAATATGCAGGAAAGACAATTCATATTATCGGAGTACTGAAGGGAAGCGTTTTTTTTATGTGTGAGCTTGCGAAACGTCTGTCTGTACCGGTAACAATGGATTTCATGTCTGTTTCCAGCTATGGCAATGATACAAAATCTTCAGGTGTTGTAAAGATGATTAAAGACCTGGACGAGAGCATCGAGGGAAGAGATGTGGTACTAATTGAGGATATCATGGATTCCGGCCGTACGCTTTCTTATCTGGTCAATATATTGAAGGAACGCAAGCCGGCAAGCTTTAAGGTAGTGACACTGTTGGATAAACCAGATCGTCGTGTTGTAGAATTAGAGCCGGATATCACCGGATTTGTCATTCCGGATCGTTTTGTTGTGGGTTATGGTCTTGATTGTGCACAGAAATATAGAAATCTTCCATATATTGGTGTGATTTCGGAGTAATACATAAATTTATCCAGAAGGGAGCATGGCATGAAAGGATTAAAGAAAGGACTCGGAATCTACCTGATTTTGTTCTTTGCAATGTTCTGTGGCGTTATTTGGTACGTGAACAAGAATTCAAAGGCAGACGATGGTTACACAATCGTTGATTTTCAGGCAGAGGTATCTGAGGGACTGATAGGTTCTGTAGAGATTTATCAGAATAAGGAGATACCAACAGGAACGGTATATATCACATATCGACAGACGAATGAGGAAAAGGAATTTAATGTATCGGATGTCAATCAGGTGCAGCGGATTGTTCAGAACAAGGGAGACGGAAACATCCGAATGGAACTGCATGATATCAGCGGTCAGAGCAACGTCTGGACATGGCTGCCGACAGTTGTGCTTATTGTAGTATTGCTTGTCGTTGTTATGATTTTTATGGCAAATATGTCTGGTGCCGGTGGCGGCGGAGGTGCCGGTGGCGGCAAAATGATGAATTTTGGTAAGAGCCGGGCACATATGTCGAACGAGAATGACCAGAAATATACTTTTAAAGATGTAGCCGGTCTGGAAGAAGAAAAAGAGGATATGGCAGAGATCGTAGATTTCCTGCGTAATCCGAAGAAATATAACACACTGGGAGCCCGTATTCCGAAGGGTGTTTTGTTAGAGGGTCCTCCGGGAACAGGTAAAACACTTCTTGCCAAGGCGGTAGCCGGTGAAGCAGGAGTACCATTCTTTACAATTTCTGGTTCTGACTTTGTTGAGATGTTCGTCGGTGTCGGTGCAAGCCGTGTGCGTGATCTGTTTGAGGATGCGAAGAAAAATGCACCTTGTATTATATTTATTGATGAGATTGATGCGGTTGCCAGAAAACGAGGCTCTGGTCTCGGTGGCGGACATGATGAGCGTGAGCAGACATTGAACCAGATGCTTGTTGAGATGGATGGCTTTGGTACGAATGAAGGTATCATCGTGCTGGCAGCAACAAACCGTGTGGATATTCTTGATCCGGCAATCTTGCGACCGGGACGTTTTGACCGTAAGGTTATGGTTGGAAGACCGGATGTTAAAGGGCGTGAGGAGATTCTGCGTGTCCATGTCAGAAATAAACCTTTGTCAGATGACATCGATCTGCATGAGATTGCCAGAACAACAGCCGGATTTGCGGGCGCGGATCTGGAGAACCTGATGAATGAGGCAGCAATCTGTGCAGCAAAACAGAATCGTCAGTTTATTAAGAAAGAAGATGTAGACAAGAGCTTTGTCAAGATTGGAATTGGAGGCGAGAAGAAGAGCCGCCTGGTTCCGGAGAAAGAACGTCGTATTACAGCTTACCATGAGAGTGGTCATGCGATTTTGTTCCATTTGTTGAGTGAGGTTGGTCCTGTGCATCTTGTATCGATTATTCCGAATGGTCGGGGCGCTGGCGGATATACGATGCCCCTTCCGGAGAATGATAATGTTTTTATGACGAAGAAGCATATGCTGCAGGATATCATGGTCAGCTTCGGTGGTCGAATTGCTGAGGAACTCATTTTTGGTGATATTACAACGGGCGCTTCAGCAGATATCAAGCAGGCAACCCAGACCGCACAGGCGATGGTAGTCAAGTACGGTATGTCTGAGAAGGTTGGTTTAATTAACTATGAAGTCAACAGTGAGGAAGAAGTATTCCTTGGCAGAGATCTTGGACATGCAAGAAATTATAGTGAGAAGGTTGCTGCGATGATTGATAAGGAAGTGCGCCGAATCATGGATGAATGTTACCTTGAGGCAAAACAGATTATTGTGAGTCATATGGATGTATTGCATCGGTGTGCGGCAGCTTTGTTGGAAAAAGAACGAATCAATCGTGCAGAATTTGAAGCACTTTTTGAGGAAAGTCCAACAGAAACTTATCCGGACGGGTTGGATACAACAGGATTGAATCAGTAACCGATTGTGAAAATTGTAGTGAAGAAAACTCCGAAATTGTGCACAATGCACAAAAAGACGACAAAAAACGATTTTTGACGACTTGTTTCAAGAGAATTTGCACAAAAAAAAATCTGAAAAAAATAAATGTTTGGGCAGACTTTTTAGGGTTTCTATGTATAATAATACTTGTAACCCCCCAATACATTATATAGTTTTTTGCTACACCCCAAAGTAACAAAATACCTTCTCCGAAAAGGACAGCCGATCGTTGGCTGTCCTTTTCCCTTTCATTTTTTATTTTTTTATTGTGTAAATTCCTGTCCTGTATTAAAATAATAGATAATGGTCAAAAAGAATTAGGGAGGATACTCTTGATGGTGGAGAATCAGAGACAAGCTCTCAAAGTATTACAGTATGTATATAATACGAAGACTGCATTGAATTTCGGCGCATTGTTTGCGGATGGAACAGATAGCTATCGTCATCCGGCAGAGCTTTCGATTGGAGATTCGGTGGTGCTTCGGTTTCGGACTGGAAGAAATAATGTAGATGCGGTGTACCTGGTTTACAATGGGGAGCGTTGTAAGATGCAGGTGGAACGCAGTGATGACTTGTTTGATTACTATGCATATACAATATCAGAGGTAACAGCAGATATTGATTATTATTATATGGTGCTTGCGGGTAATGTTACTTGTTATTATAACAAGCTTGGAACACAGAAGGATCTGAATCCGGATTATAATTTTCAGATCGCACCGGGATTTTCCGTTCCCAAATGGGCAAGGGGCGCCGTATTCTATCAGATTTTTGTGGATCGTTTCTACAATGGAGATCCGTCTAATGATGTCGAGGATAACGAATACTGTTATATCGGGGAAGGCACACGTAAAGTCAGGGACTGGTTTAAGTACCCGGATAACATGGATGTCCGTAGTTTTTATG